>NZ_CP012184.1:5215100-5526512 GCF_001420995.1 Pseudonocardia sp. EC080619-01 | reverse complement strand
TCCCGGCGGGCTCGTCGAGGGCGCGGACCCTCGTGACGATCTCGGTGACGCCCGCACCGGTCTCCGGCTCTCCCAGGTCCGCGAGGCCGGAGATCAGCGCGCTCGGCCGGGCCGAGGTGAACAGCGGCGCGTAGCGGTCCCAGTCGACGTCGGCGACGGTGACCGTGACGTCGCCGTCGACGACGGCGCGGCGCAGCTCGGCCATGGCCGGGCCGGGGTCGAGCATCCCGAGGCCCTGCCGCTGCAGGGTCCCGGCGACGGCGTCGTCGGCCGCCATCCCGGACCCGGCCCACGGACCCCAGGCGACGCCCGTCGCGGCGAGGCCGCGGGCGCGGCGGTGTGCGGCGAGCGCGTCGAGATAGGCGTTGGCGGCGCCGTAGGCGCTCTGCGCACCGCTCCCCCACACCCCGGCGACGGAGCCGAACAGCACGAACAGGTCCAGCTCGCGGTCGCCGAGCAGGTCGTCGAGGTGCGCGGCGCCGGCGATCTTGGCGCCCGCGCGGGCGGCGACGCCGCCGACGTCGAGGGTGTCGAGCGCGTCGTAGTGGCCGACGCCTGCGGTGTGCACGACACCCGTCAGCGGCGCGTGGGCGGGCACGGCGTCCAGGACGGCGGCGAGCGCGTCCCGGTCGGTCACGTCGCACGCCTCGATCGCGACCGAGGCACCGAGCGCGGTGAGCTCGTCGCGCAGTTCGGCGGCGCCGGGGGCGTCGGCGCCGCGGCGGCTGGTGAGCACCAGGTGCGCCGCGCCGGAGCGGGCCAGCCAGCGGGCGACCTCCGCGCCCAGCCCGCCGGTACCGCCGGTGACCAGCACCGATCCGGTGGCGGTGAAGGCGGTGGCCGGCGGCAGCGCGTCGACGGTGTGCCGGACGAGCCGCCGCCCGGAGACGCCGGAGGCGCGCAGCGCGACCTGGTCCTCGCCGTCGGGGGTGTCCTTGTCGGCGAGGACGCCGGCGAGGCGCTGGCCGCTGCGCGGGTCGAGCTCGGCCGGGAGGTCGACGAGGCCGCCCCACAGCCGCGGGTGCTCCAGGGCGACGCTGCGGCCCAGGCCCCAGGCGGTGGCCTGCTGCGGGTGGGTGACCGGATCGGCGGGCCCGGTGGAGACGGCGCCGCGGGTCGCGGTCCAGAGCCGGCCTGTCGTCCCGTTGCCGGTCCCGGTGCCTGCCTCGCTGTCGGCGAGTGCCTGGACGAGCGCGACGGTCAGCGCGAGGCCGCGGGTCAGCGGTTCGGCACCCTCCGCGGGGCGCTCGTCCAGCGGCAGGACGGACAGCACGTGGGCGGCGGGGTCCCCCTCGTCGGTGCCCTCGGCCAGCCGCGCGGCGACGTCGGTGCGGTCGGCCGCGCAGTCGTCGTCGAGGACGAGGCGGCGGACCCGGGCGCCGTGCGCGCCGAGGGCGTCGGCGAGCCCGTCGAGCAGCGTGCCCTCGGCGTCGGCGGTCGCGCCGGTGGAGACCAGCAGCCAGGTGCCGTCGAGGACCGGGGCGGCGGGGCGCCGCAGCCGGGTCCACTCGACGCGGTAGCGCAGGGTGTCGAGCTGCGCCTTCTCCCGGTTGCCGCGCCGCCAGGTGGTCAGGGCGGGCAGCAGCGGTGTGGCGACGTCGTCGGTGTCGAGGCCGAGGATGCCGGCCAGCTCGGCGGCGTCGCCGCGCTCGACGGCGGCCCACAGCTGCCGGTCGGCCGGGTCGGCGTCGGCACCGCCGGACGCGGGGGCGGCGGGCAGCTGCGGCCAGTAGAACTCGTGCTGGAAGGCGTAGGTCGGCAGCGCGGTGCGGCGGGCGCCGGTCCCGGCGAGGAGGGCGTCCTGGTCGAGGTCGACGCCGTGGACCTGCAGCAGCCCGGCGGCCGTCGCGGCGGCGAGCTCCTCGCCCCGGTCGGCGCGCAGGAACGGCACCAGCGCGACGTCCGCGCCGTCCCCGAGGGTCTCCCGGGCCATCGCGGTGAGCGGCGCGTCGGGTCCCAGCTCCAGCAGGACGGTCGCGCCCTCGGCGTGCAGCGTGGTGACGCAGTCGGCGAACCGGACGGCCTCGCGCACGTGCCGCACCCAGTACCCGGGGTCGCACAGCTCGTCGTCGGTGGCGCGGGCGCCGGTGAGGTCGGAGACCACCGGGATCCGGGGAGCGCCGTAGGCGATCCCCTCCGCGACGGCGCGGAAGTCGTCGAGCATGCCGTCCATGTGCGGCGAGTGGAACGCGTGGCTGACGCGCAGCGTGCGGGTGCGGCGGCCCTGCTCGGCGAACGTCGCGGCGAGCGCGGCGGCGGCGTCGGCGTCGCCGGAGACGACGACCGAGTCCGGCGCGTTGACCGCGGCGAGCGCGACCCGGTCGTCGAGCAGCGGGGTGACCTCGTCCTCGCCCGCCCGGATCGCGATCATGGCGCCGCCGGTGGGCAGGGCCTGCATGAGGCGGGCGCGGGCGGCGACGAGCCGGGCGGCGTCGGCGAGGGTGAACACCCCGGCGACGTGCGCGGCGGTGATCTCGCCGATCGAGTGCCCGGCCACGAGGTCGGCGCGCACGCCCCAGCTCTCGGCGAGCCGGTACAGCGCGACCTCGACCGCGAACAGCGCGGGCTGGGTCCAGCCGGTCTCGTCGAGCAGCGCGGCGTCGTCGGTGCCCTCGTCGGCGAACACGACCCCGGCGAGCGGGCGGTCGAGCAGCGGGTCCAGCTCGGCGCAGACCTCGTCGAACGCGGCGGCGAACACCGGCTGCGCGGCGTACAGCTCGCGGCCCATGGCGGCGCGCTGGCTGCCCTGGCCGGTGAACAGCACCGCGAGGCGGGCACGGCCCGCGGTCTCCCCCTCGACGACGAGCGGGTCCGGGCGGCCGGCGGCGAGCGCGCCGAGCGAGGCGAGCAGGTCGTCGCGGTCGCCGCCGAGGACCGCGGCCCGCTGGTCGAAGCGGGTGCGGGTGGTGGCGAGCGAGTGGGCGAGATCGACGGTGCGGGTCCCGGGGTGGTCCCGGAGGTGCCCGAGCAGCCGGGCGGCCTGCCCGCGCAGCGCGGCGCGGCCGCGGCCCGACAGCAGCAGCGGCACGACGGCCGGGGTCCGCCCCGGCTCGTCGGCGGGTGCGGTCGCGGGGCCCTGCTCGAGGACGGTGTGGACGTTGGTGCCGCTGATCCCGAACGACGACACGGCGGCGCGGCGCGCGCGGCCGGTCTCCGGCCAGGAGGCGTCCTCGGTGAGCAGCTCCACCGCGCCGTCGGACCAGTCCACGTGCGACGACGGGACAGCGGCGTGCAGCGTGCGGGGCAGCACCCCGTGCCGCATGGCCTGCACCATCTTGATCACCCCGGCGACGCCGGCGGCGGCCTGGGTGTGGCCGATGTTCGACTTCAGCGAGCCGAGGTGCAGCGGCCGGTCGGTGTCCCGGTCGCGGCCTTAGGTGGCGAGCAGCGCCTGCGCCTCGATCGGGTCGCCCAGGGTGGTGCCGGTGCCGTGCGCCTCGACGACGTCGACGTCGCCGGTGGACAGCCCCGCGCTCGCCAGCGCCTGGCGGATCACGCGCTGCTGCGACGGGCCGTTCGGCGCGGTCAGGCCGTTGGACGCGCCGTCCTGGTTGACGGCCGACCCGCGGACGACCGCCAGGATGTCGTGGCCGTGGCGGACGGCGTCGGACTGCCGCTCCAGCACGAGCATGCCGACGCCCTCGGACCAGCCGACGCCGTCGGCGTCGTCGGAGAAGGCCTTGCAGCGGCCGTCCGGGGAGAGGCCGCGCTGGCGGGCGAAGTCGACGAACGCCGCCGGGGTGGACATGACGGTGACGCCACCGGCGAGTGCCAGCGAGCACTCCCCGGTGCGCAGCGCCTGCATCGCCCAGTGCATCGCGACCAGCGACGACGAGCAGGCGGTGTCGACGGTGACGGCAGGCCCCTCCAGCCCGAGGGTGTAGGCGACCCGGCCGGAGGCGAGGCTCGGCGAGCTGCCGACGCCCTGGAAGCCCTCGAACTCGGGCCCGGCCAGCACCGCGTTGTAGTCGCTGTACATGACCCCGGCGAACACACCGGTGGCGGTGCCGCGCAGCGTCGACGGGTCGATCCCGGCCCGTTCGACGGCCTCCCAGGACGTCTCCAGCAGCTGCCGCTGCTGCGAGTCGGTGGCCAGCGCCTCGCGCGGGCTCATCCCGAAGAACGCCGGGTCGAACTCGCCTGCCTCGTGCAGGAACCCGCCGGACCGGCTGTAGGTGGTGCCGGGGTGGTCCGGGTCCGGGTGGTGGAGTGCCTCGACGTCCCAGTTCCGGTTCGTCGGGAACCCGGAGATCGCGTCGGTGCCCTCGGTGACGAGCCGCCACAGCTCGTCGGGGGTGGAGACCCCGCCCGGGTAGCGGCAGGCCATGCCGACGATGACGATCGGGTCGTCGCGGTCGGCGGAGTCGGCGCCCGCGCGGTTCGCGGGCAGGACCTCGGCCTCGGTGCCCAGCAGCTCGGCCGTGACGTGGGCCGCGAGGTGCCGGACGGTCGGGTGGTCGAAGACCAGGGTGGCGGGCAGCCGCAGCCCGGTGACGGTGCCGAGCCGGTTGCGCAGCTCGACGGCGGTCAGCGAGTCGAAGCCGAGGTCGCGGAACGCGCGACCGGCGTCGACGTCGTCGGCACCGGCGTGGCCCAGCACCAGCGCGACCTGGCCGCGGACCAGGTCGAGCACGAGCTCCTCACGGCCCTCGGCGTCGAGCCGCGCCAGGCGCTGGGCGAGACCGCTCGCGGTCGCCGAGCCGGTGGCGGCGGTGCGCCGGGCCCGGGTCCGGATCAGCGACCGCAGCAGCGGCGGCACGTCCCCGGCGGCGCGCAGGGCGGGCAGGTCGAGCCGGACCGGCACGACGGCCGGGTCGGCCGAGCCGAGCGCGGCGTCGAACAGCGCCAGGCCCTGCTCGACGGTCAGGGCGGGGGTCCCGGCGCGGGCCATCCGCGCCATGTCGTCGTCGGAGACGCCACCGGTCATCCCGCCGGTCCGCTCCCACGGGCCCCAGGCCAGCGAGAGCCCCGGCAGGCCGGCGGCGCGGCGGTGCGCGGCGAGCGCGTCGAGGGCGGCGTTGCCGGCGGCGTAGTTCGCCTGCCCGGGGCTGCCGAACACCCCGGCGACCGACGAGAACAGCACGAACGAGGCGAGCTCCACGTCCTGCTCGCCGGCCACGGCGTGCAGGTTCCAGGCGGCGTCGATCTTCGGGCGCAGCACCGTCGAGAGCCGCTCGGGGGTGAGCGAGCCGACGGTGCCGTCGTCGAGGACCCCGGCGGTGTGCACCACGGACGAGACCCGGTGCTCGCCGAACAGGGCCGCCACAGCGTCGCGGTCGGTCACGTCGCAGGCGACGACGTCGGCCCGCGCGCCCGCGGCGGCGAGCTCGCCGACCAGCTCGGACGCGCCGTCGGCGGCCGGGCCGCGCCGGCTGACCAGCAGCAGGTCGGTCACGCCGTGCGCGGCGGCCAGGTGCCGGGCGACGACGGCGCCGAGGCCGCCGGTCCCGCCGGTGACCAGGACGGCGCCGTCGCCGAAGGACGGGCCGTCCCCCGCGTCGCGCGGGGCGGGCCGGCGCACGAGCCGGGTGGCCCGCAGCCCGTCGCGGGTCAGGGTGAGCTCGGGCTCGTCGGCGGTGAGCGCGCCGAGGGGCAGGTCGGCGAGGTCGGCGAGGTCGGCGTCCGCGGCGAGGTCGAGCAGCGCGAAGCGGCCCGGGTTCTCCGAGCGGGCGGAACGGAGCAGGCCCCACGCGGCCGCCGCGGCGATGTCGTCGCCGGTGGTGGCGCCGCGGGTCACGACGACCAGCCGGGACCCGTCGAAGCGGTCGGAGTGGTCGAGCCAGGTGCGGACGGCGGCGAGCGCCTCGGAGGCACACCGGTGCGCCTCCGCGGGCCCCGTCCCCCCGGCGAGGCCGAGCAGCACGACCTCGGGGGCGGGCCCGTCGGCGTCCGCGAGCGCGGCCAGGTCCGGGTGCACGGCGACGCCGTCGCGCCCGTCCGGCGCGGTCGCGGTGGCGCCGAGCCCGGGGTGTGCCGCGAGGCCGAGCACGTCGGGACCGGCGATCACGACGCTGCCGGGGGCCTCCCCGGCCGGGGTGACGGGGGTCCGGTCGAGCCGGAACAGCGCGTCCCGGGCGACCGCGCCCGCGGAGTCGACGTCGTGGTCGGCGACCCCGCGCAGCACCAGCGAGTCGACGGTGGCGACCGGCGCACCGGTCCCGTCGGCGACCGCGACGGCGATCGCGTCGTCGGCGACCGGGGTCAGGCGCACCCGCAGGGTCCCCGCACCGCTCGCGTGCAGGGTGACGCCCTCCCAGGAGAAGGGCATCCCGCCGCGGCTGCGCTCGCCCAGCTCGACGAACCCGGCGGCGTGCAGGGCGGCGTCGAGCGCGGCCGGGTGCAGGCCGAACGCGTCGGCGTCGGCGCGGCCGGCCTCGGGCAGCACGATCTCGGCGTGGACGGCGTCGTCGCGGCGCCAGGCCGCGGTGAGCCCGCGGAACGCCGGCCCGTAGCCGAAGCCGTTCTCGGAGAGGCGGTCGTACAGGTCGTCGACCGCGAGGGGCTCGGCCCCGGCGGGCGGCCACTCGGTCGCGTCGACGGTCGCCGTGGCCGCACCGGCGACGGCGAGGACACCGGTGGCGTGCGGGGTCCAGGGGAGGTCGTGCTCGGTGTCGGGGTCGGTGTCCGGCCGGGCGTAGACCGTCAGGGTGCGGCGGCCGCCCGCGTCCGGGGCCCCGACCCACAGCTGCACCGCGACCCCGCCCTGCTCGGGCAGGGCGAGCGGGGCGGCGAGGGTCAGCTCCTCGACGCGGTCGCAGCCGACCTCGTCACCGGCCCGCACCGCCAGCTCCAGGAACGCGGTCCCGGGCAGCAGCGTGGTGCCGCGCACGGTGTGGTCGGCCAGCCAGGGGTGGGTCTGCAGCGACAGCCGGCCGGTGAGCAGCGCGCCCTCGGAGTCGGCGAGCGACACCGCGGCGGACAGCAGCGGGTGGCGGGCGGCGCCGAGCCCGGCCGAGCGCAGGTCGGCGGCACCGGTCTGGATCGCCTTGGGCCAGAACCGGCGGCGCCGGAACGCGTAGGTGGGCAGGTCGGTGCGGCGGGCGCCCGTTCCGGCGAACCAGGCCGCCCAGTCGACGGCGGTGCCGTGGGTGTGCAGCGCGGCCAGTGCCGCGGTGAGGGTCTGCTCCTCGGGCCGCCCGGCGCGCAGCGCGGGCACGGCGACGGACGCGGTGGCGGCGGGGTCCGCGGCGTCGAGGCAGTCCCGCGTCATGGCGGACAGGGCACCGTCCGGGCCGAGCTCCAGGAACGCGGTGACGTCGTGGCGGGCGAGCCAGTCGACGCCGTCGGCGAACCGGACGGCGCTGCGGACGTGCTCGACCCAGTAGTCGGCCGAGGTGAGCTGGGCGACGGTCGCGAGCTCGCCGGTCACGTCGGAGACGATCGGGATCAGCGGCGCCTGCAGGTCGAGTCCCTCGACGACGGCGCGGAACTCGTCGAGCATCGGTTCCATCAGCGGCGAGTGGAACGCGTGGCTGACCCGCAGCCGCCGGGTGCGGCGCCCCTCGTCGGCGAGCCGGCCGGCGATCGCGGTGACCGCCTCGTCGGCGCCGGACAGCACGACGGCCGACGGCCCGTTGACCGCGGCCACGGAGACCCGGTCGCGGTACCCGTCGAGCAGCGGCTCGACCTCGGACTCGGACGCCTGCACCGCGACCATCGCGCCGCCGGTGGGCAGCGCGGACATCAGACGGCCGCGGGCGGCGACCAGGGTGGCCGCGTCGTCGAGGGACAGCACGCCCGCGACGTGCGCGGCGGCGATCTCGCCGACCGAGTGGCCGAGCAGGTGGCCCGGGGTGACGCCGAGCGAGGTCACGAGCCGGTACAGCGCCACCTCGACCGCGAAGATCGCGGGCTGGGCGTGGGCGGTGTCGTCGAGCAGCGCGGCGGCGGCCTCGTCGGTGCCGTCGGAGCTGTCGGGGGGGCCGTCGGCGGGGCCCCGGAGGATCTCGCGCAGCGGGCCCTGCACGTGCGGGTCGAACGCGGCGAGCACGGTGTCCAGCGCCTCGGCGAACACCGGGAAGCGGGCGGCGAGCTCGCGCCCCGCGCCGATCCGCTGCGAGCCCTGCCCGGTGAACAGCACGGCGAGCCGGTCCTCCGCGCGGGCCTCGCCCGTCACGGTGTCGCGGGCGGCCGCGGGGTCCCCGGCGGCGAGCGCGGCGAGGTCCCCGGCGAGGGCGTCGCGGTCGGCGGCGAGCAGGACGGCGCGGTGGGCGAACGCGGTCCGGGTGGTGGCCAGCGACCACGCGACGTCGGTCAGCGGGGTGCCGGGGGCGGTGGCGAGCGCGTCCTGCAGCGCGGCGGCCTGGGCCTGCAGCGCCTCGGGGGTGCGGCCGGAGAGCAGGACCGGCAGCGTGCCGGGCTCGGTACGGGCGGGCTCGTCGGCGGGCGGGCCATCGTCCCCGTCCGCCGCCTCGGGCTCGGGCTCGGGGGCCTGCTCGACGATGGTGTGCGCGTTGGTGCCGCTGATCCCGAACGACGAGACGGCGGCGCGGCGCGGTGCGCCGGTGGCCGGCCAGCCGGTGTTCCCGGTGAGGATCCGGACGGTGTCCGGGGACCAGTCGACGTGCCGGCTGGGGTCCTCGGCGAGCAGCGTGCGGGGCAGCACCCCGTGCCGCATCGCCATCACCATCTTGATCACGCCGGCGACGCCGGCGGCGGCCTGGGTGTGGCTGATGTTGGACTTGACCGAGCCGAGCAGCAGCGGGCGCCCGGCGTCGCGGTCGCGGCCGTAGGTGGCGAGCAGTGCCTGCGCCTCGACCGGGTCGCCGAGGGTGGTGCCGGTGCCGTGCGCCTCGACGACGTCGACGTCACCCGCGGACAGCCGGGCGTTGACCAGCGCCTGCTCGATGACCTGCTGCTGCGACGGGCCGTTCGGGGCGGTCAGGCCGTTGGAGGCGCCGTCCTGGTTGACCGCGGACCCACGGACGACCGCGAGGACCTCGTGCCCGTTGCGGCGCGCGTCGGACAGCCGCTCCAGCACGAGCAGGCCGACGCCCTCGGCCCAGCCGGTGCCGTCGGCGGTGTCGCCGAAGGAACGGCAGCGGCCGTCGGCCGACAGGCCGCCCTGCCGGCCCATCTCGATGAAGGTGCCGGGCCCGGACATCACGGTGACACCGCCGGCCAGCGCCAGCGAGCACTCGCCGCCGCGCAGGGCCTGGGTGGCCAGGTGGACCGCGACCAGCGACGACGAGCAGGCGGTGTCGACCGTGACGGCCGGGCCGACCGTGCCGAAGGTGTAGGAGATGCGTCCCGACAGGACGCTGCCGGTGTTGCCGGTGAGCTGGAAGCCCTCGGCGCCGTCGGCCGGGCCGACCCGGTAGTCCTGCGCCATCGCGCCGACGAACACGCCGGTCCGGCTGCCCTGCAGCGAGACCGGGTCGATCCCGGACCGCTCGAACGCCTCCCACGCGGACTCCAGGACGACCCGCTGCTGCGGGTCCATCGCGACGGCCTCGCGCGGGGAGATGCCGAAGAACTCGGCGTCGAAGTCGGGGGCGTCGTGCAGGAACCCGCCGGACGCCGTCGGCGAACCGGCGAGCGCGGCGGTGTCCCAGCCGCGGTCGGTGGGGAACGGCGTGATGCTGTCCTCCCCCGCCTCGACCATCCGCCACAGGTCCTCGGGGCTGCGGACACCGCCGGGATAGCGGCAGGCCATCCCGACGACGGCGATCGGCTCCTGGGCGGCGGACTCCAGCTCGCTCACCCGCCGGCGGCTGCGGCGCAGATCGGCCGTGGCCAGCTTGAGGTAGTCCCGGAGCTTCTGTTCGTTGTCCATCCCAACTCCACCCGTCTCGCAGCCGACGCCCACTCGACAATCGCGCCGGAATTCCGCACACGTCCGGCGGGAACCGAATCGCCGCTCCATTCCGCCGCGCGGCGGAGGAGCTCACCACCGACGATTGTGCGGACGATTCGGGCCGGAAATCCCTAGTGTGTGGCCCGCCGGTTCACCAGTTGGCGGCCAGCAGCAGGTGCCCGTACTCGTTCTCACGGGCCACGTGCTCCAGGTCGGAGTCGACCATCATCCGCATGAGCTCCGGGAAGTCGACCTCCGGCGTCCAGTCCAGCCGACGGCGGGCCCGCACGCTGTCGGCGCACAGCACCTCGACCTCGGCCGGGCGCACCAGCGCCGGGTCGACGACGACGTTGTCCCGCCAGTCCAGCCCGACGTGGTCGAACGCGATCTGCACGGCGTCGCGCACCGAGTGCATCTGCCCGGTCCCGATCACGTAGTCGTCGGCCTCGTCCTGCTGCAGCATCAGGTGCATCGCGCGGACGTAGTCGCCGGCGTAGCCCCAGTCGCGCACCGCGTCGAGGTTGCCCAGCGCGAGGTCGCGCTGCAGGCCGAGCTTGATCCGGGCGACCGCCAGGGAGATCTTGCGGGTGACGAACTCCTGGCCGCGGCGCGGCGACTCGTGGTTGAACAGCATGCCCGACACCGCGTACATCCCGAACGACTCGCGGTAGTTGCGGGTGATGTAGTGGCCGTACGCCTTCGCGGCGCCGTAGGGGCTGCGC
This sequence comes from Pseudonocardia sp. EC080619-01, assembly GCF_001420995.1. Classification (NCBI taxonomy): domain Bacteria; kingdom Bacillati; phylum Actinomycetota; class Actinomycetes; order Pseudonocardiales; family Pseudonocardiaceae; genus Pseudonocardia; species Pseudonocardia sp. EC080619-01. The sequence goes on along the minus strand of NZ_CP012184.1, from coordinate 5,515,994 downwards.
GGGTGGAACAGCGTCGTCTCACGCTGCGGGGTCTCCGCCGCCTTGCCGAACATCTCCGACGACGACGCCTGGTAGAAGCGGATCTGTCCGTCCGGCGACGCGGTCCGCGACGGCGAGAGCCCGGAGACCATGCGGATCGCCTCCAGCATCCGCAGCACGCCCGTGCCGTTGACCTCGGTGACGAGCTCGGCCTGCTGCCACGACATCGGGACGAACGAGATCGCGCCGAGGTTGTAGACCTCGTCGGGCTGCACGGTGTCGACGGCCGAGACCAGGCTGCCCTGGTCCATCAGGTCGCCGTCGACGAAGTCCAGTTCGGACGCCAGCCGGCTGACCCGCGTCTTGCGGGGGTTGGCCTGCCCCCGGATCAGGCCCCAGACCTGGTAGCCCTGCGACAGCAGGTGCTCCGCCAGGTAGGACCCGTCCTGACCGGTGATTCCGGTGATGAGAGCTCGTTTGGACATGGGGATTCCCTTCTCGACCGTTACCGAGCCCGCCCACACGCGTCGACCGGCCGTCGGCACGGCGGCGAATACGCTGTCCGGACGAGAGACACGCCGCACGCTGGCAAGGTCCGTGAGACGGTGTCAACGAATTCTCCGGGGTGTAGGGAATTCACGAGTGCGGCCGCGGAAAATCGTGCGCGGAACTGGTGAATTCCGGGTCCGCGGTCTGGTCGGCTGTGCTGGCCGGTCTGCCACCGGCACCGTCCACCGGGCGGCCCGCGGCGGCCGCCGTGAACCGGGGTGTCCTCACGTGCTGTCGAGACTCGCGCGCGCCCAGCTGCGCGGCTACGCCGGACCGGCGGGCGTGCTCGTCGTCCTCCAGACCGTGCAGATCGCCGGCACGCTGCTGCTGCCGACGCTCGGTGCGGCCCTCATCGACGAGGGGGTGGTCCGGGCCGATCCCGGGCGGATCGCCGAGCTCGGGACGATCATGGCGGGGGTCGCCGTCGCGCAGATCGTCGCGGCGCTGGCCGCGACCGCGCTGGGTGCCCGCACCTCCACCGCGATGGGCCGGGACCTGCGCTCCGCGGTGTTCGGCCGCATCCTCGACTTCTCCGCCCGGGAGGTCGGCCGGTTCGGCACCGCGTCGCTCCTGACCCGGACGGTCAACGACGTCCAGCAGGTCCAGAACCTCGCCCGGTCCGGGTTCGGCGTCGTCGTCTCCGCTCCCCTGATGTGCGTGGGCAGCGTCGTGCTCGCGCTGCAGCAGGACGTGCCACTGGCGCTGCTGCTGGTCGTCCTCGTGCTGGTCGTGGGTGTCTGCTTCGGACTCCTGCTGGCCCGGATGGGCACCCTCTACGACCGGATGCAGGTCACCCTCGACGGGCTCGGCCGGCTGCTCCGCGAGTCGATCACCGGGGTGCGGGTGGTCCGCTCGTTCGTCCGCGACGACCACGAACAGCAGCGCTTCACCCGCACCAACGACGCGTTCCTCGACCTCTCCCAGCGGGTCGGCAGGCTGATCGCCACGATGCTGCCGCTGGTGCTGCTGCTGATGAACCTGTTCACGGTCGTCCTGATGTGGGTCGGCGCCCGGCGCATCGACGCGGGCGTCATGCAGCTCGGCGCGCTCAGCGCGTTCCTGTTCTACCTGTCGCTGATCCTCATGTCGGTCGTGATGGTCGCGTTCGTGTTCCTGCAGGTCCCGCGGGCCCGGGTGTGCGCGGGCCGGATCATGGAGGTCCTCGACACCGAACCGGGCGTCCCGGCACCGGCCGACCCGGTCCCGATGCGCGGCCCCACCGGCCGGGTGGAGCTGGACGACGTGGAGTTCCGCTACCCGGGCGCGGAACGCGCCGTCCTGGACGGGATCGGCCTGACCGTCGAGCCCGGGGAGCGGGTCGCGGTGCTGGGCAGCACCGGCAGCGGCAAGACGACCCTGCTGAACCTGGTGCTGCGGCTGGTCGACCCGACCACGGGCGCCGTCCGCGTCGGCGGCACCGACGTGCGCGAGCTCGACCCGGCGGTGCTGACCGGCGCCGTCGGGTTCGTGCCGCAGCGCCCCTACCTGTTCGCCGGCACGGTCGCGAGCAACCTGCGCTTCGGGCGTCCGGACGCGACCGACGACGAGCTCTGGGAGGCGCTGCGCGTCGCGCAGGCCGACGGGTTCGTCGCCCGGATGCCCGGCGGGCTGGACGCCGAGGTCGCGCAGGGCGGCACGACCGTCTCCGGCGGCCAGCGCCAGCGGCTGTGCATCGCCCGCACCCTGCTCCGCCGCCCCGGCGTGTATCTGTTCGACGACTGCTTCTCCGCGCTGGACCAGGCCACCGACGCCGCGCTGCGGGCGGCGCTGGTCCCGTGGACCGCCGGCGCCACCGTGATCACCGTGACCCAGCGGGTCTCCACCGCGCGCGACGCCGGCCGGGTCGTCGTCCTCGACGCCGGGCGGCTCGTCGCCGACGGCACCCACGACGACGTGCTGCGCGACAGCCCGACCTACCGCGAGATCGCGCACTCGCAGCTCACCGAGGAGGACGCCGCCCATGGCCTCGCCGGACGTCACTGAGCAGGACCCGGCCACGCCTGCCGCGGGTGCTGCGGGTGCTGCAGCACCCCCGGGGCCGGGTGACCGCCCGGCCCGCCGGCTCGTCGGGCTGCTGCGGCCGCACCGCAGCCCGGTGGCGCTCGCGCTGCTCACCGGCGTCGCCGGGATCGCGCTCAACGCCGTCGGGCCGCTGCTGCTGGGCCGGGTCACCGACCTCGTCGCGGTCGGGGTGCTCGGTCCTGGCGGGCCCGGCGGCGACGCCGCCGGCAGCCCCGGACCGGCCACCGGCGTCGACTTCGCGTCGGTCGGGCGGCTGCTGCTGGTCCTGCTCGTGGTCTACATCGGGGCGTCGCTGTTCACCCTCGCGCAGGGCCGGATCGTCGCGTCCGTGGTGTGGCGGGTGATCCACGACCTGCGGGGCCGGGCGCAGGCGAAGCTGTCCCGGCTCCCGTTGCGGCACTACGACCGGCACCCCGCGGGTGAGACGCTCGGGCGCACCACCAACGACGTCGACAACCTGCAGCAGACCCTGCAGCAGACCCTCGCCGAGCTGATCACCTCGATCCTCTCGCTGGTCGCGATGCTGACGCTGATGGTCGTCATCTCCCCGTCGCTGGCCGTCGTGATGATCCTCAGCGTGCCGGTGTCGGGGCTGCTCGCGACCTGGCTGGGGCGCCGCGCCCACCCGCAGTTCACCGCGCAGTGGGAGGCGAACGGCGCGCTCAACGCGCACGTCGAGGAGGTCTGCACCGGGCACGCCCTCATCCGCGGCCACCACCGCCGTGCCGAGGCGCAGCGCCGGTTCGCCGAGTGCAACGACGCGGTGTACCGCGCGGGGGCGTCGGCCCAGACCTCGTCCGGCGCGATGGAGCCGGTCATGATGTTCGTGGCGAACCTCGGGTACCTGGTGGTCGCCGTCGTCGGGGCCTGGAAGGTGCTCTCCGGCTCGCTCACCCTCGGCGACGTGCAGGCGTTCATCCTCTACGCCCGCCAGTTCAGCCAGCCGATCGTCGAGATCGCCTCGGTGGCCGGGCGGCTGCAGTCGGGGGTGGCCTCGGCGAAGCGGGTGTTCACCCTGCTCGACGCGCCCGAGCAGGAGCCCGAGCCGCGCACCCCGGCGACGCCCGGCGCCCCGGCCGGCCGCGTCGAGTTCCGCCGGGTGTCGTTCCGCTACACCCCGGAGACCCCGCTCATCGAGGACCTGTCGCTGCGCGTCGAGCCGGGCAGCACCGTCGCGATCGTCGGCCCGACGGGCGCGGGCAAGACCACCCTGGGCAACCTGCTGATGCGCTTCTACGAGATCGACGGCGGGACGATCCTGCTGGACGGCACCGACACGGCGACGATGACCCGCGCCGACCTGCGCTCCCGCTTCGGGCTCGTCCTGCAGGACACCTGGCTGTTCGGCGGGACGATCGCGGAGAACATCGCCTACGGCGCGCCGGACGCGACCCGCGAGGACATCGCGGAGGCGGCCCGCGCCACCTGCGTCGACACGTTCGTCCGGACCCTGCCCGACGGCTACGACACCGTCCTCGACGACGACTCCGGCGGCGCCAGCGCCGGGGAGAAGCAGCTGATCACGGTGGCGCGGGCGTTCCTCGCCCGGCCGGCGGTGCTCGTCCTCGACGAGGCCACCAGCGCCGTCGACACCCGCACCGAGCTGCTGATCCAGCGAGCCATGGCCACCCTGCGCACCGGGCGGACCAGCTTCGTCATCGCCCACCGGCTGTCGACGATCCGCGACGCCGACCTGATCGTGGTCATGGAGTCCGGCCGGATCGTCGAGCAGGGCACCCACGACACCTTGCTGCGCGCCGGCGGCGCCTACGCCCGCCTGCACTCCGCCCGCACCCCCTGACCGCTCCCCGACCGACCCGGGAGGACCACCGTGCCCGAACCCCAGCTGCTGGCCGTCGCCGACCTGCACGTCGTGCACGCCGAGAACCGGGCGCTCGTCGAGTCGCTGCGCCCGTCGTCGGACGGCGACTGGCTGATCGTCGCCGGTGACGTCGGCGAGATGTACGCCGACATCGAGGCCACGCTGCGCCTGCTCGCCGGCCGCTTCGCGCGCGTCGTCTGGACCCCCGGCAACCACGACCTCTGGACCCACCCGCAGGACCCCTGCACGCTGCGCGGCGACGCGCGCTACCGGGCGCTCGTCGAGACCTGCCGCGGCCTGGGCGTCGACACCCCGGAGGACCCGTACCCGGTGTGGGACGGCCCGGGCGGGCCGGTCGCGGTGGCGCCGCTGTTCGTGGGCTACGACTACTCCTTCCACGCCCCCGGTGCGACGACGGCGGCCGAGTCGCTGCGGATCGCGCACGACGCGGGCGTCGTGTGCTCCGACGAGTTCCTCCTGCACCCGGACCCCTACCCGGACCGCGCCACCTGGTGCCGCCGCCGGGCCGCGATCACCGAACGCCGGCTGGCGGCGGTCGACCCGGACCTGCCGACGGTGCTGGTGAACCACTGGCCGCTGGTGCGCCACCCCACGCGGGTGCTGCGGTACCCGGAGTTCGCGCAGTGGTGCGGCACCGAGCTGACCGCCGACTGGCACGTCCGGTTCCGCGCCGCCGCCGTCGTCTACGGCCACCTGCACATCCCCCGCGTCACCTACCACGACGGGGTCCGGTTCGAGGAGGTCTCGGTGGGCTATCCCCGCGAGTGGCGGCCCCGGCCGCCCCGGGAGCCGCTGCGCGCGGTGCTGCCCGCGCCGGTCGCCGGAGGTGTGCGGTGATCGAGCAGGTGCTGCCCGGCCGGGTCGTCACCGAGTGCGCCTACGACGACGAGGAGCACCCCGGCGAGGGCCTGTTCCCGCAGGAGCAGGAGCTCGTCGCGCGGGCCGTGGAGTCCCGGCGGCGCGAGTTCACCACGGTGCGCAGGCTCGCCCGCCGCGCTCTGGGGAGGCTCGGCCGCTCCCCCGCCCCGATCCTGCCGAACCGTCGCGGGGCCCCGCAGTGGCCGTCCGGCGTGGTCGGCAGCATGACGCACTGCGCCGGGTACCGTGCGGCGGCCGTGTCCCCCGCCGCCGAGTCCGCCGCGGTGAGCATCGACGCCGAGCCGGACGCGCCGCTGCCCGACGGCGTCCTCGAGACGGTCACCCTGCCCTCCGAGCGCGCCCTGCTCGACGGCCTCGCCCGGCGCCGCCCGGGGACGGCGTGGGACCGGATGTACTTCAGCGCCAAGGAGAGCGTCTTCAAGGCGTGGTACCCGCTGACCGGCCGCGAGCTGGACTTCGACGAGGCCGAGATCGTGTTCGACGCCGGCGCCGGCACCTTCTCCGCCCGCCTGCTCGTCCCGGGGCCGCTGGTCCACGGCGAGCGGGTGACCGTGTTCCCCGGGCGCTGGCACACCGGCCACGGCCTGCTCGTCACCGGGGTGCACCTTCCGGCACCGCAGCCGTGACTCCGGGGGTTTCCCGGCCCGGTCGGTGGTGGGCTGGGCCCATGGAGCAGACCACGGGCACTCGGCCGGCCGACGACGCCGCGCAGCAGGCGGACGGGGCCGGCGCGCAGCCGATCCTGTTCTGCTGCACCCATTCCACCGGGGAGGCCGCCACCAGCCTCGTCCTGGCCGGCGAGCTGGCCCGGCGCGGCGTGCCGGACCTCGTGTTCGCCGCCGACGAGAACCTGCGCGGCCCGGTCGGCGAGCTCGCCGACCGGAGCGCCGTCGAGTTCGTCTCCCTGGGACCGGTGAACCCGGACCTGGCGCTCACCATGATCGACGACGCGACCTACGCCCGGATCCACCAGCGCTCCCGCGTCCGCGGCCTGCGCGCGCGGGCCCGGCAGCTCTTCGACGTCGACCACCTCATGCAGCGCTACCAGGCGCTCGACGAGGTGGTCGAGCGTGTCCGCCCCGCGCTCATGGTGATCAACCGGTTCGCGACGCACGCCGTGCAGGTCGCGCTGACCCGCGGCATCCCCTACGTCATCACCGCGCCGTGCCTGCTCAGCAGCCTCGTCGAGCACGACCTGCCCCGCGGGTTCCCGCCGCCGTCGTCCGGGCTGCCGCTGCACCGCACCCGCCGCCAGGAGCTGGAACGGATCTGGTTGGGGATCGGCACCGGCACCCTGTTCCTCGACCGCTCGGTGTTCCGCAAGGCCGTCCGGCTGCACCGCGGGATGGGCGAGCTCGGGATCGACCCGCGCACCCTGCGCGTCCCCGTGCAGAACGCGGGCGCCCGCTCGATGCTCTGCTTCTCGGTCCCCGGGGTCGACTACCCGCTGCCGGTCCCCGACCGGGTCCGGATGGTGGGAGCCCTCGTCCCCCCGGTCCGCCACGACGAGCGCGACGCCGGCGTCGCGGAGTGGCTCGACGCGCACCCGTCCACCGTGTACCTGGCCTTCGGCTCGATCACCCGGATGACGGCGGACCAGGTCCGGTCGGTCGTCGAGCTGGCCCGCAGGCTCGGCGACGACCACGGCGTCCTCTGGGTCCTCCGCGCCGACCAGCAGCGCTTCCTCCCCGACCCCGCCGACCGGCCCGCGAACCTGAAGGTCGTGGACTGGCTCCACTCTCAGCACGCGGTGCTGGAGCACCCGCACGTGCGGGCGTTCTTCACCCACGGCGGCAGCAACAGCATCCACGAGAGCCTCTGGTTCGGGACGCCGGTCCTGGTCCGCCCGACCAACGTCGACCAGTACGACCACGCGGTGCGAGCGACCGACACCGGCATCGGCCTGGCCGTCGACCGCCCCGACCTCGTCGACGTCGACGACGTCCACGCCAAGCTCCAGCGCCTGCTCCGCGAGCCCGCGTTCACCGAGCGCGCCCGCGAGCTCGGCGACGTCCAGCGCGCCGCCGGCGGCCTCGACACCGCCGCCGACGCCGTCCTCGCCGAACTGGGGAACCGTCACCCGGCCACCCCCTGACCCCCGCCGCCACCGGATCAGAACCGCGCCGAGCAGCTGCGGTCGGCACATGCCGAGCGCCGGAGCCGCACGGTTTCCGTGGTTCCGGCGCACGCTGCCAACCTTCCGCACAAGTTGACGGTTTCCCGCACAGACTCTGTTCCGTGCGGCAGCCCCACACCCTGTGCGGCGGCCCGCATCCTGTGCGATTCCGCCTTGATCTGAGCGGCTGCAGCCGTTGTAGGGCGGGGGGTGCGCCCTGGCGGCAGCGTCCGGGCGGCACATCGACGGAATCCGCACAGCATGCCCGTACTCGCACAGGATGCGGGCCGCCGCACAGCTTGCCCCGCACCCGCACAGCTTGCCCGGCGCCCGAACAGGTCACCGGCACTCGGCACTCGGCACTCGGCACAGCTTCCCCCGCACCCGCACGGGGCACCCGGCACCCGGCACCCGCACAGGTTGCCCAGCACCCGCACGGATCCTGACTTGTGCGGTGTGTCCACGGTCTGTGCGGCCACGTCAGATCCTGTGCGGCTCTACGTACCGTGTGCCCGCGCGCTGCGCTCAACTGGCTCGTGCCCGAGCTCAATGCCGGTGCCGGAGCCGGAGCCGGTGCCGGAGCCGGGCCACGCGCCACACGCCGCCACGCCCCACGCCCCACGCCCCACGCCCCACGCCCGCACCGCACCGCACCGCACATCTTGCGCTGCGCCCGCACAGGATCTGTCCTGTGCGGTGGCCCAACCGTGTGTGCGATCAGCCCGGAGCCTGTGCGGTTCCCGCCGGGCGGCCTGCGGCACGGACGGTGCGCGCGGAGCTGCGCGCCGACGGCCGCTCCAGGGCTCGCGGTGGCGCTCGCGCCAGGCCTCGCCAGGACGGTGCGCCGCCGTCACTGCGAAGGTCCGCCCGATCGGCGGAGCCCGGCACCCCGGTCGGACCGGCCATGCTCAGGCGTCAGGGGCTCGCACGATCGCCCACACCGGGACCTCGCACGGGACCCGGCACCGGATGTGCTCCGTGGGCACAGCGGATGTGCCGGACGCGCGTCAGGTTCTCGCCTGGTGGACAGCGGAGCGGAGTCCTCGGGTGCGCCGGGCCGGCCCGGCGCGGACGAAGGACGAAGGGACACCGCACGATGACCCGTCCACCACGGTTCCCGTTCGGGCGCGCAGCCCCGGGCGCACCAGACGGCCTGCCGCACGTCGTCGTCGTGGGAGCCGGGTTCGCCGGGCACGCCGCGGCCAAGGGCCTGATACGCCGGCTCCGCGGGCGGGCCCGGATCACCGTGATCGACCAGCAGGACCACTTCGTGTACCTGCCGCTGCTGCCCGAGGTCGCGGTCGGGACGCTCGAGCCCCGCCGGATCGCGGTGTCGCTGAGCCGGTCGCTGCGCGGGGCGGAGATCGTGCTCGGGACCGTCGAGCGGATCGACGTCGACACCCGCACCGTCGCCTGGCGCGATCCGGACGGCGGTCACGGGCAGATCCGCTACGACCGTCTCCTGCTGGCCGCGGGCAGCGTCAACGCGCTGCTCCCGATACCGGGGGTGGCGGAGAACGCGCACGGCTTCCGCAGCATCCCCGAGGCGCTGTACCTGCGCGACCACATGGTCCGCCAGATCGAGATCGCAGCGACCACCGACGACGCCGCCGAGCGCCGGGCCCGGCTGACCTTCGTCACCGTCGGTGCGGGCTACACCGGGACCGAGCTCGCCGCGCAGGGCGCGATGCTGACGGCGTTGATGGCCCGCGACCGTCCGGCGCTGCGCGGGACGCCGGTCCGGTGGATCCTGATCGACCGGGCGTCGCGGGTGCTGCCCGAGCTCGACCGCAGACTGTCCCGCACCGCGGACCGGGTCCTGCGGCGGCGCGGGGTGGAGATCCGCACCGGGGAGTCGGTCGCCGAGGCCACGCCGGGACGGGTGCGCCTGACCTCCGGCGAGGTGATCGACACGCGGACGCTGGTCTGGTGCGTGGGGGTGCGGCCCGACCCGCTCGTCGCCGACCTGGGCCTCCCGACCGACCGCGGACGCCTGGTGGTCGGGACCGACCTGCGGGTTCCCGGGCGGCCCGAGATCCACGGCTGCGGCGACGCGTCCGCGGTCCCGGACGTGACCCGCGGCGGCACCCCGACCGCCATGACCGCCCAGCACGCCACCCGGCAGGGCGCGCTCGCCGCGCGGAACGTGGCCGCGTCACTGGGCTACGGCGAACCCGGCACCTACGCGCACCACGACCTGGGCTTCGTCGTCGAGCTCGGGGGCGCCGACGCGGCCGCGAACCCGCTGGGTGTCCCGCTGTCCGGGCTCGCGGCCACGGTCGTCACCCGTGGGTACCACCTGCTGTCGATGCCGGGGAACCGGCTGCGGGTCGCGACCGACTGGCTGCTCGACGCCGTCACCGGACGGCAGGCGGTGCAGATCGGGGTGATCCGCGCCGAGCACGTGCCGCTGGAGACGGCCGAACCGCACGCTCCCGACGGTCCCGCGACGGCGGCCGACGTCGAGCCGGTCGACCGTCCCGGCAGCACAGGCTCGGCGTGAGCCGCACAGGTTCTGGGCTTCCCGCACGAGACAGGACCTGTGCGGACAGCCGACGGTCTGTGCGGGAAGCCGACAGCATGTGCGGTGGCGGGAGGTACTCGACCCCACCCACCCCGTCGACTACATTCTATAGAGTGTGACACCAGCTCCCGAGGATCCGCTCACCGTCGACGGCTCGGCCGGCGTGACCACGCTCCGTCTGCAGCGCCCGCACCGCCGCAACGCGCTCGACCACACCCTGCTCGAACGCCTCCTGTCCGAGCTCGGCGCGGCGGCCCGGCGCGGTGACGCCGCCTTCGTCCTGACGGGCGGGGACTCCTACTTCTCCTCCGGCGGCGACGTCGGCTCGATGCCCTCCGCCGCCGACGGGCTCTTCGGCCCCGCCTCCCGGCTCGCCCTGGTGCACGAGGTCGTCGAGACGATCGTGCGGACCGACGTCGTGGTGGTCGCCGCCGTCGAGGGCTACGCCGTCGGTGCGGCCTGGGGCCTGGTGCTGTCCTGCGATCTCGTCGTCGCCGCCGACGACGCGTTCTTCGCCGCCCCGTTCGCCGCGCGCGGCCTCACCGCCGACGCCGGTACCGCCTACCACCTCCCCCGCCGCCTCGGCCCGCAGCGCGCGGCCCGCCACCTGCTGCTCGGCGAGCGGCTCAGCGCCCCGGCCGCGGCCGACGCCGGCCTGGTGAGCGAGGTCGTCCCCGCGGGTACGGCGACGGCGCGGGCCGGCGAGATCGCCGCGCGGCTGGCGGCCGGGCCCCGCGAGTCCAACGCCCTGACCAAGCGTCTCGCGGCCCGCACCCACGCGGGCCTGGCCGACTTCCTCGCCTCGGAGCGGGTGGCCGTGGCGCTGGCAGGCCAGGGCCCGGACGCCGCCGAGGGCCGGGCGGCCTTCACCGAGCGCCGCGAACCCCGCTTCACCTGACTCCCCCGGGTGCCGTGGCCCCGCCACGCGACCGGGAACCGACCAGAGAGAGGACCGGAATGACTGCACTGCTGGAGGGCCGCACCGCCGTCGTGACGGGTGGTGCCCAGGGCATCGGGCTCGCCATCGCGCGCACCTACGTCGAGCACGGCGCCCGCGTCGTGCTCGGCGACCTCGACGAGGCCGCCGCCCGCGCCGCCGCGAAGGAGCTCGGCGGGGAGGAGGTCGCCGTCGGCGTCCGCTGCGACGTCGTCTCCGCCGAGGAGGTCGCCGCGCTGATCGACACCGCGGTGACGACGTTCGGCTCGCTCGACGTCTTCGTCAACAACGCCGGGATCACCCGCGACGCCACGATGCGCACCATGTCGGAGGACGACTTCGACCTGGTGATCCAGGTCCACCTCAAGGGCACCTGGAACGGCACCCGGCTCGCCGCCGCACGGATGCGGGAGCAGAAGTCCGGCGCGATCGTGAACATCAGCTCGCTGTCCGGGAAGGTCGGGATGGTCGGGCAGACCAACTACTCGGCGGCGAAGGCGGGGATCGTCGGGCTCACGAAGGCCGCAGCCAAGGAGATGGCCCACCACGGGGTGCGGGTCAACGCGATCCAGCCGGGCCTGATCCGGTCGGCGATGACCGAGGCGATGCCGCAGAAGGCGTGGGACCAGAAGATGTCCGAGATCCCGATGCAGCGGGTCGGTGAGATCGACGAGGTCGCGAACGTGGCGCTGTTCTACGCGTCGTCGCTGTCGTCGTACATGACGGGCACGACGGCCGAGGTCACCGGCGGGCGGTTCATGTGACGGGCGGCCCGCTCGTCGTCTCCACCCGGGACGGGCTCGACGCCGCGATCGGCGCCGAGCTCGGCACGGGGCCGTGGACCACCGTGGACCAGGACCGCATCGACGCGTTCGCCGCGGCGACCGGCGACCACCAGTGGATCCACGTCGACCGCGAGCGGGCCGCGTCCGGGCCCTACGGCCGCACGATCGCGCACGGCCAGCTCACGCTGTCGCTGATCTCCGCGCTGGCCGGCGACCTGTACCGGTTCGAGCTGGGGACGGCGCGGCTCAACTACGGCTGGGACCGGGTCCGGTTCCCGGCGCCGGTCCCGGTGGGGTCCCGCGTCCGGCTGCACGCGACGGTCGCGGACGCCGAGCCCCGCGACCGCGGCGTCCTCGTCGCGATCGACTTCACCGTGGAGCTGGAGCACTCACCACGCCCCGCATGCGCGGCCCGCAAACTCTCCCTGATCCTCCTGGACTGATCACCGACCACGACACGCTCACCGGTTCCGCCGGCGCTCGCCCGATCGCGTGCGCGTCGACGGAACCGGTGAGCGTCCGTGGGGAGGTCGGGGAGGTCGGGTGGGGCGGGTGGGGCGGGTGGGGCGGGTGGGCGCAGATAGACGGACGCCCCGGTCCTGTCGGACCGGGGCGTCCCGTGGGGTGGACCGGGTCAGCCGTTGAAGCCGAAGGTCTGGTTCCAGCGCCGGACGATGTCGGCGCCCTCGGTCTCCGCCTGCTCCGGGCTGTAGACGACGAACGACGGGTCGTCGGCCTTCGGGAGCCGGTAGTCACCGGTCGGGACCTGTTCGATGTCGGTGCGGGCCCCGATGAACCCCTGCGCGGCGGCGAACTGCTGGCCCGACTTCGACCAGGTCCAGTTCATGAACAGCTTCGCGGCCGGGCTGTCCTGCCCGGTACTGGTCAGGCCCTGCATGTTGAAGGTGCCGGACACGCCCTCCTCGGGCACGACGAGCTTGATCGGCGCCCCGGACCGCTCCGCGCCGTAGGTGCTGTTGAAGCCGGCCGTCGCGATCTCAATCTCGCCGCGGGCGAGTGCCTCCAGCTGCACCGAGGTGGTGTCGAAGATCCGCGGCTGCTGCGCGGCGAGCCCGGCCCAGTAGTCCGGGCCGATGACGTCCTCCTGGAACGCGGCCAGGCCCTGCACGGTGCCGCCCGCCCCGGCGTTGACGACGCCCATGCGGCCCTTCCACCGCGGGTCCAGCAGGTCGTTCCAGCTGGACGGGACGTTCCCGGCCTCGACGGCCCGGTTGTTGTAGGCGAACGCGTAGGCCGAGTAGTACGACGTGTAGTAGGCCCCGCCGTCCCACGTCACGTTCTCGGTGCCGGTCAGCGTGTCGTGGGTCGGCATCTCGGTGTAGGGCACGAACACGTCCTGCTCGGCGAGGCCCTCGGCGAGCAGCGGGTCGGTGATCGTGACGACGCCCGCCGACAGCCGCCCGGCCCCGGCCTCGCTGAGCACCCGCTCGTTGAGCTTCGCCGACGGCATCCGCGTCACCTCGACCTGGACGCCGGTCTCCGCGGTGAACCGGTCCGCGGTCAGCTCGGCGCTCTCGCTGCCGGACCCGGTGAACCAGACGAGCGTGTCGCCGCGGGCGGCCTCCAGCAGGGCGGCGTCGGCGACCTGCTCGCCGTCGACGACGAGGCCGTTCGCGTCGTCCACGGCGGGCAGCGCGAGCATCCCCTCGGTGACGGTGTCGGTGCCGCCGCCACCACCCCCGCCGCAGCCTGCGAGCAGCAGGCCGCCCGCCGCGAGTGCGGCGACCAGGCCGCTCGTGCGTGTCCTCTTCATGGGTCAGCTCCTTTGCCGGGACGGACGCCGTCGTCCGCCGGTGTGACTACCGCGCGAGGCGGCGGGGGATGTAGGACAGGACGAACATGAAGGCGGTGTAGATGACGCTCATCGCCGCGGCCTCGCGCAGCGCGCCGCCGTTCTCGAACGCGTCGTAGATCGCGATCGAGAGGATCTCGGTGTCGCTGGTGTAGAGGAACAGCGGCACGGTCAGCTCGCGCATGCTGAGCATGAGCAGCAGCAGGAACGTCGACAGCAGGCCCACCTTCATCAGCGGCACCGTCACGCTGGTGACCGCACGGGCCCGGTGCGCACCGAGCATCACCGCGGAGTCCTCGAGGTCGCGGTCGGTCGCGAGGATCGAGGAGGCGACGCCGCGGAAGCCCTGCGGCGACTGCACGGCCAGGAACGCGATGACGAGGACGGCGAGGGTGCCGTAGAGCGGGACCGGCATGACCAGCCATGTCCACAGCAGGCCCATGCCGAGCACGACGGCCGGCAGCGCCAGCGGGATCATCGAGATCCCCTCGACCAGCGACCGCCCGGTCGCCCGGGTGCGGTAGACGAGGTAGCCGCACAGGAACGCCAGCACCACGCCGGCACTCGCCGCGAACACGCTGACGACCAGGCTGTGCCAGGCCGCCTCCTGGAAGCTCGACGAGACCAGCACGTCGGAGAACGAGCTGAAGTCGAGCCCGCCCGGCTCGGCGAGCTGGGTCAGCGAGGTCAGGTAGGGCGAGCTCTGACCGGCGACGGTCACGAGCGCCAGCACCGGCAGCACGATCGACAGCGCGAAGAAGCCCAGGACGGCGACGAGCGCCGGGATCCGGGCCCGGCCCAGCGCGACCTTCTTCTGCCGGACGCCCTTGCCGGTCACCGTGGTGAACGACCGCTTCGCCAGCATCCGCTGCTGCAGCCAGGTGGCGAGCAGCACGACGGCGACGAGCACGACCGCGATCGCGGCGCTCTCGTTGCCCCGCGACGGGCTGGTGTTGAGCAGCCGGAAGATCAGCGTCGGGAGGGTGTCCACGCCGCCCGGCGTGCCGAGCACCTGCGCGACCGGGAAGTTCTCGAAGACCAGGATGAAGGTCAGCATCGCCGAGCCGATGAGCGCCGGGGTGGCGAGCGGGAACGAGACCAGGCCCAGCATCCGGCGCGACGTCGCGCCGTGCACCCGCGCGGCCTCCTCCAGGTCCGGGCTCATCATCGACATCGCGCCGTGCACCAGCAGGAAGGTGTAGGGCGAGTAGTACATCGCGAAGACGACGATCATCCCCGGCACGGAGTACATGTCCAGCGGCAGGGAGAGTCCGAGGTCGGCCTGCGCGATGTTGAGCAGGCCGGCGTTGGGGCCGCCGAGCATGGACCAGGCCAGTGCGCCGACGTAGGACGGCAGGAAGATCGGCATCAGGCCGACCAGGTAGACGAAGCGCGGGACCGGGATGTCGCTGCGCGCGGCGAGGAACGCCAGCGATCCGCCGATGAGGCAGGCCAGCGCCGTCGACACGACGCCGATCACCATCGAGTTCCCGAACGCCGTCAGCGTCTGCGGGTCGGTGAACACCCCGAAGTTGCCGAGCGTGAGGTCCCAGGTGATGTTCCCGGGGCGGGGGACGTCCACGCTGAACGCCGCGAGCAGCACCATCGCCGCGGGCAGCACGATGAGCACCGCCAGCACGACCAGGACGAGCACGGTCGGCAGCCGGAGGCGGCGCCGGCCGGTGCGTGCGCGCGGCGGGGGTGCCGCGGTCTCTCCCGTGCCGGTGCGGGGCGGCTCCTGGAGGATCGCCACGGCTCAGCCCTCCCGGGTCGCGGACGCCGCGACCGGCCGGTCGTGCGACGTCCGCGGGGCCGCGTCGCCGGGGGCCGCCCGGCCGGCGTCACCGGCGGCGTCCGGCCCCGGGGCCGCGTCGGCGGGCCCGGCCTCCCGGGGGAGGACCTGGACGTGGGCGGGGTCGATCTCGACGTGCACCCGGTCGTGCTGGCGCACCGGGACCGACGCGTCCTGGGTCTGGACCTCCAGCGTCGGCCCGGCGTCGAGCGCGACCGAGCACCGGATGAAGGAGCCCTGGAACACGCTGACGGTGACGGTGCCGGGCCACGAGTTCGGGCCCGCGTCGCGCGGCTCGGTCCGCACCCGGACGTGCTCGGGCCGGATGCAGACGCTGAGGTCGTCGCCCGGCGGGACGACGGCGTCGGCGGCGATCTCGACGTCGTGACCGGCCAGCCGCAGCCGCCGCTCCCCCGCCCGCGGCGCGGCGACCGGGAAGATGTTCGCGACCCCGAGGAACTCCGCGATCGACGCCGACGCGGGGCTCCGGTAGGTCTCCACCGGCGTGGACAGCTGCGAGATCCGTCCGTGCTGCATGATCGCGATGCGGTCGGCGAGGGCCAGCGCCTCGCCCTGGTCGTGGGTGACGTAGATCGAGGTCAGCCCGAGCTCGAGCTGCAGCCGGCGCAGCTCCACCCGCAGGTCCTCGCGGAGCCGGGCGTCCAGGTTGGACAGCGGCTCGTCGAGCAGCATGACGTTCGGCTCCATCGCCAGGCTCCGTGCCAGCGCGACCCGCTGCATCTGGCCGCCGGACAGCAGGCTCGCGCCCTTGCCGGCGAGGTGCGCCAGCCCGACGAGCTCCAGGGTCTCCAGGGCCCGGGTGCGGATCTCGGCCTTCGGGCGCCGCTTCATCCGCAGCGGGAACGACACGTTCTCCAGCACCGTCATGTGCGGCCACACCGCGTAGGACTGGAAGACCAGGCCCACGTTGCGCTTGTTCGGTGCGACGTTGAGCCCGGCGGCCGCGTCGAACACGGTCGTCCCGCCGATCGCGATCGAGCCGCCGCTCGGGTCCTCCAGACCGGCGACGCAGCGCATCGTGCTGGTCTTGCCGCACCCCGACTGCCCGAGCAGCACCAGGGACTCGCCGTCGGAGATGTGGAGGCTGAGGTGCTCGACCGCGGTGAAGTCGCCGTAGGTCAGCGACAAGTCGTTGATCTTCACGTCCATGGTGTGTCCTCGGATGTGTGTCGGTTCACGGGCGGGGCGGACGGATCATGACCGGTCCGCCTCGCGGACCAGTGCGTCGAGGGCGACGGCTCCCTTCCCGCGTGGCCGGACGGCGACCGGGTTGACCTCCGCCTCCACCACGTCGGGCCGGGTCACGGCGAGCCGGGACACCGCGACGACGGTGTCGACGAGCGCGTCGATGTCCCCGGCCGGTCCGCCGCGGAACCCGCGCGCGATGCGCATGGCCGTCACCTCGCCGACCATCTCCCGGGCCACCTCGGCGGTGACGGGGGCGAGGCGCAGCGTCGAGTCGTCGTAGAGCTCGGCGTGCACGCCGCCGGCGGCGAGCATCACCAGCGGCCCCACCGACGGGCTCACCCGGTAGCCGACGAGCGCCTCCACCACCGCGTCACCGACCATCTCCTGCACCAGGAACCCGCCGAGCTCGATCGTGGGGTCGTGCGCGGCGACGTTCGCGGTGATCGTCCGGACGGCGCCGGCGAGCTCGTCGGGCCCGGTCACGCCGAGGACGACCGCACCGGCGTCGGACTTGTGCGGCAGCCGGTCCGACAGCGCCTTGACCACCACCGGCCAGGCGGGCTCCGCGGCGGGCGCGCCCGCGGCGTCGCACGTCGTGGCGGCGGGGAACGACACCCCGAGCCCGGCCAGGACGCCGGCCGAGTCGCTCTCGTCGAGCGTGCGGGCCGGGGCCTCGGCGGCGCCGGTGTCCCGGGTGCCGAGCACGGCGGGATCGACCGGGCGCCGGGCCATGGTCGCGGCGACCGCCTCCGCGCAGGCCTCCGCGGTGCGGAAGGCGGGGACGCCGGCGTCGTTCAGCATGCGGAGCGACTCGAGCGCGTCCGGCAGCGCCCAGGCGGCCAGCGGCACCTCGCCGCCGGCGGCCGCCTCGGCGATCGCGGACACCGCGAGCTCGGGGTTGAGCCGCGCCGAGGAGCCGACGACGAACAGGACGAGATCGAACTCCCCGCTGGAGCGGAGCACGTCCAGCGCGCCGAGCACGAGGTCGTGCCGGGTGCCGGCGAGCGTGAGGTCGACGATGAGGTTCTCGGCCACGTCGAGGCCGAGCGCGGCGAGCCCGCGGAACACCGCGGGGCTCGGCCGGGCCACGGTGACGCCGCGGGTCTCCAGCTGGTCGACGACGATCGCGGCGCCGCCCCCGGTGGAGGTGATCACCCCGATCCGGTCGGCACGGACCGGCCCGGGCGGGCCGATCCGCCGCTGCAGGGCCTCGGCCTCGATGAGCGCCTCGAAGTTGTCGACCCGGGCGAACCCGCAGGCGCGGAAGAAGGCGTCGGCCTCGTCGTCCTCGCCGGCGAGCGCCCCGGTGTGCGACACCGACAGGGCCGCGGCCGCGTCGCTGCGGCCCAGCTTGTAGACGGTGACCGGCCGGCCGCGCTCGGCGGCGGCCGCGGCGAACCGGGCCAGCGGGCCCGCGTTCTCCATCGACTCCACGAACAGCGTGTACGAGCCGATCTCGGGGTCGTCGAGGGTGGCCTCACAGATCTCGCCGAGGGTCAGGTCGACCTCGGAGCCGGTGGAGACGAACCCGGCGAAACCCAGGCCGCGGGCCTTCGCCCGGGTCATCAGCGCGCCGATGACGCTGCCCGACTGGGACGCGACGAACGACGGCCCGACGGGCAGGTCGGGTTCGGCGAACGCGGCGTTCGCGGTGAGCAGCATGCCGTTGCGCGGATTGACCACGCCGATGCTGTTCGGGCCGACGACGCGGACGCCGTACCGGCGGGCGACGTCGAGCAGCGCGTCGAGCCGTTCCCGGCCCTCGGGCCCGCCCTCGCCGAAACCACCGGACAGCACCGTCACCAGCGGCACCCCGGCCTCGCCGCACTCGCGGACCGTGTCGACGACGCGCGCGGTGTCGGTGAGGACGAAGACGTGGTCGGGGACCTCCGGGAGCGAGGCGATGTCGGGCCAGGCCCGCTCCCCCAGCACCGTCTCGCGGCGCGGGTTGACCGGGTAGACGCCGCCGGTGAAGCCGGCCTCGCGCAGGAACCGCAGTGGGCGCGCGGTCGTCTTCCGCGCGTCGTCGGAGGCGCCGACGATCGCGACGGAGCGGGGGGCGAACAGCGCCCGGCCCACGTCGGACCGTGCGGGCCCCTCGGCACCGGCCGGGCGGTCGGTCAGCTGGGTCATGCCGCACCCCGGCAGAGGGCGTCGGTGCGGGCGACGACGTCGAGCGAGGCGAAGGTCCACAGCTCGGCGGCGAGCCCGGTGGCGGCGTCGCGCCCGAGCACCGGCGCGGCGAGCCGGACCAGCTTCGCGGTCATCTCGTCGTCGCTGACCGGGTTGCCCGGCTCGCCGTACGGCGTCGGGACCCGCTCGGTGAGCTCCCGCCCGTCGTGCAGGGTCAGCGTCACCACGGCGGTGCGCAGCACCGGGTAGTCCGCGTCGGCCTGCTCGTCGGCGCGGACGTGGACCCGGCCGACGAGATCGAGCAGCGCCGGGTCGCGGCGGGCGCCGGGACCGAACTCGGTGAGGCCCACCTCGTCGTGGACGAGGGCGGTGGCCACCGCGAACGGGATGCTCATCTGGGCGTCGAGCAGCGAGTCCACCTCGGTGCTCGCGTGGTGCGAGGCGACGGTGTAGGTCGCGACGTCGACCCGCGCGACGTCGGCGACGGTCACCCCGTGCTCCGCGCGCAGCGCCAGCACGGCGTCGATCGGGCCGTGCAGGTGCCGGCAGGACGGGTAGGGCTTCACGTAGGAGTCGAGCACGACCCACCGCTCCCCCAGCCCGTCGAGCAGGGTGCCGGCGTCGAAGCCCCCGTCGGCGAACGCCTCGACGTAGCCGTGCCGGGTCTCCAGGATCGGGCGCGGCCCGGTCACACCGGCCTCGGCGAGCTCGACGCTGACGATCGCGTCGCGCGCGGCCTTGCCCGGGTGCACCCGCTTGACCTCGGCGTTCTTGCCGAGGAACGCGAACAGCCCGCCGGCGTGCGAGGCCGCGACACCGAGCGCGTCGTGCAGCCGGTCGGCGTCGAGGCCGTGCAGGACGGCCACCCCGCAGGTGGCGCCGACGACGCCGGCGAGCGGGGTGTTGTGGAAGTGGTTGCGCCACGTCGCGGGGTGCCCCGCGGCGGCGAGCCGGGACACCGCCTCCAGGGCGACGGCGAGCGCCCGCATCGTCGTGGTGGTGTCGCTGCCCCGGGCCTCCGCCGCGGCGAGCACGGCCGGGAAGCAGACGCTGCTCGGGTGCACGCTGCCGGGGGTGTAGCCGTCGTCGACCTCGAGGCTGTGGGCGCTCGTGCCGTTGAGGAACGCGGCACCGGGCGCCGAGACCGGCCCGAGGCCGATCGCGGTGGCGGTGCGGCCGGTCGTCCCGTAGGTGCCGGCGACGTGGGTCGCGACCGCCCGCGCGACGTCGGTCGCCGAGCCGGGGACGACGGCGGCGACGTAGTCGACGAGCAGGCGGCGCACGTGGTGCTCGACCTCGGCGGGCAGCGGCGCCGCGGCCGCGGCGACGACCCAGTCGACGAGGACGTCGGTGGCGCCGTCGAGCCCGCGCTGCGCCTGCGGTGCGGTGGTGCCGGTTCCGGTGATGCTCACGCGCCCGCCCCCGCCCGCTGGTCGAAGCGGCGCCCGAAGACGGAGCCGGCGATGGTGTTCTTGAGGATCTCGACCGAGCCGCCGGCGATCATCCAGCCGCGGGTGCGGCGGACGATGTACTCCAGCGGGTACTCCTGGCTGTAGCCCGAGGCCCCGAAGACCTGCATCGCCTCGTTGGCGACCTGGAAGGCCGTCCGGTTGGCGTGCAGCTTCGCGATCGCCGCCTCGGTCGCGTCCGGTGCGCCGGCGTCGGCGTTGGCGACCGCCCGCAGCAGCAGCATCCGGGCCGCGTCGAGCTCCACCCTCATGTCGGCGAACTTCCACTGCAGGCCCTGGAACTCGCAGAGGTCCTTGCCGAAGGCCTTGCGGACCTTCGCGTGCTCGACGGCGCGCTCGTAGGCGGTCTCGGCGAGCGCGAGCGCCCGCGAGGCGTTGCCCATCCGCTCCACGCCGAAGATCGACAGCATGCTGCGCAGCGCGCCGCTGTCGGCGAGGACGTACTCCTTCGGCACCCGGCAGCCGTCGAAGAACAGCTGGCAGTGCGACTCGCCGCTCATGTGCAGCTCACGCTTGCCCCGGGTGAAACCGGGGGCGTCGAACGGGACGAGGACCGCCCCGATGTCGCGCGACGACGGGCCGAACCGGCACCAGACGACCGAGTGCGTCGCGTCCGGGCCGTGCGAGTTCCAGCACTTCTGGCCGTCGAGCACGACGTGGTCGCCCTCGTAGCGGGCGGTCGTGCGCAGGTCGGTCAGCGCGCTGCCGGCGTCGGGCTCGCTCATCCCGGCGGTCACGAGCGCCTCGCCCCGCAGCAACAGCGGCAGCACCTCGCGGCGCACGTGCTCGGAGCCGAACTTCGCGACCTGGCGGATCGCGCCGAAGTTGCTCGCCTGCAGCGCGTCGGCGCTGTGCGGGCAGACCTTGGTGATCGCCATCATCACGAGCACCGCGTCGAGCAGCGAGGCGCCCTGCCCGCCGACCTCCACGGGCAGGGTGAGCCCGGTCAGGTCGTGGTCGGCGAGGACCTTGAGGGAGTCCCAGGCGAATCCGTCGCGCTGGAAGGCCCGCGCGCCGAACTCGCGTTCGGCGAGCTTGGAGACGGACTCCACGAGCGTGGTCTGCTCGGGGGTGAGGCCGAAGTCCATGGTGGTCGTTCCCTCTCGTCGTACGTCGGTGCTGAACAGCGGGGTGCGGGCCGGGATCAGGCCGGGCCGGTCCGGTCGGTGACGGCCGCGGCGGCTCCGGCCGCGTCGAGGCCGGGGAGGTCGGCGGCCAGCTGCCACAGGCGGTCGGCGGCGGCGCGGGCGTCGGGCACCGCGGCGACCTCCAGGCAGCCGAGTAGCTTGCGGTCGACGGCGTCGCGGCCGGGCCGGGCCGCGCCGGCGCCGGGCATGGCGGCCTCCGCGACGTCGTGGACGCCGTCGGTGGTCTCCAGCTCGACCCGGGCGCCGGACATGACGGCGCTCTCGGGGAGGTCCTGGCGGACCTCGACCAGGGCGGCCGCGGCGGCCACGTCGGCGCGGCCGAGGTCGCGGCGCAGCGTGCCGAGGTCGTAGCGGCCGGTCACCCAGAGCGCGGCGAGCTGCCACGGCAGGGAGAACTGGACGTCGACCAGCGGGGTGCCGCGGTCCTGCCACGGCCGGGCCACCAGCTCGTAGGCGGACCCGGCCGGCAGGTGCGCGACGATCCGGCGCACCGTGTCCGCGCCGGGCCTGCGGGCGTGCAGCTGCTCGGCCGCGGCCAGCGCGGCGTGGGTGTAGCGGCAGGCCGGGTACGGCTTGAGGGCGACCGCGTCGAGCTCGGCGGGCCCGGCGAGCAGGCCGGACAGCGTCAGGTCGGAGCCGGGCAGCACGCCGAACGTCCCGCCGAGCCAGCCGGCCGGTCCGGCGACACCGGCCCGGGCGAGCGACGCCGCCGTCAGCCCGTGGGCGGCGGCGAGACCGGGCTGGAGCCGCTTCGCGACCGACCCGTCGACGACGGCCTGCCGGGTCGACGGCGCGAGCGCCGCCCCCAGGCACAGCCCGATCGCGTCGCCGGTCGCGGCCTCGTCGAGCCCCCAGACCGTCGCCGCCGTGGCGGCGGCGGCGAGCGCCCCGAGGCCGGCCGTGCGGATGACCCCGTGCCGTGGGCCGGTGAGCCGGGCCAGCCGGGACAGCAGCTGGACGCCGGTGGCGAGCCCGTCCAGGACCCGCTCCCCCGGCGCCGGTGCGGTCGCCAGCGCGGCCAGCGCCGCCGGGACGACGACGGCGGCGGTGTGCACGACGGCCTCGTCGTGGGTGTCGTCGAAGTCCCAGGCGTGGATCAGCGTGGACAGCGCGGTCGCGGCCTGCGGCGCGGCGAGGCGCAGGTCCGTCCACGGCACCGCGACGGTGCCCGGGGAGACGGCGGCGAGGCCGTCGAGCACCCGCCGGGCGTCGTCGTTCGCGGCGCCGGCGGCGGCGAGGCCGAGCGCGTCCACGAGGAGGTGCAGGAGCTGGTCCCGGTGCTCCGGTGTCAGTCCGGCCCACCGGCCCGGTGTCGACGGTGTCGACGTGGGGACGGGTGTGCTCACCACGGTGCGGGTCACCCTGCTGCCTCCTGCGCTGGTCGGCGGGCCTGTCAGCCGGTGATCGGGGTCACCCGGCCGGCGGACAAGAGGCAAACACGACCATGGAACGCGGGTCAATAGATTCTATAAAATCTAGTCACCTGACCATGGAAAGTACCGACGTGCTACGTTCACCCCGCGCCGCGGTCCGTCCTGCGGAGCCGTGCCGAAACCAGGCCGAACCCGGGCCGAAGCCTGCCGACCGACACCAGGAGCGCCGCAGCCGATGAGCGAGATGGACGCGCCCCCGAAGTCGCGCACGGCCTACGTGCTCGACCGGCTCAAGGCCGATCTCCAGCAGGGCGTCATCAACCCCGGCGACCAGCTGCGGCAGACCGCGATCGCGAAGCGCTACGGCGTCAGCCCCACCCCGGTCCGCGAGGCGCTGCGGATCCTCGCCGCCGACGGCACGATCGAGTACACGAGCCACCGCGGCGCCACCGTCCGCGACTTCACGCCGGAGATGGCGCAGGACCTCTACCGGATGCGCGCCGAGCTGGAGGGCCTGGCCTGCGAGGTCGCGGCCGAGCGCATGACCGACGAGGGCTACGCGGCGATCGTCGCCGCGAACGACCGGCTGGTCCGGGCCACCGCCGAGGGCACCGAGCCGGCGACGCTGTCACTGCTCAACAAGGACCTCCACTTCACCATCTACGAGAGCACGTCGTCGGTGATGATCGAGGGCATCCAGCTGCTCTGGGCCCGGTTCAAGCCCTCGGTGACGCTGTGGGGGGTCACCGAGTTCAGCCGGGCGCTCGACCACGACCACGACGCGATCCTGGAGGCCCTCGGCCGCCGGGACGGGCCCGCCGCCCGGGCCGCGATGCACGCCCACGTCATGCACGCGTGGGAGCTGCGCCAGACCAGCGAGGAACTGCGTGCCACCGGGCCGGTGAGCGGGGACGCCCCCGGCTCCGCGGCCTCCTGACCACCTCCGGTGGAGCGTCCCCGGCCCCGCTCGCTGCGCGCGCACTGGTTCCCGTGCCTGGTACTCGCCACGCTGCTCTCGCACGCCGTGCTCGCCGGCGTCCGCACGCTGATCTCCTACCGGGCGCTCGCGCTCGGCGGTGACGCGGTCACCGTCGGCCTGATCACCGGCGCGTTCGCGCTCCTCCCCCTCGTCGTCGCGCTGCAGATCGGGCGCGCGGTCGACCGCGGCCGCGGGGTCCTCGTCGTCCGGCTCGGGCTGGTGCTGACCGTCGTCGCGGTGCTCGTGGCCGCGGTGAGCCCGTCGGCGGCGTTCCTGATCGGTGCCAGCGCGGTCCTCGGGCTGGGCCAGATCCTGCACACGGTCGCGTGCCAGAGCCTGATCCCGCTGTGGTCCCCTCCGGAGAAGGTCGACGCCCGGTTCGGGCAGCTGACGCTGGGGGTCTCGGCCGGGCAGCTGGTCGGGTTCCCCGTCGCCGGGTTCGTCGCGACCCTCACCAACGGCGGGACGACGACCGGCGAGCAGCTCGCCACCACCCCGGCCCTGCTCGTGATGGCCGGGCTCGCCGCGCTCGCCGTGCCGCTGGCGTTCTGGTTCGTCCCGGCCGAGCGCATCCGGGTCAGCCGCGCCGAGGCCGCGGCCGCCCGGCAGAGCACCCTGGCGATCCTCGGCACCCGGGGCATGAAGCCGGCCGTCTACTCCAGCCTGACCGTCCTGACCGGGATGGACCTGCTCATGGCCTACCTGCCGCTGCTGGGGCAGTCGATGGGCCTGGGCGTCGGCACGGTGACGATGCTGCTCACCGTGCGCAGCGTCGCGTCGGTGGTCTCCCGGGCCGCGATGCCGCTGCTGCTGCGGACCGTCCCGCGGCGGGCCCTGCTGGTCTCGGCCACCCTCGCCTCGGGCGTCCCGATGGCGCTCGTCCCGCTCACCGCCGACGTCGTGCTGCTCACCCTGATGATGCTCGTCGTCGGCTTCTTCTGGGGGCTGGGCCAGCCCCTCACCATGTCCTGGGTGACGACCGTCGCCGACCCGCACAACCGCGCGGCGGCGCTGTCCGTGCGGCTGGCGGGCAACCGCATCGGACAGGTCGTCGTGCCGCTCGCCGCGGGCGGGCTGGCCGGCCTCACCGGCGTCGGCGCGATCTTCCACGCGGGCGGGCTGCTGCTGCTCTCGTCCGCGGTGTGCACCCTGGTCACCACGCGCGAGCCGCCCGCCGGTCCGGGCGGGTGACGCGCACCCGCCCCGGACCTCACCCCGCGGGCGTCACTGCTTGGCGTAGTCGGCGAACCCCTGCCAGTCGATGACGACGCAGGGCTCCTCGCCGAGCACCCACGCGTCGTGCCCCGGCGGCGCGATCATGAAGTCCCCCGGGCCGTAGGTCTCCTCCTCGCCGTCGTCCATCCGGACCGTGATCCGGCCGGAGATCACGTAGCCCATGTGGGCCGCCTCGCAGCTGTCGGTCCCGGCGATCGGGGCGACGTGCTGCGACCAGCGCCAGCCCGGGTTGAACGTCGCGCGCCCGACGCCGCCGGCGGCGACGTTGACCAGCTCGAGCCGGCCCGAGTCCCCCTCGAACGGGCGGACCTCCTCGGGGTCGTCGAGGCTCATCCTCACGAGTCGTGCCATGACAGTCCCTGCCTCTCGATCGTGGGATCCCGGGGCGGCGGATGCGCGGCGGGAGATCTCCCGGCCGTCGCCGGAGGGATCGGTGAGCACGCCCGGGGTCCGGGGGCACGTCGGAGGAGTGCGTCCGACGCTACGCCGGTGGGCAACCGCCGATCGGCCCATCGACCGGCGACGGCGGTCAGCCGGCGCCGTCGCCCGCGCACACCCGGGCGGCCTCGACGAAGTGCCCGACGGCCGCCGAGCGGTCCCGGCGCCGCCACGCCACCTGCAGCGCCACCGTCGGCACCGCACCGGACAGCGGCCGGAACTCCACCCCCGGCGGGCGCAGGTTCGCGTAGTACGACGGCTGCAGCGACACCCCGATCCCGGCCGCGACGAGGCTGAGCTGGGTCTCGATGTCGGCGCCCTCGGCGACGATCGTGGGTGAGAACCCGTGGTCGCGGCAGTAGCCGGTGATGATGTCGAAGAACTCGGCCCCCAGCGGGCGCGGCCACAGCACGAACGACTCCCCCGCCAGATCGGCGGCGTCGACGGTGTCGTGGACGGCCAGCGGATGGTCGCCGGGAAGCACCACCAGCAGCGGTTCGGCGAC
Organism: Pseudonocardia sp. EC080619-01; assembly: GCF_001420995.1. Classification (NCBI taxonomy): domain Bacteria; kingdom Bacillati; phylum Actinomycetota; class Actinomycetes; order Pseudonocardiales; family Pseudonocardiaceae; genus Pseudonocardia; species Pseudonocardia sp. EC080619-01. Next base: position 5,490,265 of record NZ_CP012184.1, on the reverse strand, counting down.
CAGCTCCTCCACGGTGACCGCGGTCGTCGGGGCGGCCGCGCGGACCAGGCCGACGTCGAGGCGCTCCTCGGCCAGCGCGACCATCTGCGCGGCGGTGTCGTGCTGGGACACCTGCATCTGCAGGTCCGGGAACCGGGCACGGACCGTCCGCAGGATCCGCGGCGCGATCGAGGCCAGCGCGGTGCCCACCGAGCCGACGGCGAGCAGGCCGGTCGACCCCTCGGCGGCCTGCACCACACGGGTCCGGGCACGCTCGGCCTCGAACAGCACCCGCGGCGCGGCCTCCAGCAGCACCCGTCCGGCGGGGGTGAGCTCGGTGGCGCGGCTGGTGCGGTCGAACAGCGGCGTGCCGAGCGCCTTCTCCAGCGTGCGGACCTGCTGGCTCAGCGCCGGCTGGCTGACGTGCAGGCGGGCCGCCGCCCGACTGAAGTGCAGCTCCGAGGCGACGGTGAGGAACATCCGCAACTGACGCAGCTCGACGTCCATCGACCGATCATAAGGTCTTCCTTATCGGAGCATCGCGGCCCGCGATCACGGATCCGCCCCACGGCCGGGCACGTCCGGTCACGGTGGACGGTGTCTCCCGCACCCCGGCCCAGGAGCACCGCGTGAACTCCGATCATCCGTTCGTCGTCGTCGGCTGCGGCGGCCTCGGCTCCGCCGCCCTGTTCTGGCTCGCCCGCGCCGCCGCGCCCTATGCCCGGGTCCTCGGCCTGGAGCGGCACACGCTCGGCCACGACCACGGCGCGAGCCAGGACCACAGCCGGATCATCCGCCTCGCCCAGCACCAGGACGCCTACGCCGCGCTCGCCCCCGCCGCCTACGACGCCTGGCACCAGGTCGAGTGCCTCTCCGGCCAGACCCTGGTCACCGGGACCGGCGGGCTGGTGATCGAGGACGTCGAGGCCCGCCGAGGACTGGCCACCGGGGGCCGCGACATCGACGGCTACGTCGACGTCGCCGCCCGGCACGGCGTCGAGCTGGAGGTCCTCGACGCCGACGCGCTCACCACGCGCTGGCCGCAGTTCCGGCTGTCGGGCTCCGAGCGCGCCGTGTACCAGCGCCGCTCCGGGATCGTCGACGCCCGCCGCGCGAACGCCACGCACGTCGCGCTGGCCCGCGGGTACGGCGCCCAGGTCCGCGAGCACACCCCGGTCCGGGCGGTGCACGACGCGGGCGGGCACGTCGAGGTCGTCACCGACGACGAGGTCTACCGCGCCGAGCACGTCGTCGTGACCGCGGACGCACGCACCAACGAGGTGCTCGACGGCCTGCTCCCGGCACTGCCGCTGACCGTCACCCAGGAGCAGGTGACCTACTACGCGACGCCGAACCTCCTCGAGTTCTCGCCGGAGCGGTTCCCGGTGTTCATGTGGCACGGCGCGGAGAACTACTACGGCTTCCCGGTGTACGGCGAGGTCGCCACCAAGCTCGGCCAGCACATGGGCGGCCCCGAGGTCACCGCCGACACCCGCACCTACGAGCCGGACCCGTTGCGCCGCAAGCGCCAGGAGGAGTTCCTCGCCGAGCACGTCCCCGGGATGCTCGGGCCGGAGCTGTACACGAAGACCTGCCTGTACACGATCCCGCCCGACCAGGACTTCGTGCTGGACACCGTGCCCGGCTCGCCGCGGGTGAGCGTCGCGGTCGGGGCCGGGCACGCGTTCAAGTTCGCCTCGCTGCTCGGCCGGATCCTCGCCGAGCTGGCCACCACCGGCCGCACCCGGCACCCGGTCGGCCGGTTCGCGCTCGACCGGCCCGCCCTGACCGAGCCCGGCCACGGCAGGACGTTCCATGTCTGACGCCGCACTCCTGACCCGCCGGCCCGGGCTGTCGCTGCCGCAGGCCGCCTACACCGACCCGGCCGTCTTCGCCGCCGACCTGGACCACGTGTGGGCCACCGGGTGGCTGTTCGCCGGCCACACCTGCGAGCTGGCCCACCCCGGCGACTACGTGACCCGCGACGTCGGCCGGGACCGGGTGATCGTCGTCCGCGGCGAGGACGGCGCGCTGCACGCCCACCACGACGTCTGCGCGCACCGCGGGTCACGGCTCACCACCGCCGACCGCGGCTGCGTCCGCGCGTTCGTCTGCCCGTACCACCAGTGGGTCTACGGCACCGACGGCCGGCTGCGCTCGGCCCGGCTGATGGGCACCGGCTTCCCGGTCGGCGACTACCGGCTCGCCCCCGTCGCCGTCCGCGAGATCGAGGGGCTGGTGTTCCTCTGCCTGGCCCCCGACCCGCCGGACATCGAGGGGTTCGCCGCGGCGCTGGCCCCGCAGCTCGCCCCGCACCGGCTCGCCGACGCCCGCGTCGAGACACGCCTGTCCTACCGGGTCGCGGCCAACTGGAAGACGCTCGTGGAGAACAACCGCGAGTGCTACCACTGCCGCGGCAGCCACCCCGAGTTCACGCTGTCCAACTTCGACCACGGCGTGAACGGCGATGTCCGGTCGAGCCCGCGCTACGAGGCCGCACTCGCCGACGCCAGGGCGCGGTGGACGCGGCGCGGGCTGCCCGGCGAGGAGGTCAGCTTCCCCGGCGGCGCCTGGTACCGGACCGCCCGGCTCCCGCTGCGCGACGGGTTCGTCACCGAGTCCCTCGACGGCCGCCCCGTCGCCCCGTTCCTCGGCACGCTGACCGCGGAGGACGCGGGCAGCCTGCGCATCGTGGGGCTGCCGGACCTGTGGGCGCACGCCAACTGCGACTACGCGGTGACGACCCGGCTCTCCCCCGTCGACGCCGGCACCACCGACGTCGAGGTCTGCTTCCTGGTCCGCGCCGACGCCTCGGGCGTCGACACGGACGCGCTCACCGCGGTGTGGCGCTCGACCTCGGAGCAGGACTGGGAGCTGTGCGAGAACAACTACGCCGGGATCGCGTCGCGCGGGTACCGGCCGGGGCCGCTCTCCCCGGTCGTCGAGGCGTCCGTGGAGGGGTTCCTCACCTGGTACACGGCCGCCCTGGACCGGGGCCGCGCCGCCTCGGCCTGATCCATCCCCCGGCGGGCACCCGGGGTGCGACGGGGGCCTGCCGGGTGGTGTGTGCGACCGCCCTCACTCGGGCGTACGACGCCGGTCGACCGGGGACGAGTGCCCCGCCACACCGGCGGATCCCCGCCCCGGTACCAGCGGTAACGTCGATGTCGAGACCCCGGGGCCCCGCCCGGAAGAGCGGCGGGCCGGGCCGGGGAGTGGAGGTGTCGGATGACGGGTGAGTCGCCTGCGGAGCGCGAGATCCTGCTGCACGGCCAGCGGGTCAGCTACCGCGAGACCGGTGCGGAGCACCGGCGTGCCGTCCTGCTCGTGCACGGCCTGGCGGGCAGCTCGTCGACCTGGGCGCCCGTGCTCGCCCCGCTCGGGCAGCACCTGCACGTGATCGCCCCGGACCTGCTGGGTCACGGTTCCAGCGAGGCCCCGCGCAGCGGCGACTACTCCCTCGGCGGGTTCGCGACCGGCCTGCGCGACCTGCTCGTGGCCCTCGGCATCGAGCGGGTGACGATCGTCGGGCACTCGTTCGGCGGCGGCGTGGCGATGCAGTTCGCGCACCAGTTCCCCGAGTACGTGGAGCGGGTGGTGCTGGTCTCCAGCGGCGGCCTCGGCCACGACCTCGCCCTGGCGCTGCGCGCAGCCAGCCTGCCCGGCACCGAGCTGGTGCTGCGGTCGGCGGCGTCGCTGACCCCGCGCTGGATGCGCCGCACCGTGCACCGGATCGCGCACCGGGTGGGCAGCGTCCCCGCCTCCGACGTCGACGGCGTGCACGCGGCCTGGGAGTCCTTCGCCGACCGCGGCACCCGCGGTGCGTTCGTGCACACCGCCCGCGGCGCGCTCGAACCGTCCGGGCAGCGCCTCGACGGCGCGCAGCGCCTGCACCTGCTCGACGAGGTCCCGGTGCTGCTGGTCGGCGGTGACCGGGACAAGGTCATCCCGCTGGAGCACACCCTCGCCGCACACGAACGCCTGAGCGGCAGCAGGCTGGAGGTCTTCCCCGGTGCCGGGCACTTCCCGCACGCCGAGCAGCCGTCGCGGTTCGCCGCGCTGCTGCACGAGTTCGTCGACGGCACCGCACCCGCCGACGGCGGCCGCGACGCGGTGCGGCGGCGGATCCTCGGTCTCCCCCGGCTCGGCGCCGCCCCCGACGACCTCGCCGCGGATGGCATGGCGCGCTGAGCGCCCACCTCACCCGGGCGTCACCGCGACGTCCAGCTCGTCGCCGTCGGCGGTGAGCCGGACGGTCCCGCCGGGCCGCAGGTCCCCGGACAGCAGCAGCCGGGACAGCCGTCGCTCCACCTCGCGGCCGATGGTGCGGCGCAGCGGCCGCGCGCCGTGCTCGGGCCGGTGCCCGCGGCGGGCGAGGAGGTCGATCGCGGCGTCGTCCGCGTCGAGGGTGACGCCCTGGGCGCGCAGCCGCTCCCCCGTCTCGGCCAGCATCATCTCCACGATCCGGTGCAGCTGCGCCGGGGTGAGCGGGGCGAACAGCACGATCTCGTCGATCCGGTTGAGGAACTCGGGCCGGAAGTGACCGCGGGCGAGCGCCAGCAGCGGCTCGCGGACGTCGTCGAGCGGGGTCCCGGCCGTGGCGGCGGCGAGCAGCTGCTCCGAGCCCAGGTTGCTCGTCATGATCACGATGGTGTGCCGGAAGTCGACCGTGCGGCCGCGGGCGTCGGTCAGCCGGCCGGCGTCGAGCACACCGAGCAGCGCCGAGGTGACCTCGACGTGTGCCTTCTCGATCTCGTCGAGCAGCAGGACGCAGTACGGGGTGCGGCGGACGGCCTCGGTGAGGCGGCCGCCGTCGTCGTGCCCGACGTAGCCGGGCGGTGCGCCGATCAGCCGGGACACCGACGCGCGGTCGGTGTACTCGCTCATGTCGAGGCGCACGATCCGGTCGGGCGAGTCGAAGAGCGCGTCGGCGAGCGCCCGGGCCAGCTCGGTCTTCCCGACCCCGCTGGGCCCGAGGAACAGGAACGACCCGACGGGCCGGTCCGGGTGGCCGAGCCCGGCCCGGCCGGCACGGACGGCGTCGGCGACGGCCTCCACGGCGTCGTCCTGCCCGACGACGCGGGCGTGCAGGTGGTCCTCCAGCGCGAGCAGCCGGTCGCGCTCGTCGGTGCCGAGCCGGGCGACCGGGATGCCGGTGCGCCGGGAGACGATCTCGGCGACATCGTCGGCGGTGATCTCCGGGCGCCCGCCGGACGGGGACGCGGCACGCAGCCGTTCCAGCTCCCGGGTGAGCATCGCGGCCCGCTCGAAGTCCTCGGAGTCGACCGCCACCTCCCGGGCCCGGCCCAGCTCCTCCGCCTGCCGCGCGGCGGCACCGGCCGCGGCGTCGCCGCCCGCGGTGCGCATCCCGGCCCGGGCGGCGGCCCGGTCGAGGAGGTCGATCGCCTTGTCCGGCAGGAACCGGTCCGGGAGGTAGCGGGCGGACAGCGCGACCGCGGCGTCGAGCGCGCCGTCGGTCAGCCGGACGCCGTGGTGGCTCTCGTACCGGGCGCGCAGCCCGTGCAGGATCGCGACGGTCTCCGGCTCGGTCGGCTCGGGCACCGGGACCGGTTCGAAGCGCCGCTCCAGCGCCGCGTCCCGTTCGATGTGGCGGCGGTAGTCCTCGGTGGTGGTCGCGCCGATCATCCGGAGCGCGCCGCGGGCGAGCACGGGCTTGAGGATCGACGCGGCGTCCATCGCGCCCCCGTCGGCGGCGCCGCCCGCTCCGACGACCAGGTGCAGCTCGTCGACGAACACCACGATCCGCCCGTCCGCGGCGACCACCTCGTCGATCACCGCGGTGAGCCGCTCCTCGAACTCGCCGCGGTACTTCGTGCCCGCCACCATCCCGGCGAGGTCGAGCGCGACCACCCGCACGCCGCGCAGGACCGCGGGGACCTCGCCCGCCGCGACCCGGGCGGCGATCCCCTCGGCGATCGCGGTCTTCCCGACGCCCGGTTCGCCGACCAGCACCGGGTTGTTCTTCGCCCGGCGGCCCAGCACCTCCAGCGCGGCGTCGATCTCGGCGGCGCGCCCGACGACGGGGTCCAGGCGCCCGGCGGCGGCGTCCGCGGTGAGGTCGCGGCCGAACCGGTCGAGCCCGCGGGTCCCCCGGCTCCCGGGTGGGCGACGGTCGGGGTCGGTGTCCTGGCCGGAGGTGCCGTCGAGGTCGCCCAGGGTCTCGAACAGCCGGCCGAGCAGCGGTTCGAGCGGGCCGAGCGCATCGCGGAACGGGTCCTGGGGCATGGCGGCCTCCTCCGGGCGGCCGTGCGGTACGTCCGCCCCTCCACGGAGATGGTGCACCGTCAGCGCAGGCCGAGCACGCGGGCCGCGTTCTCCTTGAGGATCAGCGGGCGCACCTCGTCGCGCAGGTCCAGGCCCGCGAAGTCCTCCAGCCACCGGTCCGGCGTCACCACCGGGAAGTCCGACCCGAACAGCACCTTGTCCCGCAGGTAGCTGCCCGCGGCCCGCACGAGCTGCGGAGGGAAGTACTTCGGCCGCCAGCCGGACAGGTCGATGTAGGCGTTCGCCTTGTGCGTGGCGATCGCGATCGCCTCGTCCTGCCAGGGCACCGACGGGTGCGCCATCACGATCGTCAGGTCCGGGTGGTCGGCCGCGACGTCGTCGAGCAGCATCGGGTTCGAGTAGCGCAGCTTGATGCCGCGCCCGCCCGGCAGGCCCGCGCCGATCCCGGTCTGGCCGGTGTGGAACAGGGCGGGGACCCCGGCCTCGGCGACGGCCTCGTACAGCGGGTAGTGGGCACGGTCGTCCGGCTCAAACTCCTGCAGCGACGGGTGGAACTTGAAGCCGCGGGCGCCGCGCTCGGCCAGCCGGCGGATCCGGGCCACCGACGCGGCACCGCCGTGCGGGTCGACCGAGCCGAACGGGATCAGCACGTCCGGGTGCTCCGCCGCGGCGTCGAGGATCTCCTCGCTCGACAGCGCCGGGTGCCCGGTCGCCGTGGCCGCGTCGACGGTGAAGACCACGGCCGCCATGGACCGTTCCCGGTAGTGGGCGGCGATCGTCGCGACGGTCGGGGTGCGGTCCTGGCCGGCGCGGAAGTACCCGGCCGAGGCGTCCATCAGTTCCTGGTCGAGCGACAGGCAGCCGTGGCCGTCCTGCTCGACGTGGGTGTGCACGTCGATCGCGACGAGCCGGTCGAGGTCGAGCGTCACGGCGGTGTCCCCTCCCCGGGGTCGGTCAGTGCGGTGTAGCCGAGCTCCAGGCTCTGCCGGAACAGCGGGTGCTGGACGTCGGGCACCGCGCCGAGCATCTCCTCCTCGATCGCCCCGACCAGCGGGTCGCAGCGTTCCAGCAGGTCACGGCCGGTGGTGGTCAGGGTGAGCAGCAGGACACGGCGGTTGTCCGGGTCCCGGCGGCGGACGACGTGGCCGTGCTTCTCCAGCCAGCGCACCATCTCGTTCATCGTCTGCGGGGTGACGAAGGAGCGCCGGGCGAGCTGCGCGGACGACAGCCCGTCCCGTTCGCGCAGGGCGGTGAGCGCCGTGAACTGCAGGGTGGTGAGCCCGTGCGGGCGCAGCGCCTCGTCCATCCGGGCCCGGATCGCCAGTTCCAGGCGCTTGACGAGGTACAGGGTGAGCGGTCGGTCCGGCACCGCAGGATCCTCCCGCACCGGCGCGGCGGGCGTCGTCGCCGTCATCCGTACCGCTCCCGCAGGGCGGCCTTGAGGACCTTCCCGGACCCGGTGCGCGGCAGGTCGTCGGCGAAGTCCACGTGCCGGGGCACCTTGTACCCGGCGAGCCGGTCGCGCAGGTGCGCCCGGATGCCGTCGGCGTCCGCCGCCGCCCCGGCCCGCAGGACGACGACCGCCCGGGGAACCTCGCCCCACCGCGCGTCCGGCGTGCCGACGACCGCGCACAGCTCGACGGACGGATGCTCGTAGAGCGCGGACTCGATCTCCGCGGGGTAGACGTTCTCCCCACCCGAGATGATCATGTCCTTGATCCGGTCGACGACGGTGACGTAGCCGTCGGCGTCGGCGGTGGCGACGTCACCGGAGTGCATCCAGCCCCCGGCCAGCGCCTCGTCGGTGGCGTCGGGCCGGTTCCAGTAGCCGAGCATCACGTTCGGCCCGCGCACCAGGATCTCGCCCCGCTCCCCCGGTGCCACCGGCTCGCCGGACGGGCCGGCGATCCGGACGTCGGTGAAGAACGACGGCACCCCGGCGGTGCCCGCCTTGGTCCGCGCCGACGCCGGGTCGAGCACGAGCACGCCGGGCGCGGTCTCGGTCATCCCGTAGCCCTGCACGAACGCGAGGCCCCGTTCCAGCCACCGGCGCGCGGTCGCGGCCGGCACCGGGGACCCGCCGCAGAGCAGGGTCCGGACGCTCGACAGGTCGGTGTCCGCCCACTCGGGGCGGGCGGCGAGCGCGTCGTACATGGCGGGGACGCCGAACAGCAGCGTCACCCGGTGCCGGGCGACGAGCTCCAGCGCGGCGGTCGGGTCGAACGCCTCCATCAGCACGCACGTCCCGCCCTTGAGCAGGGTGGGCAGGCACGTCATGCCGAGCGCCGCGGTGTGGAACAGCGGTGCCGCGACGAGCGCCACCTCGTCGCCGGAGAGGTCCGACTCGACCAGGACGTTCACGCAGTTCCAGGTCAGGTTGCCGTGCGAGAGCACCGCACCCTTCGGCCGGCCGGTCGAGCCGGAGGTGTACATGATCAGGCACGGGTCGTCCGGCCCGACCGGCTCGTCGACCGGCTCCGCCGCGGCGCCGGCCAGCGCGTCGTAGGAGCCGCCGACGACCAGCCGCTCGCGCAGCGTCCGGGCCGCGGCGGCGTCGACCAGCGCCCCGGCCGCCGGGGTGTGCACCAGCACCGACACCCCGGCGTCGTCGAGCACGAACGCCAGCTCGGGGGCCGCCAGCCGGGCGTTGACCGGCACGAACACCGCCCCGAGCGACGCGGTCGCGAACAGTGTCTCCAGGTACGCCGGGTGGTTCGGGCCGAGGTAGCCGACCCGGTCGCCGCGCCGCACCCCGAGCCCGCGCAGCCCGGCGGCGAGCGCCGCGGTCCGCCGGGCCAGGTCGGCGTAGGTGTCGTGGCGGTCGCCGTGCACCAGCGCCGTCCGGCCCGGCGTCATCCGGGCGCGGCGCGCGGGCCACGACCCCAGTCCGTCGTCGCGCACCGGGCTACTCGCTCGCGTACGCCGACAGGCCCGGGCGGTAGGACTTGTCGTCGAGGAACTGGCTCAGGCCCTGCTGCCGGCCGCGCTCGGCGTCGAGGAACTGGGACTGCTCGAGCTTGGCGTAGAGGTAGTCCTCGGCCTGCTCCCACGGCATCTCCTGGGCGAGCTTGTAGCCCACCTTCGCCGCCCGCATGACGACCGGGTTCATCGACGCCAGCTTGAGCGCCAGCTCGCGGGTCCGCTCGCGCAGCCGCCCGGCCGGGACCGCCTCGTTGACCAGCCGCATCCCGGCGGCCCGGCGCCCGTCGAACGGCTCGCCGGTCATGATGAAGTACAGCGCGTCGCGCTGGCTCACGGTGGCCGCGAGCGCGCGGGACACCACGCCGCCCGGCGGGATCCCCCAGTTGATCTCCGACAGGCCGTACTGCGCCTCCTCGTCGGAGATCGCCAGGTCACAGGCCACGAGCGGGGTGAAGGCCCCGCCGAAGCACCAGCCGTTGACCATCGCGACCGTCGGCTTGGACCAGTTCGAGAGGCGCTTCCACTGCCACTCGGCCGAGGCGCGGCGGACCCGGATCTGCAGGCCGGGGTCACCGGACTCGTCGACCTCGCGGAAGTACTCCTTGAGGTCCATCCCGGCGGAGAACGCGTCGCCGGAGCCGGTGAGCACGAGGACCCTGCAGCGCGGGTCGCCCTCGAGGGCGTCGAGGGTCGCGACCATCTCGTCGTTCAGGGTCGGGCTCATCGCGTTCCGCTTGTCCGGGCGGTTCAGCGAGACCCAGGCGATCCCCTCGTCGAACTCGACGAGGACGGTGTTGCCCCAGGGTTCGGTCATGGTCGTTCCTCTCAGAAGGGGTAGCGCGCGGACTCCGCGCGGACGGTGACCCACTGGGTCTCGGTGAAGGCCTCGACGTTGGCGCGGGCGCCGCCGACCCGGCCGACGCCGGAGGCTCCGACACCGCCGAACGGGGCGGACGGGTCGTCGTTGACGGTCTGGTCGTTGACGTGCACCAGGCCGGTCGGGATCCGGTCGGCCAGTGCGAGCCCGGCCGCGGGGTCGGCGGTGATGACGCCGAGGGACAGCCCGTACTCGGTGTCGGACGCCGTCTCGGCGGCCTCGTCGAGGGTGTCGAACGGACGCACGCAGGCGACCGGGCCGAACACCTCCTCGGCGTAGGCGGGGACGCCCGGATGGCAGTCGGCGAGCACCGTGGGCCGGAAGAAGGGGCCGTCGGCGGTCCCGCCCTGCACGAGCCGGGCGCCGGCGGCGACGCTGCGCTCGACGAGATCGGCGACCTTCGCGAGCTGGCCGTCGTCGATGATCGGGCCGAGCGCGACCTCGCCGGTGAACGGGTCACCGACCGGCAGCTGCTCGGCCTTCTTCCCGAGGAGCTCCACGTAGCGGTCGTAGAGCGAGCGGTGCACCAGGTGCCTGCCGGTGGCCATGCAGATCTGCCCCTGGTGCAGGAAGCTGCCGAACGCCCCGCAGGAGGCGGCGGCCTCCAGGTCGGCGTCCGCACACAGGACGAGCGCGCTGTTCCCGCCGAGCTCGAGGTGGGCGCGCTTGAGCAGCTCCCCGGCCTTCGCGCCGATCGCGCGCCCGGCCCGGGTGGACCCGGTGAAGGACAGGACCGGCACCCGCGGGTGCTCGACGAGCGCGGCGCCGGCGCCGGCGCCGCCGGGCAGCACCTGCAGCACCCCGGCCGGGAGCCCGGCGGCCTCGAGGACGCGCGCGATGACGACGCCGCCGCACACCGCGGTGCGCGGGTCCGGCTTCACGACGACCGCGTTGCCCAGCACGAGCGCCGGGGCGACCGACCGCATCGACAGCAGCAGCGGGAAGTTGAACGGCGACACCACCGCGACGACGCCAGCCGGCACCCTGCGCTCCAGGCTCACCCGGCCCGCGGCCGGGAGCAGCTCGCCGTACGGGGCCGACGCCAGCGCGGCGGCCTGCGTGCACTCGCCCGCCGAGCCGTCGATCTCGATGCCGGCCTTGAGCCGGACCGACCCGGACTCGCGGACCAGCCAGTCGGAGATCTCGCCCGCGTGCTCGGCGAACAGGGTCGCGGCCCGCAGCAGGACGGCGGCGCGCTCGGTGTGCGGGGTCGCCGCCCACTCCTTCTGCGCCGCCACGGCCCGCTCGACGGCGGCGTCGACGTCGGCGGGGCCGGCCGCGCCGACCGAGCCGAGGACGGCACCGGTGGCCGGCTCGCGGACCTCGCGGACGCCGTCGCCACCGGGTGTCCAGGCACCGGTGAACACCCGGTCCTGCCACGTCGCGGGATCGAGGAAAGCCACCCGAACCTCCTTGGTCGATTATCAGGTTTCCTGATGAAGATGAGCCGAGAGTGCGGCGATGAGATGCGTGAGCGCAAGACTGAGTGGCCCGCGTCACCCGTAGAGCGGAAGGATTCCTGTCGTTCAGACCGAGGGGCGGCCGCGCCGCACCTCGTCCAGCCTGCGCGCCCGGACGGCCTGCTCGAACGGCGTGTCCCCGCGCGAGCCCCGGTCGCCGAGCTCGTCGTGCAGCCGGGAGATCCGCGTGCTGTCGTGGTGCGAGGCGAGCTCGGCGAGATCCGGGTCGGACTCGGCGAGCAGCTGCCGGAACCGGTGCTCGGCCAGCGGTCCGAGCCGGTCGTAGACCTCCAGGAACAGCCGCTGGGCGTCGGTGCGCAGCCACCCCGGCGGCAGCATCTCGGCGGGGAGGTCGGGGTCCCGCTCCGGGAAGGCCCGCCACGCCACCCGCAGCTCGGTGCGGATCCGCAGGGCATCGGCCGGCCCGATCCGCCCGGCAGCCAGGTCCTCGCGGAGCGGCTCGTAGGTCCGCACGAATCCGCGGTAGTCCGCGGCCAGCCCGTCGAGGTCGAACGCCGCCGCGGGCCCGCCGCCGGACGGCCCGCCGGGCACCTCGGTCGCGCGCAGCACCGTGGCCCGCGCGACGCCCAGCTCCGCGACGAGGTCGCGGGCGGGCCCGGCGAGATCGCGCGGCGAGACCCAGAGCCCGTCGTAGAGGGCGGCCAGGCCGAGCACTCGCAGCCGGGACCGCAACGCGGTGCGGACCTCGCGCTCCTGCTCCGGCACCGAGAACGCGACGACCGTCCAGCACCCGTCCCACTCGGGGGCGGACGCTCCGAAGGTGAGCATCCGGTGCGTGCGGTCGACGATCACGTCGCTGGTCCGGGGCGGGATGCCGTAGGCGGTCGTCCGGCCGTGCCGGGACACCGTCAGCAGGTCCTTCGCGGCGAGCCGGCGCATCGCGGCACGCGCGTTCTCCTGCCCGATGCCGAACTCGGCGAGCAGCCGCACCAGCGCCGCGGACGGGATGTGCTCGTCCCGCCAGTACCAGTAGTCACCGAGCAGCGAGGTCAGCAGCAGCTGCGGCTCGGCCCTGGCCCGCCCGTCGTCCGACATCGGCATCCCTCCGTCCGGGAGCGTACGTGTCGCCGATCGGACTTCCGCACAGCGGAAGCGGGGTGTTGTATTAGGCGACATCTCATGCGACGCTCGTCGCCATCATCGTCGGCAATGGTCCGGTGCACCATCCCGGCCCCGACGACCACATGGCTCGACCCAACGCAGGGAGAACCTCGCCATGCGCCTCATCCGCCACTCGCGCCCAGGTCGCTGGGCCCTCGCGGTCGTGGCCGCGTCGGCCGCGCTGGCCACCGGCTGTGGAGCGACCGTCGGGGAACCCACCCGGACGCCCCCGCAGCCCGGCGCGAACACCGCACTGCACGCCACGCTGCCGGACTCGGTCAAGGAGTCGGGAGTGATCCGGTTCGCCGGGGACTCGCACCCGCCCTACCGCACCGTCGGCGGCGGCGGCGGCGGCGAGATCACCGGCATCGACGCCGACATCCAGGACGAGCTGAGCCGGGTGCTCGGCGTCCGGATCGAGACCAGTGTGGTCGACAGCCTGCCCGCGGCGCTGCAGGGCATGCTCGCCGGCCGCTACGACGCGTTCAACGGACCGGTGAAGGTCACCGCCGAGCGCGAGCGCCAGTTCGACACCGTCACCTGGATGACCACCCGGACGTCCTACGTCGTCCCGGCGGACCCCCCGACCCCGATCGCCGCGACCGAGGACCTCTGCGGGCGGCGCGTCGCGGTCGTCTCGGCCAGCGTCGTCGAGGAACAGCTGCGCCGGCTCTCCGGCTACTGCGAGCGGACCGGGCGCGGCGCCGTGGAGTCCGTCGGGCTGGCCGACACCAACGCCACCCTGCTCGCCGCCCAGTCCGGCCGGGCCGAGGCCGCGGGCATGACCCAGGCCGCGGCGATCGACGTGACCAGCCAGCAGCAGGGCGCCTACACCTACGTCACGCAGACCGAGGAGCAGGGCGCGACCGCCGACAAGCTCGCGCTCTACGTGGCCAAGTCCAGCGAGCTCGGGCCGGCGATGCAGGGCGCCTTCGAGGAGCTGTTCCGGGACGGCAGCTACCGCCGGATCATGCAGAAGTGGGGCCTGGACGACGTGACCGTGCCCGCCCCCGAGTACAACGCGGGGACCGCACCGTGACCGCCGCCGGGACGACCGGCACGCCTGCCACCGGGACCACCGCCGGGGCCGCACCGGGCGGGCCGCACGACGTCGCCACCGCGCGTCCCCGGCTCCGGCCGGGCCGGATCATCGCCTCGGCCGTGCTGGCGCTGATCGCCGTCCAGCTCGTCGCGTTCGGCGTCGGCAACGAGCGGTTCCAGTGGGACGTGGTGGCCGAGCACCTGTTCGATCCCTCGGTCCTGCGCGGTCTGGGCACCACGATGCTGCTCGCCGTCCTCGCCATGCTGATCGGCTCCGTGCTGGGGGGGCGCGCTGGCCGCCGCGCAGCTGTCCGACTTCGGGCCGACCCGGTGGGCCGCGACCGTCTACGTCGGCGTCTTCCGCGGCATCCCGCCGCTGGTCCAGCTCATCTTCTGGTTCAACCTGGCCTACCTGCTGCCGCGGATCTCGATCGGCGTCCCGTTCGGCCCGACGCTGCTGAGCTGGGACGCGAACGACCTGATCACCCCGCTGACCGCGGGCGTCATCGGCCTGTCGCTGGTCCAGTCCGCGTACATGGCCGAGATCATCCGCGCCGGGATCCTCGGCGTGGACCACGGCCAGCGCGAGGCCGCCTCGGCGATGGGCTTCACCCCGGCGCAGACCTTCTTCCGGATCATCCTGCCGCAGGCCATGCGGGTGATCATCCCGCCGTCCGGCAGCCAGTTCATCACGGTCGTGAAGGGCACCGCACTCGTCTCGGTGATCGCGATGAACGACCTCCTGCACTCCGTGCAGGTGATCTACAACCAGACCTACGAGATCGTCCCGATGCTGATCGTGGCGTGCCTCTGGTACCTGACGGTCGTCACGCTGCTGACGATCGGGCAGCGCAGGCTGGAGCGCCGCTTCGCCCGCGGTCACGTCCGGACGACCCCCTCCGGAGGTGCCTCGTGAACCCCGTCCTGTCCCTGCGCGGCACGACCAAGCGCTTCGGCGACCACACCGCGCTCGACGCGGTCGACCTCGACGTGGCCGAGGGCGAGGTCGTCGTCGTGATCGGGCCGTCCGGCTCCGGCAAGTCGACCCTGGTGCGCTGCGTCCACCAGCTCGAGTCGATCGACGGCGGCGGCATGTACCTCGACGGCGAGCTGCTCGGCTACTCCGAGCACCGCGGCGCGCTGCGCCCGCTCACCCCGAGGGGGACCGCCGCCCAACGCCGCCGGATCGGCATGGTGTTCCAGCAGTTCAACCTGTTCCCGCACTTCAGCGCGCTGCGCAACGTCACGGAGGCACCGCGGCGGGTGCACGGCCGCAGCGCCGCCGACGCCGAGCGCGACGCCATGACGCTGCTGGAGCGGGTCGGGCTCGGCGACCGCCTGCACCACTACCCGCGCCAGCTCTCCGGCGGCCAGCAGCAGCGCGTCGCGATCGCCCGCGCGCTCGCCACTCGGCCCCGGATCCTGCTGTTCGACGAGCCCACCTCGGCGCTCGACCCGGAGCTCGTCGAGGAGGTCCTCGGCGTCCTGCGCGGCCTCGCCGCCGACGGCCTGACGATGGTCGTCGTCACCCATGAGATGGCCTTCGCCCGCGAGGTCGCCGACCGCGTGGTGTTCATGGAGGCTGGCCGCATCGTCGAGACCGGGCCGCCGTCGCAGATCTTCGGGAACCCGTCGAGCGAGCGGCTGCGCACGTTCCTGTCCCGACACACCCGGGAGGTCCCCGCATGACGGCACCGACGGGCATCACCGTCGCATCGGTCCCGGACCTCATCCTCGACGAGCCCGACCCGGCGTCGTTCCTGGCGCCGTCGGCGGCGCTGCTGCGCGCCGCGGACGTGACCGTCGGCCACGTCGAGGTCCCGCACTCGACGACCACGGTGCAGGTCTCCACCGACGTCCCCGCCCCACCGGCGGACCCGGCCGCGCTCGGCGCGCTGACCGCCGCCGGGTTCGACGTCGTCACCCTCGCGGGCAACCACGTCTTCGACGCGGGCGAGGAGGGCGTGACCGACACGGTCGCGCACGCCCGGAAGGCGGGCCTGCTCACCGCCGGGGCCGGGGCCGACCTCGCCGAGGCGCGCGCCGCGGCCGTCGTCGAGCGGGGCGGGCTGCGGATCGGCGTGCTGTCCTACAACTGCGTCGGGCCGCGGGAGTCCTGGGCGACCTCCCGCAAGGCGGGCTGTGCCTACGTCCACGTGCTCACCCACTACGAGCTCGACCACGCGAGCCCCGGCGGGCCGCCGCGGATCTACACCTTCGCCGACCCGGGCTCGCTGGAGGCGATGGCCGACGACGTCGCGCGGCTGCGCGCCGAGGTCGACGTCGTGCTGGTCGGCCTGCACAAGGGCGTCGGGCACACCCCCGCCGCGGTGGCGATGTACGAGTCGCCGGTGGCCCGGGCCGCCGTCGACGCCGGCGCCGACGCCGTGTTCGGCCACCACGCGCACATCCTGCGCGGCATCGAGGTCTGGCGCGGGAAGCCGATCTTCCACGGGCTCGGCAACTTCGTCACCGTCACCCACGCCCTGACCCCGGCGTCCGGCGGGGACAGCGCCGAGCGCGACGCGTGGGCGGCGAAGCGGAAGGAGCTCTACGGCTTCGCCCCCGACCCGGACATGCCCTTCTACCCGTTCCATCCCGAGAGCCGGGACACCGTCGTCGCCACCTGCCGGTTCGACGGGTCCGGCGGCCTCGTCGAGGCGGGCGTCGTCCCCTGCCGCATCGACGACGCCGGCCGCCCCGTCCCGCAGGGACCCGACTCACCGGTCGTCGGCTACGTCCGCGACATCACCACCCGCGCCCGGCTGGGCGGCAGGCTGGTCCGCCGCGGCGACGACTGGCTCGTCGCCGGGGCGGGCACGTTCGAGGAGATCGCATGACCCACCAGCCGCTCGCCGGCCGCACCGTCATCGACCTGACCACCGCGCTCGCCGGGCCCTACGCGACCCTGCTGCTCGCCGGTCTCGGCGCCACCGTGATCAAGGTGGAGAACCCCGCCACCGGCGGGGACACCTCCCGCAACAACTCCCCGTACCTCGGCCGGGACGGCCTGGCGCTGGGCCGCACGCACGACGACGACATGTCCGTCTCCATGCTGCTCCGCGGCCGGGGCAAGCTCAGCGTCACGCTCAACCTGAAGGACCCGCGGTCGAAGACCGTGTTCACCGACCTGGTCCGCGGCGCCGACGTGCTCGTCGAGAACTACTCGCCGGGCGTCACCACGCGGCTCGGCATCGACTACGCCGCCGTGCGGGAGATCAACCCGAAGCTCGTCTACACCTCCATCAGCGGGTTCGGCGCGCAGGGCGGGCCCGGCTCCGGCAAGGCGATGGACGCGATCATCCAGGCGCTGTCCGGGGTGATGATGACGGCCGGGGAACCGGGCGGTGATCCGGTCCGCTTCGGCCTGCCGGTCGGGGACCTGCTGGCGCCGCTGTACGCGGTCGTCGGGACGGTGTCGGCGCTGCTGCAGTCCGAGACCACCGGCGAGGGCCAGCACGTCGACGTCTCCATGCTCGGGGCGCTGACCTCACTGGTGGCCTGCGAGCCGTTCGACGCCTACGACGCCGTCGGCCTGGAGCAGCGCACCGGCGCGATGGTGCCGCGGCTGGCGCCGTTCGGGATCCTGGAGGCCGCCGACGGGCACATCGCGCTGTGCGCGCCCACCGACGCGTTCGCCCGCGGGGTGCTGCGCGCGATGGGCCGCGACGACCTCGTCGACGACGACCGCTACCGCACCCGCGACCAGCGGGTCGAGCGCGCGGACGAGCTGCACGCGCTGATCGGCGCCTGGTGCCGCGGGCTGCCCCGGGCCGAGGTCATCGACCGGCTCACCGCCGAGGGGGTGCCCGCCGCCGAGGTCCGCGACCCGCGGGAGGCGGTGCGCGACCCGCTGGTGCGCGACCGGCGCGAGGTCGTCCCGCTCGCCCACCCGCGGCACGGCGCGACCGCCGACCTGTCCGCGACCGGCGTGCCGATCGTCTTCTCCGGCTCCGACGTCGGGCTCGACGGGCCCGCACCCGCGCTCGGCGAGCACAACGACCGCGTCTACCGCGAGCTGCTCGGCTACGACGCCGACGAGATCGCGGCGCTCACCGCCGACGCCGTCATCTGATCCTGCCGACCCACACACCGTCCCGGGGGACCACCATGTCCGCAGCACTGGCTGCGCTGCTCGACCCTGCCCTGCCCGGCCGCACGCCGGACCGGCCGGTCGCCGGCTACGTCGGCGCCGACGTCCCGGTGGAGCTGCTGACGGCGGCCGGGTACCACCCGCTGCGGCTGTCCGGCTCGCCGCACGAGGACGCCTCGCCCGGCCGCCGGCTCCTCGGCGGCGGACTGGACCCGGTCGCCTGCTCGGTGCTGACCCGGCTGCTCGCCGGGGCGTACGGGCAGCTCGACGTGCTCGTCGTCTCGCGGGACTGCGAGGCGTCGCTGCGGCTGTTCTACGTGCTGCGCGAGCTCGCCCGGGTGGAGCCGTCGGTGGCGCTGCCGCCGGTCCACCTCGTGGACGTCCTGCACCTCCCGCACCGCACGACCACCCGCTACGTGCTGGCGAAGGTCCGCGGTCTGCGCACCTGGCTGGCCGGGCGGTCCGGGCGCCCGGCCGGTGACGACGCGCTCGCCGCCGCCGTCGCCGCGCACGACCGGGTCCGCGGCCTGCTGCGGGCCACCGGCGACCTGCGGGCGCAGCGCGGGCTCACCGGGACCGAGTTCCTCGGCGTCGTCGACGCCGCGACCGCGCTCCTGCCGGACCGGGCCGCGGAGCTGCTGACCGCACTGGTCGCGGAGCTGCCGGACCGGGGCCCGCGGCCCGGGCACCCGGTGCACCTCACCGGCTCCTCGCACGACTCCCCCGACGTGTACGCCGCGGTGGAGGCGGCCGGGCTGCTCGTCGTCGGGGAGGACCACGACCGCGGCGACCTCCTCGCCGCGACCGACGTCGGCGACCCCGGCGACCCCGCGGGCCTGGAGCTCGCGCTGGCCGAGCGGTACCAGTTCAACGGGCCCGCGGCGCCGCGGGCGTCGATCGCGGAGCAGGCCGCGCACACCGCGGCCCGGGTCCACGCCCGCGGCGCGGCCGGGCTGCTCGGGTACGTCCGCCGCCACGACGACGGCCCGCCCTGGGACTGGGCCGCGCAACGCGCCGCCGCGGGCGTCCCGGCGGCGTCGCTGGAACACCAGCCCTACGGCCGCGTCGATCCGGACGCCCTCGACCGGGCGGTGCGCACGCTGCGGGCCCCGGCGGTGGCCGCATGAGCGCCCCGGCCCGCACCGGACGGCTGCCCAGCGCGGCCGCGGCGACGGCGTACCAGCGGCAGTGGTTCGCCGACCTGCACCGCGACCACGTTCCCGGCGCCCCGCTCGCCCTGGTCAACGCGGACGCCCCGCAGGAGGTCTTCCGCGCGATGGGCATCCCCTACGTCGTCAACCAGTGGTGGGCCTCGATCGTCGCCGCCAAGCGCCGCACCCAGGACCACCTCGCCCGGCTCCGCGAGCGCGGCTACCCCGACCACACCGAGCAGTACAGCTCCACCGCGCTCGGCAGCGCCTTCGACCCGGACCCGGCGAGCGCCCCGTGGGGCGGGCTGCCGATGCCGTCGATCGTGCTCGCCGAGACCACCGGCGACGCGTCCCGCAAGATCTTCGACGTGTGGGGCGAGCAGCCCGGCGTCACCTTCTACCCGCTGGAGAGCGCGGCCGCGGACACCGTCCCGGAGCGCTGGTGGGAGCTGATGCCGCACCACTGGGAGGACGCGGTGGGCTCCGACCGGCTCGACCTCATGGTCGGCGAGCTGGAGGGCCTCATCCGGTTCCTGGAGCAGACGACCGGCCGCCGGTTCTCCGAGCAGCGCTTCGCCGAGGTGCTGGCCCTGACCAACGAGCAGGAGGAGTGGAACCGGCGCACCCGCGACCTCGTCGCGGCCGCCCGGCCGTGCCCGGTCGCCGTCACCGACTCCATCCCCGCGGTGATGATCCCGCAGTGGCACCGCGGGACCACGTGGGCGCGCGACGCCGCCCACCGGCTGCACGACGAGGTCGCCGGCCGGGTGTCCGCGGGCGCCGCCGTGTGCGACGGCGAGCGGGCCCGGCTGATGTGGGTCGGCCGCGGCCTGTGGTTCGACCTGGAGTTCTACCAGCGGTTCCAGGAGCGCTACGGCGCCGTGTTCGTGTGGTCGATGTACCTGGCGATCGCCGCCGACGGCTACGTCCGCTACGGCGACGACCCGCTCCGCACCCTCGCCGCGCGGTTCGCGGCGTTCTCCGACCAGCTCTACACCCCGCCGTGGTCCGCCGAGTGGTACGTGAAGGAGGCCCGCACGCACGGCGTGCAGGGTGTCGTCCACCTGGTGTCCGACGACGCCCGCGGCAGCTGGGCGACCAGCCGCGCGCTGCGGGCCGCCGGGATCCCGGTGCTGGAGCTGCACGCCGACAACGTCGACGCCCGCCGCTCCGACCCGGACCACCTGGACCGCACCGTCGGGAGCTGGATCGAGGCCGAGGTGCTGCCCCGGGCCGATGACTGAGGCCCCGCCCCGGCCCCGTACCGGGCTCTCCACGCCCGCGGTGCTGGCCGGGGCGCTGGTCGCGCTGTTCACCGGCTCCCTCACCAACACGATCATCGGGATCGCGCTGCCGACGATCGCCGGTGAGCTCGGCGGGCAGGACCGGGTCGCGTGGGTGGCGGCCGCGGCACTGCTCACGATGACGGCGGCGACCCCGGTGTGGGGCAAGCTCGCCGACCGCCGGGGCCCGCGGCCGATGCTGCTCGCGGCGATCGCGCTGTTCGTCGTCGCGTCCCTGGTCGCCGGGCTCGCCCCCACGATGGGCTGGCTGATCACCGGCCGGGCCCTGCAGGGCGCGGCGTCGGGCGGCATCCTGGCCTGCGCGAACGCGCTCGTCGCGGTGCTCGTCCCGGCCCGCGAGCGCGGCCGCTGGACCGGCTGGTTCGGGCTGTCGTTCGGCACCGCGTCGGTGGCAGGGCCGCTGATCGGCGGGCTGCTGGTGAGCCCGGGCGCGCCGGGCTGGCGCTGGTGCTTCCTCGGCGTCGTCCCGGTGACGCTGGCCGCCGCGCTGCTCGTGCGGCTCGCCCCCGACCACCGCCCCGGGTCCCGCGACGCCCCGCTGGACCACCTCGGTGCCGCGCTGCTGGCGCTCGCCTCCGGTGGGCTGGTCGTCCTGCTCTCGGCGGGCGGGGTGGCGTGGCCGTGGTCGTCGCCGGTCACCGTGGTGCTCGCCGTCGCCGTCGTGGTGACGACGGTGCTCGCCGTGCTGCGCGAGCGCCGCGCACCGGACCCGATCCTGCCGCCGCGGCTGTTCCGCAGCCGCACCGTCACCATCGCCTGCGCCGCCGGCCTGCTCGTCGGCACGGTGATGTTCGGCGGGATCATCTACCTGCCGCAGTTCCTGCAGGTGGTGCACGGTCACGACGCCATGACCGCGGGGCTGCTGATGCTCCCCCAGATCGGCACCATGATCGTCGCCTCGGCGGTGGCGGGCCGGCTGATCGTGCGGACCGGGCGCTGGAAGAGGTTTCCCGCGGCCGGTTGCGCGCTGCTCGTCGCCGGGCTGGCGGTGCTCGCCCCGCTGACCCCGGCCACCCCGGCCTGGCAGGTCGCCGCCGGGATGGCGCTGCTCGGCGCCGGGACCGGACTGACCCAGCAGGTGCTCGTGCTCGCCGCGCAGAACGCGGCCGGGCCCGGCGACGTCGGCGTCGCCGGGTCGTCGGCGACCTTCGCCCGCACCCTCGGCGGCGCCGTCGGGGTCGCGGTGTTCGGCGCGCTCATCGCGGCCCGGCTGCGCGCCGACCTGCCCGCCGCGCTGGGCGCGGCCGGGCTCCCCGCCACCGACGACGGCGTCCGGCGGCTGCTCGGCACCCCCGCGCAGGTCGCGGCGCTGCCCGGCCCGCTCGCCGACGCCGTGCGGGCCTCCTACACCCACGGGCTCCAGCTCGTCTTCCTCACCACCCTCCCGGTCGCGGTGCTCGCGCTCGTCGCGGTGCTGCTGATCCGCGAGACCGCGCTCGACGAGGGCGCGCCCGCCCCCTGACCCACCGCTCCACGCCCGACCCGACCGCTGCACCATCGACCGCTGCACGGAGGCTCCGCCATGCCCGGAAACCGCCGCCGGACACTGCTCGTGTCCGCACTCGTCGTCCTCGGCCTGGTGGCCGCCCTCGGCATCGCACTGCTCGTGGTGCCACGCCCCGCGGTCGCCACCGCGGACTCCGCACTCGGGTCCTACGCACCGGAGAAGCAGTTCACCGAGCGGATCACCGAGTCGTTCCTCCTCCCGATGCGCGACGGCACCCGGCTCGCGGTGAAGCTCGACCGGCCGGCGGTCGACGGGCGGGCCGCGCCGGGGCCGTTCCCGGTGCTGTGGCAGCACAGCCTCTCGACCGAGCGCAAACCCGAGGACGGCGCCGGCCCGAAGACCGGCGGGATCCAGACGATCCCGACGCTCACCGACCACGGCTACGTCGTCGCCCAGGTCGCCCGCCGCGGCAACGGCCAGTCCTTCGGGGTGCGGCGCGGCTACAACGACCGGCTGGAGGCGAACGACACCTACGAGGTCACAGAGTGGCTCGCCGCGCAGCCCTGGTCCGACGGCAACGTCGGCGTCTACGGCTGCTCGAACACCGGTGACGCCGCGATGCACACCCTCACCGTCCGGCCGCCGCACCTGAAGGCGGTGCTCGCGGGCTGCTTCTCCTGGGACAAGTACGACGCGTGGCGGGTCGGCGGCATCTCCGCCCAGTGGGGCTTCGGGCCGTCGCGCACCGTCGAGCAGGACCTCGCGAACACCCCGGTCGACGGCGACGAGGACAAGACCCTCCTGCGGGAGGCCGCCGTCGAGCACCAGAGGGCGACGCCGCTCGCGGACATGTGGCGCGGGATGCCGTACCGGGACAGCTGGACCTCCGCGACGCAGTCCCGGTTCTGGTCCGAGGGCAGCGTCGGCAGCTACGCCGACCAGGTCCGGGCGGCGGACGTCCCCGTCTACGTGATCGGCGGCTGGCACGACGAGCTCCGCGGCCAGGGCATCGCGACACTGCTGAACGTGCCCGGCTCACGGCTGCTCGTCGGGCCGTGGAAGCACTGCGAGAACGCGGGGTTCGGGCTCGTCGAGGAGGCGCACCGGTTCTTCGACCAGCACCTCAAGGGCATCGACACCGGCATCGACGCCGAACCGCCGATCCACTACGCCACCCCGCGGTCCGACGCCGCCGACGCCACCGGCCTGGAGTGGACGGCGGCGCAGAGCTGGCCCCCGGCCGGGACCGCCCCGCAGCCCACGACGCTCGGCGGCGACGGCGTCCTCGGCTCGGCCGCACCCGGCGCCCGCGGGTTCACCGTGGACACCGCGGCGGAGTGCCCCACCGACCCGGGCAGCGGCTCCACGATCCAGCCCTGCCACATCCCCGGCAGCGGGACGAGCTGGACCGGTCCCGTGCTCGACGCGGCCACCGAGCTCACCGGCACCCCGGTCGCCGACCTGACCGTACGGACCGACCGTCGCGACGGCGACGTGTTCGCCTACCTCGAGGAGGTCGCCCCGGACGGCCGGACGACCGTGATCACCGAGGGCCGGCAGCGGATCTCGCTGCGCGCCGAGCACCCCGCGCCCTACACGCTGCCCGAGGGCGTGCCGTGGCACCGCGCCTACGCCGCCGACGCCGCCCCGGTCACGCCCGGCGCGGCGGTGCGGCTGCGGTTCGCGATGCTGCCGACGTCGTACGAGGTCCCGGCCGGGCACCGCATCCGGGTCACGGTGACCGGGCACGACCCGCGCGCCACCGGCCCGCTGCCCGACGCCGACGGCGCCCGCATCGAGGTGCTGTCCGGTCCGGACACCGCGTCCTCGGTGACGCTCCCGCACCACACCGGCTGACCCACCGGACCACGGAGGACATCCCATCAGGACCGCCGCCGGTGGTGGCCCCGTCACAGCGGGCAGCCACCGGCGGGCCGGGACATCTACCATCGCCCGGTGACCGAGAACCACCACGTGATCATCGGGGCGACCGGTTGACCGCTCCCGGACCGGCGGGTACCGACCTCGCCGGAACCCCGGGCAAGGGACTGCGGACGGGCGCGATCGGGCTGTGGGGCAACACGGCGATCGGTCTGGGTGCGACGGCACCGGCGTACAGCCTCGCCGCCACCCTCGGCTACGTCGTGCTCGCCGTGCACGACAAGGCGCCGGCGATGTTCCTCGTGGCGTTCGTGCCGATGCTGTTCGTCGCCGTCGCCTACCGCGAGCTGAACCGCTCCGTCCCGGACTGCGGGACGACGTTCACCTGGGGCACCAAGGCCTTCGGGCCGTGGGTCGGGTGGATGGGCGGCTGGGGCGTCGCGGTCTCGGCGATCATCGTCCTGGCCAACGTCGCCGAGATCTCCGCGATCTACACGCTGCGGGCGGCCGGGCTCGACGACCTCGCCGAGAACACCCTGGTCAAGGTCGGTCTCGGCGTCGCGTTCATCGCGGTGATGACCTGGATCAGCCACCGCGGGATCGTGCTGTCCGAGCGGTTCCAGAACGTGCTGGTCGTCGCCCAGATCGCCGTCCTCGCGCTGCTCGCCGTCGGTGCGCTGGTGCTGGTCGCGACCGGTGACGCCGGCCCGCAGGCGGTCGCGCCGAGCTGGGAGTGGTTCAACCCCGTCGGCGTCGACGGCTCCGCGCTGGCCGAGGCCGTCATCCTGTGCATCTTCATCTACTGGGGGTGGGACGCGTGCCTCGCCGTCGGCGAGGAGACCCGCGGGTCGGACTCCACCCCCGGCCGGGCGGCGCTGCTCGCGACGGCGATCCTGCTCGCCGTCTACCTGCTGGTGGCGGTCGCCGTGCAGTCCTACGCGGGGCTCGGCGCCGAGGGGATCGGGCTGGGCAACGCGGCCAACGCCGAGGACGTCATCACCGTGCTCGGCGCGCCGATCGGTGGCCCGGTGCTCACCACGGTCCTGCTGCTGACGGTCGCGATCTCCGCGGCCGCCTCCACCCAGACGACGATCCTGCCGACCGCCCGCGGGGCGCTGGCGATGGCCGTCTACGGGGCGGTGCCGCCGCGGTTCGGGCGCACCCACCCGCGGAACCGGACGCCCGACTTCGCCACGCTCGTCATGGGCGTCTCGGCGATCGCGTTCTACCTCGTCCTCGGCCTCGTCAGCGACGACGCGCTGCAGGACACGATCGCCTCGCTCGGCCTGGCCGTGGCGTTCTACTACGGCATCACGGCGTTCGCCTGCGTCTGGTGGTTCCGGGACTCGCTGCTGACCTCGGCCCGTCACCTGCTGCTGCGCGGGCTGCTGCCGCTGCTCGGCGGGCTGGTCATGGTGTGGGCGTTCGTGCAGAGCGCGATCGACATGCTCGACCCGGAGTACGGCGAGACCAGCTTCGGCCCGGTCGGCGGGGTCTTCGTGATCGGCGTCGGGATGATCGTGCTCGGGGTCCCCCTGATGCTGGCCTGCGCGGTACGGCTACGGGCGTTCTTCCGCGGCGAGCTCCTGCACGCCGGCACCCCCGTCCTGGTCCCCGAATCCGGCGACCCGCCCCACGGCGGCTCCTGACCCGTCCCCGGTGGTCACGGATCGGGAAGGGATCCGGCCACATGTGGCCGCCACACCTCCCGATCCGTGATCACCGGCCCAGGGGGCCGGTCAGGGCGTCGTCCAGGATCGCGAGCCCGCGGTCGATCTCGGCGTCGGTCGCGGTCAGCGGCGGCGCGATCCGGAAGGTCCCGCCCATCCCCGGCAGCTGGACGATGTTCATGTGCAGGCCGAGCTCCGCGCACCGCCGGGTCACGGCGGCACCGAGCCGGTCCGCACCCGCGCCACCGGCCTCGCCGTCGTCGACCAGCTCCAGCCCGACCAGCAGGCCCCGCCCGCGGACGTCGCCGACCGAGGGGTGCCGCGTCGCCAGCTCGTCCAGCCCGGTGCGCAGCCGGGCGCCGAGCTCGCGGGCGCGCAGGTCCAGGCGGTCGCGTTCGAGGACGTCCAGCACGGTGTTGCCGACGGCGGCGGGCAGCGGGTCGTTCACGTGCGTGGTGAGGAAGAGGAACCCGCGGTCGTGCGCCTGCTCCTCGATCTCCGCGCTGGTCAGCACGGCCGAGAGCGGGAGCCCGGCACCGAGGGTCTTGGACAGCGTGAGGATGTCGGGGACGACGCCGTCGCGCTCGAAGGCGTAGCGGTCACCGGTGCGGCACAGCCCGGTCTGCGCCTCGTCGAGGATCAGCAGCATGCCGCGCTCGTGGCACTTGTCGCGCAGCGCCGCCAGGTAGCCGGGCGGCAGGTCGATCACCCCGCCCGAGCTGAGGATCGGCTCGACGATGCAGGCCGCGAGCGCACCGGTGGACTGCGCGTCGATCAGCGAGAAGCCGAGGTCCAGCTGGCGGCGCCAGTCGAGCCCGCCCGCGGCGTCGACGACGTCCGGACGGAACCGGTCGGGCACCGGGAGCGCGAAGTTCCCCGGGGCCGCGGGCCCGTAGCCGTGCCGGCCGGCGACGTAGGTGGCGTTCGCCGCGGCGCCGGTCATGCCGTGCCAGGACCGGGCGAACGACACGATCTCGTGCCCGCCGGTGACGAGCTTGGCCATCCGGATCGCGGCTTCGTTGGACTCGGCGCCGGTGCTGAGCAGCTGCACCTTGTCGAGCGCCGGGACGCTCTCCGCGAGGCGCCGCGCCAGCTCGATCACCGGGCGGGACAGCATTCCGCTGAACAGGTGATCCAGCCGTCCGACCTGGTCGCGGACGGTCGCCACGATCTCCGGGTGCGAGTGCCCGAGGATCGCGCTCATCTGGCCGGAGGTGAAGTCGAGCAGCTCGCGGCCGTCCTCGGTGAACACCGAGCAGCCCTCGGCGCGGTCGATCACGCCGGGGCTGAACGTGCCGTGGCCGAAGTAGCGGACGAGGTGCCGGTCGGCGGCGTCGTCTCCGGCGGTCGGGGCGGCGGGCGCGGTCGCGGTGTCCGTCATGGGTCCGACGCTACGAACCCGTTCTGTGCGCGTCCATCGCACGATGCCGACGCTGCTGTTCGACCTGGCCGCACAATGGGTGGGTGCTGAACCCCTACCGGCTGCGCATGCTGACCCTGCTGGACGGCCTCGGGACCGTCCGGGCGGTGGCGGAGACGATGCACGTCAGCCCGTCGACGGTGTCCCAGCAGCTCGGCGTGCTCGAGTCCGAGACGCGCAGTGGCCTGTTGGAACGGACCGGGCGCCGGGTCCGGCTCACTCCGGCCGGGCTGGTACTCGCCCGGCGCGGGCGGGAGATCCTCGACCGGATGGCCGACGCCGAGGCCGAGCTGCGCGCCCTGCACGACGAGCCGATCGGGAACGTGCGACTCGGGGTGTTCCAGAGCGCGATCCACACCCTCGCCGTCCCCGCCGCGGAGCGGCTGGCGGCGTCGCACCCGCACCTGCACGTCGAGCTCGTCGAGTCCGAGCCGCACGAGAGCGGGCCGGCACTCGGTACCGGGGAGCTGGACGTCGTCGTCACCACCACCGACCACGTCGCGTTCCCGTGGGACCGTGACCTGGAGATCGTCCCGCTCGGGACGGACCCGGTGGTGCTGGTGCTGCCGCCGGACCATCCGCTGACCCGGCACCGGGTCGTCGACCTGGCCGCGTGCGCGACGGAGACGTGGGCCCTCGACCGCCCCGGGTCCTACATGGCGGAGCTGACGGCGCGGCTGTGCCACGAGTCGGGGTTCGAGCCCCGCACCGCGTGCCGGTTCGGCAACTACCTGCTCCTCCTGCAGCACGTCGAGGCGGGACGCTCGGTGGCGCTGCTGCCCGCGCTGGCCGTCGCGCCGGGGCACGCCGTCGTCACCCGCGGGCTGACGACGCCGGTGCACCGCAACGTCGCCGTCGTCCGGCGACGGGCGAGCGGGCTGCGCACCGCGGTCGACGCCGTCGTCGAGGCACTGCTCGACCATCCCGAGCTGGCAGCCCTGTCCGCCCCGGGTCCGCCCTGACCCGCCCGACGCCCCGCCACCTCCGCCGCCCCGCCGCCCCCCGTTGCGCGTCCCGCGGAACGGGGGCGCCGACCACCGCGCTCACCGGATCCGCCGACGCTCACCGGATCGCGTGAGCGTGGCCGGGTTCCGTGAGCGCGGCCGGACTCGGCGAGCGTGCCGGACTCGGCGAACACAGCCGGACCTGGTCGCCACGCCCGGACCCGCCACGGGGCCGCGACCTGCACGCTCACCGGATCGGCTCCGCTCACCGAACCTGCCCGCGCTCACCGGATCGCGTGAGCGCGGGCAGGTTCGGTGAGCGCCACGGCCCTTGCCGCGTTCCGCGGAACGTGGCAACGGGGCAGCGGGGCGGGGCGGGGCGGGGCGGGGTGGTTCAGGACACGAGCAGGAAGGGCACCACCATCGTCAGGATGGTGAAGGCCGGGCCGATGAGGACCATCGCGAAGCCCCACACCGTCAGCCGGTTGGAGAGCACCTTGCGCTCCGGTTCCGACGCCGAGGCGACGATCGTCGCGCCGGTGGTGGAGAACGGCGCGCAGTCCACCAGCGACGCCGAGATCGCGAGCGCGTAGATGAAGCCCGTCGTCTCCAGCCCGCCGCCGACCACCAGGAGCGGCACCGCGAGCGGGATGAGCGCGCCGAGGATCCCGATGGTGGACGCGAACGCCGACACCAGACCGGCGATCACACAGAGCACGATCGCCGCGACCAGCGGGACGTTCACCGAGCGGGCGAGCTCCCCGAGCTGGTCGATCGCACCGAGCCGGGTGAGCACGCCGACGTAGGTGAGGATCCCGCCGAGCAGCAGGATCGTGCCCCAGTCGACCTTCGACACGGCCTTGCGACCGACCTCGGGGTTCCAGAGCGAGAGTCCGACCGCGAGGGTGAGCGCGACGACGCCGAGGTTCACGTCGACGTCGAGGATCGTCAGGGTGAAGAACCCGACCACCAGCAGGACGAGCGTGGCGAGCACGCCGATCTGCAGCCCGTTCAGGGGCGGGGCCGGTTCGGTCTCCGCGCGCGTCGCCGTGGCGACGCCGCCACCGGCCGGTCCCCCGGTCGACGACGCCGTGCCGCTCCCCGAACCACCGGTCCCGGCACCGCCGTTCCCGGCACCCCGCGAGCGCCGCACCAGCTCCGGCCCGCCGAACATCAGGAACGCGACGAGCACGACCAGGGCGTTCACCCCGACCGACAGGAAGAACATCAGGCCGGCGTCGTAGGGGATCCCGGCCGTGCGGGCCACCGTCCCGACGGTGATGCCGTTGATGCTGGTCGGCGCGAGCGCCCCGCCGACGATCGCGGAGCTCATCGCGATGCCCATCAGCGTGGGGCTGATCCGGTGCGTGGTCGCCAGCGACATCGCGATCGGCACGACCGCGAACGCGGCGTGCGAGGTGCCCAGGCAGGCCACGGCGGTGCCGATCAGCCACATCGCCCACGGCAGCAGCGCGACCCGGTCGCCGACCACGCGCACCGAGCGGTCGACCAGCCAGTCGATGGTGCCGGTCTCCCGGGCCATGCCGAACAGGTAGGTGATGCCCAGGAGGATCAGCAGGGCGTCGACGGGGAAGTCGGCGAGGATGTCGTCGAGGCTCTCCCCGACCACCCCGATGCCGACGAGGAACGCCGCCACCAGCGCGAGCGCTCCCATGTGCACGTTGCGGATCGCCGAGATCGCGAACACCGCCGCGAACACGACCAGCGCGATGACCTCGGCGCTCATGCCGGCACCCCCGCCCCGGTCATGGCGGACTCGGCGACCCGGTGCGCGGCGAGCGCCCCCGGGTCGGCGCCGTCGAGGTCGTCGACGCGTACCAGCTCACCGGCCGGCACCGCGCGGTTCAGCCGGGTCCCGGCGAGCAGGTAGTACGGCGCGGTACCGGGCTCGGCGGTCACCATCACCGGCGCGACGCCGGCGATCTCGTGGTGGTGGCCGGTCACGGTGAACTCCGTGCCCGCCTCCAGGTCACCGGCGGTCCGGGCGGCCAGCAGGGTGGTCGGCCGGGGCTGCGGTGCGGGCCCGGACCCGTCGACGGCGGCGTGGATCGTCAGCGGCGTCTCCGCGCCCATCGCGTGGTACGGCCAGTAGAGGCAGGCGTAGCGCCCGTCGCGGCTGACGACGTGCCCCTTGCCGCGCAACATCTCCCAGGTCACCGGGTCGCCGGTGCGGACGACGGCGAACACGCCCCCGGCGACGCTCGCCTCGCCGGGCAGGCGCAGCGCGGAGAAGACGTCGACCACGCCGTCGTGCTCGCGGACCCCGCCGTGCTCGCGTGCGGCGTACACGTCGGCGAGCTCGGCGATCCGGGCGACCGGGTAGTGCAGGTCCTCCCGGTCGGGGACGGCGCCGGTGCGGGTGGCGACCACGGTCATCTCGCAGAGGTCGGCCGCGGCCGACCGCTTCAGGCCGGCGACGGCGTCGGCGCGGGCCGCGAGGGTCGCCCGCACGTCGGTGCCCAGCTCCAGCAGCCCGGCCAGGGCCGGCACCTCGACGGTCACGTCGTTCTGGACGAGGGTCCCGGCCGCGGGGTCGAGGACGAGGTCGTACTCCCCCGCCTTGCCGATCGCGACGATCTCCAGCCCGGTGGCCGACACCCAGTCGACGAGGCGGATCAGGTTGGCGGGCTGGTCGCCGTCGGCGGGGAGGTAGGCGCGACCGGCGGCACGGGCCCGCTCGGCGAGGGCGACGCCCGCGACCGTGTCGACCTCCTTGGAGACCATGACGACGTGCACGCCATGGTCGAGGGCCGCCGCGGCGCAGGCGGTCCCGACGTCGATCCGCCCGGTGGCCTCCACGAGGACGTCGACACCGTCCCAGGGCACGTCCGCGGCGTCGGTGAGCACCGTGGGGCCGCCGGAGCCGGGGCCCAGCTCGGCGAGGGTCCGCTCCAGGCCGTCGACGTCGGGATCGACCAGGACGGCCGGCACCAGTTCCGGTGTCTGCCGCAGCTGGGCGAGCAACGTGCGGCCGTAGCCGCCGTTCGCCCCGGTCAGCGCGATCCGGACGGGCGCATGGGCCCGTGCGGAATGGGGATGGATCACCGTTGCTCCAATCTGGCACCGCACTCTCGTCCCCCGGCCGGACCGGGGGTGGCGTGACTCTGACACAGGATCTAGATTTCTACAAACATGCCCCAGATTTTCACAAGGAGGCTCATCCGATGCTCGGAGCCGTCGCCGACGACTTCACCGGCGCCACGGATCTGGCGATCATGCTCCGCCGCAACGGTCACCGCGTGGCCGTGGTGATCGAGGAGCACGACCCGGATCCCGCCGTGCGCGAGGGGCTCGACGCCGTCGTGGTGGCGTTGAAGTCGCGTACCGCGCCCGTCGCCGAGGCGGTCGCCGCGTCGGAACGGGCGGTGGACCGGCTGCGCGGCTGGGGCGCCGACCGGCTCTACGTGAAGTACTGCTCCACGTTCGACTCGACCGACCGCGGCAACATCGGCCCGGTGCTCGACGCCGTCGCCGACCGCGCCGGGGCCGGCACCGTCGTCGTCGCGCCGGCGCTGCCCGCCAACGGCCGCACCGTCTACCAGGGACATCTGTTCGTCGGCGCCGAGCTGCTGGAACGCTCCCCCATGCGGCACCACCCGCTCACGCCGATGACCCGCTCCCGGGTCGCGGAGCTGCTCGCCCCGCAGACCCCGCACGCCGTCGACGAGATCCACCTCGCCACGGTCCGCCGGGGCCCCGGCGCGGTACGCGCCGCGCTCGCGGAGGCGGCGGGCCGCTACGTCGTCGTCGACACGGTGGACGACGACGACCTGCGGGTCCTCGGCGCGGCCGTCGCCGGCGCACCCGTCGTCAGCGGCGGCTCCGGGCTCGCCCTGGGGCTGCCCGATCCCGGGACCCCGGCCGACGACTGGCGCCCCGCCGCCCCCGGACGGGTCCGCCTGACCCTGTGCGGCAGCGCCTCCGCCGCGACCCGGCGCCAGGTCGCCGACGCCGCCCGCACCGCACCGTCGCTCCGGATCGACCCGGTGACGGCGGTGCGGGACCCGGACGCCGAGACCGCGCGGCTGACGGCCTGGGTGCGGGAGCAGCCGGTGGGCTCCGCGCCCGTCGTCTACGCGACCGCGGAGCCGGGCGACGTCGTCGCCGAGGTGGACGGCGCCGCCGTCGCCCCCGCCGTCGAGGCGGTGCTCGCGGCCGCCGGGCACGCGCTCGTCGCCGACGGCACCGTGTCCCGGCTCCTGGTCGCGGGCGGCGAGACCAGCGGTGCCGTGGTCCGGTCGCTCGGCGCCGGCCTGCTGCGGATCGGGCCGGAGATCGCCCCGGGCATCTGCTGGACGGCCGCGACGACCGCGGACGGCCGGGCGGTCACCCTCGCCCTCAAGAGCGGGAACTTCGGTCCCGACGACCTGTTCACCTCGGCCTGGGACGTGCTCGCGTGAACGCCGTCGACGCGCTGCTGGCCGCGGGCGCCCGGGTGGTCGCCGATGGGCTGAGCCCCGGCACCAGCGGCAACATCAGCGTCCGCGACGGGGACCGGGTCCTGGTCAGCGGGTCCGGGACCTCGCTGGGCCGGCTGGGCCCCGACGACGTCGCCGTGCTCGACCTCGACGGCAGGCACCTCGACGGTGCCCGGCCGTCGAAGGAGTGGCCGCTGCACCTGGCGTTCTACGCCCGCGACCCGGAGCACCGGGCCGTCGTGCACGTCCACTCCCCCTACGCCGTCGCCGCGTCCTGCCTGGAACCGTGGTCCGACGCGAGCGCGGTGCCGCCGCTGACGCCGTACTACGTGATGCGGGTCGGGCAGACCCCGCTGCTGCCCTACCGGCCGCCGGGCGATCCCGGCCTGGGCGACGACCTGCGCGGGTGCCCCTGGGAGCTGCGCGCGGCGCTGCTCGCCAACCACGGCTCCGTCGTCGCCGCGGCGGACGCGGCGCAGGCGTGCGAGATGGCCGTCGAGCTGGAGGAGGCGTGCCGGATCGCCCTGCTCACCACCGGGCTGCCGCGCCGCGGGCTCACCCCGGACGCGACCCGCGAGCTGGCCCGGCGGTGGGCGAGCCCGTGGGGCGGGCGCACTACAGTCGGATCGTCGAGGAGGTAGCCATGGCGAGCCCGCCGCTCATCCCCGAGCAACGCAGGCAGGAGATCCTCCGGCTGCTCCGGCAGTCGCAGGTGCTCAGCTTCAACCAGCTGACCGAGCAGCTCGGCGTCAGCCACATGACCGTCCGGCGCGACGTCGAGGCGCTCGCGAAGCAGGGCGCCGTGGAGTCCACACCGGGCGGTGCGCGGCTCGCGAGCCGGCTGCTGCGCGAGCCGGACCGCGACGAGAAGGCGGTGGCCGACCGGCCGGAGAAGGAGGCGATGGCCGTCGCGGCGGCCGCCATGGTCACCGACGGCATGACCGTCTACCTCGACGCGGGCACCACCGTGCAGGCCATGCGCCCGCACCTCGGGCACCTGCGCGAGCTGACGGTGGTCAGCAACGACCTCGCGACCGTCGCCGACTTCCTCGACCACCCGGGAGTGGACCTCATCTGCCTGGGCGGGCGGGTCGAGCGGGAGAACCGGTCCACCGCGGGGCGGCTCGCGACCCTCGCGCTCAAGGAGCTGTCGCTGGACGTCGCGTTCCTGTCGTCGAGCTCGTGGGACGTCGGGCACGGGGTCACCACGCCGGTCGAGGCCAAGGTCGACGTGAAGCGCGCGGCGCTGGCCGCCGCCGGGTCCACGGTGCTGGTCGCGGGCAGCAGCAAGTACGGCCGGTTCGCCCGCTACCGGGTGCTGCGGCTCGACGAGGTCGACACGGTGATCACCGACGACGGCCTCGGCGACGCCGCGGCCGGCGAGATCGAGGGGTCCGGTGCGGAGCTCGTCCGGGTCCCGGCCGCAGCGCGCTGAGCCGGCCGGTGGGCACCGGCCGCTGCCCGCCGGGACCGGAGCTACCCTCGGGAACGTGGCAAGATCGGAACCGGGACCGGACGGCACGCCCGTCGAGCCGGAACGGCGCGACCGGCGGTTCCCGGCCCGGCTGTTCCGTGCGGGCACCGAGCCCGACCCGCGGTTCACCCTCGCCAACGAGCGCACCTTCCTCGCCTGGATCCGGACCGCGCTGGCACTCGTCGCCGGTGGTGTCGCACTGGAGGCCCTCGGCCTCGACCTGCAGCCGGGCCTGCGGCTCGCGGCGTCGGTCCTGCTGATCGTCGCCGGGCTGCTCACCCCGGTGCAGGCGTGGGTCGGCTGGTACACCACCGAGCGGGCGCTGCGTCTCCGACGACCGCTGCCGCCGCCCGCGCTGGCGCTCCCCACCGGGATCGCGGTGGTCGCGGCCGGTGTCCTCGTCGGGCTGGCCGTGCTGCTCCGATGAGCTCCGAGCGCACCGGGCCGCTGTTCGACGCCGGCCTGCAGCCCGAGCGCACGGGCCTGGCCTGGCGGCGGACGGCGATCTCCCTCGCGGCCGGCTCGCTCGTCGCGATGCGCATCCTGCCGGGCGACTCCGGGGACCTGCTCCTGCTGCTGCCCGGGGTCGTCGGGTTCGCCGTCGCCGTCGGACTCCTGGTCATGACCGAACGCCGCTACCTGCACGTCCACCGGACCCTGGCCTCGGACCACACACCGCTCGTCGGGGGCGGGGTGTCGATGCTGTGCACCGCCCTGGCCTGCGTGCTGTTCGCGGTCGCCGCGCTCGGATTCGTGCTCGCCGGCTGACCCGACCCGCGTCGCACCGGTGCAGGATGTCGGTGGACCCCGCACGACCCCACGTGAACGACCCGAGAGGTGCAACCGGACGTGACGACACCATCCCCCGAGGACCTGCCCGCCGCCGGGCTCCCGCGCCCGCTCGACGGCCTGCGGGTCGTGGAGTGCGCGAGCTTCGTCGCCGGACCGACGGGCGGGATGACCCTCGCCCAGCTCGGCGCCTCGGTCATCCGGATCGACCCGATCGGCGGCGGCCCGGACCACGGACGCTGGCCGGCCGCCGGGCACGGCACCGGCGACTCGTACTACTGGGCCTCGCTCAACAAGGGCAAGCGCTCGGTCACCGTCGACATGCGGTCCGACGAGGGCCGGGAGCTCGTGCTCGCCCTCGCCACCGCCCCCGGCGAGGACCGCGGGGTGCTGGTGGACAACGTCGTCGGCCGCCGCTGGATGGCCAACGACGCCCTCACCGCCCGCCGCGCGGACCTGATCCACGTCCGCGTCCAGGGCTACCCCGACGGGCGCCCCGCGGTCGACTACACGGTCAACGCCGAGGTCGGGATCCCGCAGATCACCGGCAGCGAGGAGGGCGCGGCACCGGTCAACCACGTGCTCCCCGCCTGGGACCTGGTCACCGGCCTCACGGTCTCCACCACGGTGCTCGCGGCGCTGCACCAGCGGACCCGGACCGGGCGCGGGGTGTACTCGGAGATCGCGCTGTCCGACGTCGCGCTCGCCGGGGTCGCGAACCTCGGCTGGCTGTCCGAGGCCGAGGAGCACGGTCACGAGCGGCCACGGCACGGCAACCACGTCTACGGCAGCTTCGGCGTGGACTTCGCCTGCTCCGACGGGGAACGCGTCATGGTCGTCGCGCTCACCCCGGGGCAGTGGAACGCGCTGGTCACGGTCACCGGCACCGAGGCCGTGTTCAGCGCCCTGGAGAAGGCGCTCGACGCCGACCTCGCCGACGAGACCGAGCGCTACCGGCTGCGCGAGACGATCGCCGCCGTGCTCAAGCCGTGGTTCCTCGCCCGGGACTCGGCGACCGTCGAGACCGAGCTCAACCACGCGCGCGTGCTGTGGGGCCGCTACCAGGGGATGACGCACGTGGCCGGCGAGCACCGGGCGGGCGTCCACCCGCTGCTGGCCGATCTCACGCTGCCCGGCGGGGCGAGCGGCATCACCGCCCGCTCCCCCATCCGCTGGGACGGCGAACACGGCGCCCCCGGGAACGCGCCGCAGCTCGGCCGGGAGACCGACGACGTGCTGGCCGGTGAGCTCGGGCTGTCCGAGGCCGAGATCGGCGCGCTGCACGACCGCGGCGTCGTCGGCTGACCGCACCGCGCGGGCCCGACCGTTCCGGGCCCGCCCGGCAGGACGCCTGCGCCGTCAGCCCGAGCCGGTGAGCGCCCCCGCGACCGGGCCCAGCGGCGGGGCCCACTCGCGGATCTGCACGTCGGCGATGACGCCGGCGGCGGTGTAGGGGTCTCCGTCCACGATGGCCTGCACGGCGTCGCGGCCGGGCGCGCTGAAGACCAGCAGACCGCCGGCGGGCTCGTCCGGCGCCCATGCACCGGCGACGAGCAGCTCGGGCCGCTCGGCCAGGTAGCTGCGGTGGGAGTCGCGGGTGGCGAGCCTGCGGTCGTGGTCGTCGGTGTAGGTGTAGATCACGGCGAATGTCGGCACGGCACCATCCTGCAACATCACCGGCGGCCGCGGGACGGTCAGGCCGGTCGTCCGACGTGCGGGTGCACCGCACGCCCGTCTCCGGGCATCAGTCCCCGTCCGTGGGCGGGGCGGTCCGCAGCGGGTCGTCGAGGGACATGGTCGCCCGCTCGCTGGAGCGGACGTGATCGCGCATCGCGAACTCGGCGCCGAAGCCGTCCTTCTCCCGCACCAGGTCCAGGACCCGCCGGTGCTCCGACAGCGACGCACCGAGCCGGCCGGGCCGCGTGAGCGATGCCGACACCAGCCGGTGGTACGCGAGCTGGTTCATCAGCGTGCGGTAGTGGGCGGTCAGCCGGGTGTTGTCGGCCCCGGTGACGACGAGCTCGTGGAACTCGTGGACGAGGTCGGCGTAGGTGCCCGCGTCACCGGCGTCGACGGCCGCGCCGGACCGTTCGAGGTTGTCCTCCAGCCGGTCCAGCACCGGGGTGTCGCCCCGTGCGGCGAGCAGCCGTGCCGCCATGCCCTCGAGCATCTCCTTGAGCTCGAACAGCTCGACGAGCTCGCGCCGGCTCGGCACGCGCACGAAGGTCCCGACCCGCGGCCGGATCTCGACGAGACCCTCGATCTGCAGCTGCTTGAGCGCCTCGCGCACCGGGGTGCGGCTGACGTCGTACTCGGTGGCGAGCGCGAGCTCGGAGAGCGGCTGCCCCGGCTGCCGGGCCCCGCTGACGATGGCCTCGCGCAACCCGTCCAGCACCCGGGCCTGCGCGCCCCGGCCACTGCCGGTCGAGGGCCCGCCGCGCTCCGTGACCACACCCATGCCGGGACCCTAACTTGCATGCCAGGGGTCCCGTCAGGCCATCGCCAGGTACTGCGTCTCCAGGAAGGCCCGGATCCCCTCCCGTGCCCCCTCGCGGGACAGGCCGCTCTGCTTCATGCCGCCGAACGGCGCGCTCGGCTCCGAGACGACCCCGCGGTTCAGCCCGACCATCCCGCACTGCAGCGAGCGCGCGATGTCCGTCCCGGCTCGCACGTCCCGGGTGAACACGTAACCGGCCAGCCCGTACTCGGTGGCGTTGGCGATCCGCACCATCTCCGCCGGGTCGGTCCAGGTGGTCACGGGGGCGACGGGGCCGAAGATCTCCTGCCCGGCGAGCGGCGAGCCGGGGGCGACGTCGCGGAGGACGAGGGGCGCGACGAACGAGCCGGCCGCCGGGATCCCGGCGGGATCGTGTGCCGGGACGGCGCCGGCCCGGACCGCGTCGTCGACCAGGGCGTTCACCCGGCGCACCGCCCGGTGGTCGATGAGCGGGCCGATCGTGGTGCCCTCCTCGGAGGCGGGCCCGACCCGCTGCCCGGTCACCGCCCGGGCGAAGGCCTCCACGAACTCGTCGGCGACGGCGGCGTGCACGAGGAAGCGGTTCGCCGCCGTGCACGCCTGCCCGGCGTTGCGGAGCTTGGCGGTCATCGCCCCGGCGACGGCGGCCTCCACGTCGGCGTCGGCGCAGACCACGAAGGGCGCGTCGCCGCCCAGCTCCATCGAGCAGTTCACGACCCGCTCGGCGGCCCGCCGCAGAAGCAGCCGCCCCACCGGCGTCGACCCGGTGAAGGACAGCTTCCGGACGGCGTCGTGCTCCAGCAGGGCGGCCGCGACGTCCCCGGCGCGGGTCGTCGGGAGCACGGTCAGCACGTCCTCCGGGGCGCCCGCCTCGACGAGCAGGTCCCGGATCGCCAGTGCCGTCAGCGGCGTCTCCGCGGCCGGTTTGAGCACCGCGGTGCAGCCGGCGGCGAGCGCGGGCGCGACCTTGCGGGTGACCATCGCGGCGGGGAAGTTCCACGGCGTGATCAGCAGGGCGACGCCCGCCGGCTGCGCCGTGACGACGGTGAGGCTACGGCCGTCGGGCGACGTGCCGAAACCGCCGTCGGGGCGCACGCCCTCCTCGGCGAACCAGCGGAAGAACTCCGCCGCGTAACCGACCTCGGCCACGGCGTCCGCCGTGGACTTGCCGGACTCGCGGCTGATCAGGGCGGCGAGTGTCGTGGTGCGTCCGACCATCAGCCGGTGCGCGGTGGCGAGGATCTCCGACCGGCGCCGGGGCGGGAGGCCGGACCAGCGGGGCAGTGCCGCCGCGGCGGTGTCCGCGGCGGCGACGGCGTGGGCGGGATCGGCGTCGGCGACCCGCGCGATCTCCTCGTCGGTCGCGGGATCGGCGACGGCCAGCTCGCGCTCGGTCGCGACCGGCCGGCCGCCGACGAGCAGCGGGTGCCCGGGCAGGGTGGTGGTCATCGTGGTCTCCGCGGGGCGTCGTGGGGTGGGGCGGCCGGGACGGCGTCGATCCCTCCGGCGCGCAGGTCGTCGGGGTGCAGCGGGCCGGGGCGCAGCCGGACCGCGGTGAGACGCAGCTCGGCGGCCACCGCGGCGGCGATCCCCGCGGCGCCGGCGAAGTCCCCTCCCCCGCATCCGCCGGACGCCCGGCCGCCGGCCGGTGCCCGGAGGTGGACCACCGCGCCGCCGGTGCGGGCGACGGCGGCCAGCGAGTCGTCCAGCTCACGGCGGCACCGGCAGGTCCGGCCGCCGAACACCTCGCCCGCCGCGCACTCGACGTGGACCGCGAGGGTGGGACGGTCGGTGGCGGCGTGCGGGCTCAGCAGCGCGAGGTGCTCGGCGCCGGTCGGCTCGTCGAGGAGGCCGACGACGTCGAACGGGCCGTGGTCGGTGGGCAGCGTCGTCCGCGAGCTGCGGCGGAGCCGCACGCCGTGCCGGTGGCGGTGCCGGACGAGGCGCGCGACGTCCAGCACGGGGACGTCGTGCCGGCCGGCGAGCGCGTCGATCTCGGCCCGGTCCGCGGTGCGGCCGGCGCCGGGGTCGCCGGGACCGGTCACGAGCTCGGCGATCAGGCCGACCGGCGGCAGGCCGGCCAGCCGGCAGAGGTCCACGGCGGCCTCGGTGTGCCCGGCCCGCTCGAGGACGCCGCCCGGCCGGGCGCGCAGCGGCAACACGTGCCCGGGCCGGGTCAGGTCGCGTGCGACGCTCGCCGGGTCGGCCAGCACCCGGGCGGTGCGGGCCCGGTCCCGGGCACTGATCCCGGTGCCCACGCCGGTGGCGGCGTCCACCGAGACCGTGTACGCGGTGCCGTGGTGGCCGGTGTCGTGCCGCACCATCGGGGGCAGGTCGAGCTCGTCGGCCCGGGCGGCCTCCATCGGCACGCGCAGGAAACCGGAGGTGTGCCGGACCGTCCAGGCCACCCACGACGGCTCGGCGAGCGCGGCGGGGAGGACGACGTCGCCCTCCCCCTCGCGGCCGGCGTCGTCGACGACGAGGACGGGCCGCCCGGCCCGGAGGGCGGCGAGCGCGCCGGCGACCCCGTCGCACCGCGCCGCGGCGGGGGCCCCGGCCGGTTCGAGGACCGCGGTCACGACGCCGTCTCCAGCTGGGCCAGCGCGTGGAACCCGCTCTCGTGGAAGACCAGCGGGCCCCGGCCGGGGTGGGTGCACTGCCGGTGCACCCGGAGGAGCACCAGGTCGTGGTCACCGGCGGGCACGGCGCGCTCGACCGAGCAGTCGAGCCAGGCCGACGCCCCGCCGAGCAGCAGCGCACCGTCGTCGGTGGGGTGCAGGTCGAGTCCGGCGAACCGGTCGCCCTGCTTCGACGCGAGCGCGCGGCAGGCCCGGTCCTGCCCGTCGCCCAGCACGGACAGGCCGATCCGGGCCCGGTCGCGCAGCCGCGGCCAGGTCGTGGAGGTGTGCTGGACGCAGAGCCCGACCAGTGGCGGGTCGAGCGAGACGGCCACGAACGAGCTCGCGGCCATCCCGACCGGGGTGCCGTCGTCGTCCAGCGCGCACACCGCGGTGACGCCGCTGGGGAACCGCCCGAAGACGCGCCGCAGCCCGGTGGCGTCGACGGCCCCATCGGCCATGGTGGGGATCAGCTCGGACATCGGTGCGTTCCTCCTAGTGTCATGAGTCGCGAGTTCGCGACATATTTGTAAGGTGGTCTGGTGGCACGGACCGGACGACCCAAGGCCGAGCTGATCCTGTCCGACGATGAGCGGTCAGCGTTGGAGGAATGGATTCGCCGCGGGTCGACTCCGCAGGCGTGGGCGCTGCGGTGTCGGATCATCCTGGCGTGCGCTTCGGGCGCGACGAACAAGGAAGTCGCGGCGCAGACGGGGTCGGCTGCGCACACGGTGGGCCGGTGGCGTGCCCGGTTCGTTGCTCACCGGATCGCCGGGCTGGGGGACCTGCCCCGTCCGGGCGGTCCGCGCACGGTCACCGACGCTCAGGTCGCCGAGGTGATCACCACGACGTTGGAGTCCAAA
This sequence comes from Pseudonocardia sp. EC080619-01, assembly GCF_001420995.1. Lineage (NCBI taxonomy): Bacteria > Bacillati > Actinomycetota > Actinomycetes > Pseudonocardiales > Pseudonocardiaceae > Pseudonocardia > Pseudonocardia sp. EC080619-01. The sequence goes on along the minus strand of NZ_CP012184.1, from coordinate 5,450,049 downwards.
CCGGCTGATGCGACGCACTGGTCGACCCGCGGGATGGCCGAGCATTCGGGGTTGTCCCAATCGACGATCTCGCGGATCTGGCGCACCTTCGGGTTGGCCCCGCACCGAGCCGAGACGTTCAAGCTGTCCACCGATCCGTACTTCATCGAGAAACTCCACGACGTCGTCGGTCTCTACCTTGACCCGCCCGAGCGGGCGCTGGTGTTCTGCGTGGACGAGAAATCCCAGATCCAGGCCTTGAACCGGTCCCAACCAGTGCTGCCGATGATGCCCGGCATCCCGCAGCGACTGACCCACGACTACGTGCGGGCAGGAACCACGACGTTGTTCGCCGCGCTCGAGGTCACGACCGGGAAGGTGATCGGGTCGCTGCATCGCCGCCATCGCGCGAGCGAGTTCCGCACGTTCTTGACCAGGCTCGACCGCGAGGTCCCCGCCGAGCTGGACGTGCACCTGGTGCTGGACAACTACGCCACCCACAAGACCCCGGCTATCAAGACCTGGCTGGTGGCTCACCCGAGGTTCCACCTGCATTTCACCCCGACCGGATCGTCGTGGCTCAACCTGGTCGAGCGTTGGTTCGCCGAGCTGACCACCAAGAAGATCCGCCGCGGCGTGCACACCTCGGTCCCCGCCCTCGAAGCCGACATCCGCGACTGGATCGCCGGCTGGAACAACAACCCCAAGCCCTTCGCGTGGACCAAGACCGCGGACGAGATTCTCGAACGACTCACCCGATATCTGAAGCGAATCCCTGACTCAGGACACTAGGACCGCAGGACGAACGGGTCGCCCGCGGGCTCGTCGCTGGTGTTGATCCACACGCTCTTCAGTCGCGTGTACTCGCGGACGACCTCGGTGCCGTGCTCGACACCGAGACCGGAGGCCTTGAACCCGGACCGCGGCGACAGGGGGGACATCGCGCGGTACATGTTCACCCAGACCGTGCCGGCGTCCAGGGCGGCCGCGGCCCGGTGGGCGCGGGCGAGGTCGCGCGTCCAGATGCCGGCGGCGAGGCCGTAGTCGGTGTCGTTCGCGATCCGCAGTGCCTCCTCGTCGTCGAACGGGATGATCGCGACGACCGGGCCGAAGATCTCCTCGCGGCACATGCGGGTGTCGTTGCCGAGGCCGGTGAACACGGTGGGCTCGTGGAACCAGCCGCCGAGCCCGGTGTCCGGGCGTCCGCCGCCGTGGGCGACGACGCCGCCCTCGGCGCGTCCCGCGGTGACGTACTCCTCGACCTTGGCGAGCTGGGCGGCCATCGCGAGCGGCCCGAGCTCGGTGCCCTCGTCGAGGGGGTCGCCGATCCGGATCGTGCGTGCCCGCTCGACGACACGCTCGACGAGCTCGTCGTAGACCGACCGGTGGGCGAGCACCCGGCTGCCGGCGATGCAGGTCTGCCCGGCCGCGGCGAAGATCCCCGCGATGACACCGTTGGCCGCGCTCGCGACGTCGGCGTCGGCGAAGACGAGCTGCGGGGACTTGCCGCCGAGCTCGAGCCCGGCGCGCACCAGGCGCCGTCCGGCGCGCTCGGCGATCCACGACCCGGTCGCGGTGCTCCCGGTGAAGGACAGCTTGGCGACGTCGTCGTGGTCGACGAGCGGGGCACCCGCCTCGCCGCCGAACCCGGTCACGACGTTCACGGCGCCCGCCGGGAAGCCCGCCTCCTCGAACAGCGGGGCGAGCGCGAGCATCGAGGCGCTCGTGTACTCCGAGGGCTTGACCACGGCGGTGTTGCCGCAGGCCAGCAGCGGCGCCAGCTTGGCGACGGTCAGTGTGAGCGGCGAGTTCCACGGGGTGATCGCGCCGACCACGCCCACCGGCTCGCGCAGCGTGTAGTTGAGGACGTCGACGCTGCTCGCCGGGATCGTCTCGCCCTGGATCTTGTCGGCGAGCCCGGCGTAGTAGAAGAAGTACTCGGGCAGCCCGGCGAGCTGGGCCCTCATCTCGCGCAGCAGCTTGCCGTTGTCGGTGCTCTCGGTGCGGGCGAGCTCCTCGGCGTGCTCGCCGACGAGCTCCCCGACCCGCCGCAGCAGGGCACCGCGCCGGGTCCGGGACATCCGCCGCCACCCGGGCGACTCGAACGTCGTGCGGGCCGCCTCGACCGCGCGGCCGACGTCCGCCGCCGTGCCGCGGGCGGCCTCGTACCAGGGCTGCCCGGTGGTCGGGTTGTCGCTGCCGAAGTAGGCGCCGTCGGCCGGCGCGACCCGCTCGCCGCCGATGAGGTGGTCGTGGCGCGGCAGCGGGGTGGTCCGCCGCTCCGGCGCGGCGGGGGCGTCCGGTGTCGTGGTCATGGGGCCAGCGCTCCTCACGAGGGGTCGGTCGGGGTGGGTACCGGGTCGGGGTCGCCGAGCAGGTCGAGGACGGCGTCCGGGCGCTCCAGCGGCAGCAGGTGGCGGGCGCCGTCGACGACCACGGCCCGCCCGTGCGGGACGCGGCCGGCCAGCGCCCGCGACATCGCCGGTGTGGAGCCCGGGTCCTCGGACCCGGTCACGGCCGTCACCGGCGGGACGAGCCGGGGCAGCTCCGGCCAGAGCTCGGCGTCCGCCCGGGCGAACACCGCGTAGCAGGCCAGGTAGGACGACGGCCGGTTCGCCGCGAGGGTCCGCCGGACCCGGTCGGCGAGCTCCGGCTCCGCGGCGGTCCACTCCGGGGAGAACCAGCGCCGCACCGCCGCGTCGAAGGTCGCCGCCAGGTCGGTGCCTGCCGCGCCGAGCCGGGCGGCGACCGCGGCCCGCTCGTCGTCCGAGCGGCCTGCGACCCCACTGACCAGCGTCAGCCGGGCGACCCGGCCGGGGTGGTCGAGCGCGACCCGGGTGGCGACGAGCGCGCCGAGCGAGAAGCCGACGAGGTGCACCGGACCGCCGGCCCCGGCGACGACCTCCGCGACCGGCGCGGCCAGGTCCGCCAGCTTCGTCCCGGCCGGGGCGTCCGGTGCGGAGCCGTGCCCGAGCAGGTCGGGGGCGTGCACGGTGTGTCCGGCGGCCGACAGCTCCGGCGCGACGCGGTCCCACAGGGTGTGGTCCAGGCCCACACCGTGCAGCAGGACCACGTCGGCCGGGCGGCTCACTTCTCGCTCGACAGCGGTGCGAGGCGGGCCTGCGGGCGGCCCTGCGCGGCGGCGGCGAGACCGACGACGATCTCGTCGGCGCGGGGGCCGTCCGGGACGCGCGCCTCGACGGTCTGGTGGTGCGAGCGGATCGTCGCGTCGGTGACGTGCTTGAGCGGGATGTCGAACACCGTCCCGGCGGCGGCCCGCTTCTCGACGGCCGGTAGCAGCGTGGTCGCCTGCGCGGCGTCGCGGAAGTGGTTGCCGAACTTCAGGGTGTGGATCAGCCCGGAGCCGTGCTCGATCTCGCCGTCGAGCCCGACGATCGCGGCCTTGCCGTAGGCCTCGACCGGCGCGCCGAGCGCGGCCACGACCCGGTCGGACAGCAGCTTCCCGAGTTCGGGGGCGACCTCGTCGATCGTCGGGCCGAGGTCGTCGACGAAGCCGTGGCCGGCCCACGGGTTCTCGACCACGGCCAGCACGACCGCGACCCGGGCGGCGGGCTCGACCGGCCGGCCGCCCTCGGTGTGGATCTCGTCGACGACGGTGTGGATGCTGCGGACGGTGACGCTCATGAGACGGACTCCATGTGGTTGCGGTGGTCGGTGGACGGGCCCGGCGCCCGGTCCAGGACGTGCCGGTCGAGCGCGGCGTCGGAGCGCCGGTCGCCGATGCGGGCGTTCGGGCGGGGACCGTCGGCCGCGGCCGCGATGACGGCGATCTCCCCGGGCCGCGGGCCGTCGGGCACCCGGACGGTGATGGTCTGGTAGTGCGAGCGCGTCGCGGCGTGGTCCTTGTGCCACAACGGGACCGTGAGCGGGGTGCCGGCGGCCGCGCGCTGGTCGGAGAACACGATGATCGACTCGCCCTCGGTGCGGTGCCGGAGCACGTTGCCGAAGAACGGCGTGTGGATCAGCGCACCGGCGTGCTCGAGCTCGCCGTCCAGGCCCACGATCGCCGCCTTGCCGAACGCCTCGACCCCGGCCGCGCCGCCGAGCGCGGTGAGCAGCCGGTCCGACAGCTCGTGCGCGATCTCCGGAGCGAGCCCGGCGACCTCCGGCGAGAGGTCGTCCTGGATCCCGCGGCCCCGCCACGGGTTCGCGACGACGGCGACGACCGCGGCCCGCCGGACCGGTGTCCGCACCGGCTCCCCGAGCTCCCGCACGCTCTCCTCGACGACGGTGACGATCCGCCGGATCGCGCTCACGCGGAGCCCTCGGCGAACTGGGGCATGACCTTCTCGGCGAACAGCTCGAAGCTGCGCATCGCCTTGCCGTGCTCGAGACCGGGGTGGGTCGTCCACAGCAGCAGGTCCTGCAGGTTCAGCTCGGACTGCAGCTCGTGCACCTTCTCCGCGACGTGGTCCGGGGTGCCCACCAGCAGGTTGCGCTCGGCGAGGAAGTCGTAGTCGAGGTCCCGCCCCGTGATGTCCTCGCCGACCTCGCGCAGGTTGTTCAGTCCGCGCCAGTGGCAGATCCAGCGGTAGGAGGTCAGCAGCGCCTCCTCGAAGTCGGCGCGGGCCTGCTCCATGGTGTCGGCGACGTAGACGTCGCGGACCAGCGACAGGCCGGTGCCGAGTGCCTGCTCGACGCCGGTGGCCTCGGACAGGGTGTCCCGGTAGAGCTCGAACCGGCCCTTCAGCTCGGAGATCGGCGGCATCCAGAAGATGCCCTTCATGCCGGCGCGGGCGGCGCCCTGGATCGATCGCGGGGTGTCGATGACCTGGGAGAGCGGCGGGTGCGGCCGCTGGAACGGCTGCGGGACGACCTTGAGCGCGTCGAGCGTGCCGTCGGCGCCGACGAACTCCGGCGAGGGCGGGGACAGCGGGTGGTCCCAGCCGATCCCGGGCGCGGGGTAGGTGTGGAAGTCCCCCTGGTGGGAGAAGAAGTCGCCGCTCCAGGCCTTCCGCAGCACCTCGACGGTCTCCTCGAACAGGGCGCGGTTCTGCTCCTGGTCACGGGGGTCGGCGGACGGGTTGAGGTTCATCGCCTCGCGGCCGTAGAGCCCGCGCCCGACGGCGACCTCGGCCCGGCCCCGCGAGAGCTGGTCCAGCATCGCGATGTCCTCGGCGAGGCGCATCGGGTTCCAGAAGGTCACGATGTTGGCGGCCTGGCCGATGCGGATCCGCGAGGTGCGTGCCGCGATGTCGGTGCCCATCAGCACCGGGTTCGGGACGAGCTCGTAGCCCTCGTGGCCGAAGTGGTGCTCGGTGTACCAGATCGAGTGGTAGCCGGCGGTGTCGGCGTAGGTCGCGACGTCCCGGATCTCGTCGAGCACGCCCGCGACGTCGTCGAGCCGGCCGGGGGCGCCGACGTTGTGGAAGATGGAGAAACGCATCTCAGGACTCCTTCGTCGATGAGTGGCCGCCGATCCGGTGGTCGGCGGTGAGGGTGGCCCGCTCGCTGGAGCGGACGTGGTCGCGCATCGCGAACTCCGCCCCGATGCCGTCCTTGCCGCGGACGAGCTCGAGCACGTGCCGGTGCTCGGCGAGGGACTCCCCGAGGCGGCCGGGCCGGGTCAGCGAGGCCGACACCAGCCGCTGGTAGGCGAGCTGGTTCATCAGCGTGCGGTAGTGCGTGACGAGCTGGGTGTTGTCGGCGCCGGTCACGAGCAGCTCGTGGAACTCGTGGACCAGTGCGGCGTACCCGTCGGCATCGCCACGGGCCACCGCGCGGTCGGAGCGCTCGATGTTCTCGTCGAGACCGTCGAGCTCCCGGACCGGGCCGCGGGCGGCGAGCAGCCGGGCCCCCATGCCCTCGAGCATCTCCTTCAGCTCGAACAGCTCGACCACCTCGCGGCGGCTCGGGGCGCGGACGAACGTCCCCACCCGGGGCCGGATCTCGACCAGCCCCTCGATCTGCAGCTGCTTGAGCGCCTCCCGGACCGGGGTCCGGGACACGTCGTACCCGTCGGCCAGCACGACCTCGGACAGTGGCTGCCCGGGCAGGTACAGGCCCTCGATGATGGCGCGCCGCACCCCGTCCAGGACGCGCTCCTGCGCACCCCGCCGAGCGACCAGCGCCGCGGTCTCTTGCATGCATCACAAGCTAAGAAGTAGCGAGGTTCCCGTCAAGAGCGAGCGGTCGATCTCTGCGCCTCTGGTGCATTTCGCCTGATAAATGCCAGGTCGACGGGAGCGGTCATGTCGCGACGCGACGACATGGCGAGGGTTGACCACCCCCGTCTTGCATGCCACAGTCCCGCTCATTGCAGCCCGGGACTCGCCCGGCTTCTCGCTGCACCGCTCCATCGCTCCACGCACCGGAGGCATCAATGTCGACGCCCAGAGCCGAGTCGTCGCGGACCCGACGACCCGGCCCCGTCCTGTTCGTCTCGCTCGGGCTGACGCTCGCGATCGTGGCCTGGGGAGCCGCCGCCGGTGAGTCGCTGTCCCGCGCCGGGTCCGCCGCGCTCGACGGCATCACCCGCGGCTTCGGATGGGCCTACCTGCTGGTCTCGCTCGGGTTCCTCGTCTTCCTGCTCTTCCTCGCCTGCAGCAGGTTCGGCCGGCTCCGGCTCGGCCGTGACGACGAGCGGCCCGCGTTCCGCAGGCTCACCTGGTACGCCATGATCCTCTCGGCCGTGATGGGTATCGGGCTGATCTCCTACGGGGTCGCCGAGCCGATCGCGCACCTCGCGGCCCCGCCGCACGGCCTCGCCGCACCGATGACCACCGACGCCGCGGTCACGGCGATGCAGTTCTCGTTCTTCGACTGGGGCCTGCACGCCTGGGGCATCTTCGCCGTCGTCGGGCTCGCCATGGCGTGGTCGATGTTCCGGCGCGGCCGCACCGGCCTCGTCAGCGCGCTGTTCCGGCCGCTGCTCGGGCGCCGCGCCGACGGCCCGGTGGGTGGCGCGATCGACGTCTTCGCCGTCGTCGCCACGCTGTTCGGGACGACGACGTCGCTCGGACTCGGCGCGATGCAGATCAACGGCGGGTTCACCGCCCTGTTCGGGATCCCGAACTCGACGGGCGTCCAGTTCGTGATCATCGGGGTGATCACGCTGCTGTTCACCGCGTCCGCACTCACCGGCGTCGCGCGCGGCATCCGCTACCTGTCCGAGGCGAGCATGGGGCTCGGCGCGGTCCTGTTCGTGTTCGTGCTGATCGCCGGGCCGACCGTGTACCTGCTCGACCTGTACGTGCAGTCGGTGGGCCGCTACCTGAGCGAGCTGGTCGCGACCAGCCTGATCACCCCGGCCAACGGCGACATCGACTTCATGCAGTCCTGGACCTACTTCATGCTGGCCTGGTGGCTGTCCTGGGCCGCGTTCGTCGGCGTCTTCCTCGCCCGCATCTCCCGCGGCCGCACGGTGCGCGAGTTCGTCGTCGGGGTGCTGCTCGTCCCGAGCCTGGTGTTCTCGATCTGGTTCACCGCGTTCGGCGGGACGGCCATCCACACCGACCTCGCCGGGACGACCCGGGTCGCCGCCGCCGCGGCGGCGGACGCCAACTCCGCCTTCTTCACCATGCTGCAGTCGCTGCCGCTGCCGTCCGTCACCTCGGTGGTGACGATCGTGCTCGTCGTGCTGTTCTTCGTGTCCGGCGCGGACGCCAACACCTACGTCCTCGGCATGCTGACCAGCCGCGGCACCGAGCACCCGCCGGCCTGGATCCTCGCGCTGTGGGGCCTGGTCACCGGGGCCGCCGCGATGGCGCTGCTCGTCGCGGGCGGCCTGGAGTCGCTCCAGCAGATGGTCATCGTCAGCTCCGCGCCCTTCCTCGTGGTCGTCGTCGGGGTCGCCGTCGCGTTCTGGCGCGACCTCTCGACCGACCCGGTCCTCCCGCCCGCCGGGCCGGGACCCGCCCCCGGCGACCGGGAGACGACCGGCGGGGAGGACGCGGCCGTCCGGCAGGTCCCCGACGAGGCCACGACGGCCGTCCGCTGACCCACGCATCCCGGCCCGGCCGCCGGGTACCCGACCCCGAGGAGCCGCCATGCCCGACAGCCCGCCGCTCGCCGGTCTCCGCTTCCCCGGCGGGGAGGTCCCGGCCGAGGTCCGCTGCGACGACCTGCCCCTGTTCGACGGTCCGGTGTGGACCAGGATCGCGCGCCGGGCGGACGCCCCCGGCGGGCTCACCGTGATGGCGACCCGGTTCGCCGCCGGCGCCGGGACGGCCTGGCACCACCACGACTCCGACCAGACCCTCGTCCTGTCCGCCGGCCGGGGTGCGGTCGAGTACGCCGACGGCCGCGCGCTCGCGCTCTCGCCGGGTGACGTCGTCACCGTCGCCGCGGGCGAGCGGCACCGTCACCTGGCCGGCGCCGACGGCATGACCCACCTGTCGGTGACCACCCTCGGGGACACCCACCTCGACCCGTGAGCCCACGGAGGGCTGACAGGTGTTGACCGTGCCGTGGCGGCATGGTGTCGACTACGGGTGTCGAGCTGCCCGGCCGGTCCGGTGCACCGCCGGGACGAGGGGACGATGACCGTGCAGAGCGAGAACCTGATCGTCGAGGACGTGCTCCTCCTGCTGATGGACGACACGTACGGCGTCCCGGCCGGGGCCGGGACGCTGCACCAGACGCTGGGCGGAGCGGTACTGGTCGAGCTCGCCCTGCTCGGCCGGATCCGCCCGGAGGACGGGGGTGCCTGGTACAAGGGCACGACGATCGTCGCCACCGGCGACGGCCCGCTCCCCGACCCGCTGCTGCAGGACGCCTACGACACGGTCGCCGCGCGGCCGCGGCACGTCCAGTCCCAGCTGGTCACGATCGGATCCACGCTCTGGAAGCCGCTGACGGAGCGCCTCGTCGAGCGCGGGTTCCTGCGCCGCGAGCGCAGGCGTTTCCTGGGCCTGGTCCCGACGACCAGGCTCCCCGCGGCGGACACCGGCTACGAGTACGCACTGCGGGAGCGGATGCAGGCCGTCCTCGAACGCGGCGAGGAGCCCGACGCCCGGCTCGCCGCGATCATCGCGCTGATCTCGGCCAGCGGGACGCTGCCGAGCCTGGACCCGGTCCCGAAGTGGTCGGGCCGGGTCGCGACCCGAGCCAAGGAGCTGGAGCAGGGCAACTGGGGTGCCGCCGCGGTGAGCAGCGCGGTGATCGCGGCCGCGGCGGCGCTGTCCGCCGCCAGCGCGGCCGTCGTCGTCACCACGGTGTCGTCCTAGACCTCCCCACCCTCCAGCAACACCACCGGGACGTCGACGAGGCGGCTGCGCAGGTACTCCCCCAGTCCCTTGGCCTGCGGATCCGGCCGGGTGGCCGACGCGACGCCCGCCCCGAGGATCCCGACGACGACGATGTTGACCGCCCGCAGGTTCGGCAGCTCGTAGCGGTGGATCTCCAGGTCCGCGGCCTCGGGCAGCAGCTCCCGGACCGTCGCGGTCGTCAGCAGCCCGCGCAGCCAGGCGTACTCGGCGTCGGTGCGGACCCAGACGCCGATGTTGGCGTTGCCGCCCTTGTCCCCCGACCGCGCCCCGGCGATCTCACCGAGCGGAAGCCGCCGGGTCGGCCCGCCGACCGGGGCCGGCGGCGCGGCCTCCGGGGCGGGGTCCGGGACCGGACCCGTCACCGGGGCGTGTCCGACGGTGCGCACGGCACCGTCCGGCATGGTGACCCGGTGCCCGACCTCGGACGCGGGCACGAGCGTGGGCCAGTACACGCCGAACGCGCTCTCCGCCGAGGGCGGGGTGGTCGTGTGGAAGCCCGGGTAGCCGCCGAGCGCGAGCTCCATGGTGGTGTTGGAGAACGCCCGCCCGACCTTCCGCCGGTCGGGGTCCTTCACCGTGATCCGCAGGTGCGCGGTGGCCTCGGCGTTGGCCGGTGCGTCGGGGTGGTCGAAGCGCAGCAGCTGCGTGTCGAACTCGGCGAACCGGTCCCGCCCGCCGAGCAGCTCGGCGAGCTGCTCGGTCGCCCACTCCGCCTTCTCCTCGATCCGGGTGCCGGTCAGCACCAGGGTCATGGTGTTGCGGTAGCCGCCCTCGTGGTTGAGCGCGACCTTGAGCTCGTCGGTGGGGGCGCTGCCGCGGGTGCCGGAGATCCGGACCCGGTGCTCACCCTCCTGGCTCAGCTGCGACGTGTCGAAGTGCGCCACGGCGTCCGGGCCGAGGTAGGCGGGCCGGCCGATCTCGTAGAGCAGCTGCGCGGTGACGGTGCCGACCGAGACCAGGCCGCCGGTCCCCTCGTGCTTGGTGATCACCGAGGAGCCGTCCGCCTCGACCTCGGCGATCGGGAACCCGGGATAGCGGCGGTCGGTGACCTCGGAGAAGAACGCATAGTTGCCGCCGGTCGCCTGCGGCCCGCACTCGATGACGTGCCCGGCCGCCATGGCACCGGCGATCGCGTCGAGATCGGTCCGCTCCCAGCCGTGCCACCAGGCCGCCGGCCCGACGACGACCGAGGCGTCGGTGACCCGCCCGGTCACGACGATGTCGGCGTCCGCCCGCAGCGCCTCGGTGATCCCCCAGGCGCCCAGGTAGGCGTTGGCGGTCACCGGGTCGACCCCCGCGTCGGCGAGCTTCGCACCGGTGTCGAGGTGGGCCAGCGGGTGACCGGCGGCCTGCAGCTCGTCGAGCCTGCCGACGAGGTCGTCGCCGTCGACGTGGGCGATCCGCGGGGCGAGCCCGAGCCGCTCCGCCAGCGCACCGAGCTCGGCGGCCAGGCCCGCGGGGTTGAGCCCGCCGGCGTTGGAGACGATCCGGATCCCCCGGTCCAGGCAGGTGCCGAGGATCTGCTCGACCTGGGTGAGGAAGGTCTTCGCGTAGCCGGTGGACGGGTCCTTCTGCCGGGCCTTCCAGAGGATCAGCATGGTGAGCTCGGCGAGGTAGTCGCCGGTCACGACGTCGACCGGGCCACCCTCGACCATCTCGCGTGCGGCGGAGATCCGGTCGCCGTAGAACCCGGAGCAGTTGCCGATCCGGACGGCGCGGCGGGGTTCGGCGGTCACGGGCGTCCTCCTGGGGTGTGCGGGACGGGCACGGCGCCGGGCGCACGGCCGGGGCCGGGAGCACCGGCGAAGGTCTGCGCGATCGAGATCCACTCGGTGGCGACGGGGCCGTCGACGGCCAGCGCGGTGTCGGAGACGTGGCGGCGCTGGGTGACGGTGAGGCAGAAGTCCAGGGCGGTGCCGGTGACCCGGTCGGCGGCGTCGGCCGGGCCCCACTCCCATCGCGCACCGGACGGGGCGTCGAGCTCGACCCGCACGGGCGTCGCGGGCACCGGGCGTTCGTGGAGCGTGTACACGAACCCGAACGTCCGGACGCCGAGGTGGGCGACGTGCCGGAGCCGGTCGCTGGGTTCGCGGACCGCACCGAGCGCGTCGGCGACGTCCTGGCCGTGCGCCCAGGTCTCCATGAGCCGGGCCGTCGCCGAGGACAGCGCGCTCATCTCCGGGCCGTACCAGGGCAGCCTGGTCCTCGGCTCCAGGCCACGGAAGGTCCCGACGAACGCGGAGCGGGCACGGTCCAGCCAGGCCCGGACCTCGTCGGCCCCCAGGTGGGCGTGCTCGGCGGCGATCCGGTCCGGGAAGTCCGTCCCGCCCGCGACGAGGACGTCGGCGTCGCGGCGGAACCCCTCCGGGTCGGCCGCGGCCTGCGTCGCGGTCTCGTCGAAGTACGCCAGGTGGGTCAGCTGGTCGCGGACGTCCCAGCCGGCGGCGGGGGTGGGCGTGGCGATGCCGTCGTCGTCGAGTGCGGCGACCAGATCGGCCAGCACGCGCGTCTCGGCGACGAGGTCGTCGAGGACGCCGTCCAGGGTCACCGTCATCGTCAGACCCCCTGCCAGACCGGCGTGCGCTTCTCCCGGAAGGCGAGCGGGCCCTCCTGGGCGTCACGGGAGCGGTACACCGGCTCCCAGATCTCCTCGGCACGGTCGTAGGCCTCGGCGCGGGAGTGGGTCGCGGACAGGTACGCCGTCCGCTTCGCGGCGAGCACCGACAGCGGGGCGTTGGCGGCGATCCGTTCCGCGAGCTCCTGGGTGCGCTCCCGCAGGCGCTCGGCGGGCACGACGTCGTTGACCAGGCCGTACGCCTGGGCGCGCGCCGCGTCGATCGGGTCGCCGGTCAGCAGGATCTCCATCGCGATCCGGGGCGGGACCAGCCACGACAGCGGCGCCGCCCACGGCGACCCGCGGCCGATCCGCACCTCGGAGACGGCGAACCGGGCGTGCTCGGCGGCGACGACGAGGTCGCACTGCTGGGCGAGCAGGAACCCGCCGCCGAAGGCGATGCCGTTGACCGCGGCGATCGTCGGCTTGGCAACGTCGATGTTGCGGCCCAGCTGGGGCAGGAAGTCCGGCGGCGGCACCGTCAGCGCCGTGTCGTTCATCTCCTTGAGGTCGCCGCCGGCGCAGAACGCCTTCTCCCCCGCGCCGGTGAGCACGAGCACCCGGGCCCCGTCGTCGGCGTTGAACCGGTGCACCCCGTCGAACAGCCCCTCGCGCACGGCCCTGCTCAGCGCGTTCCGTGCCTCGGGACGGTCGATGGTCAGCCAGGCGACGCCGTTCACGACCTCGTAGGTCACCTCGGACATCAGGCATCCTCCTTCTCGTCCGCGATCTCGTCGATCACGGCCAGGACCGCTCCGGTGTCGACGGTCTGCCCGACCTCGACGGCGACCTCCGCGACCACACCGGCCAGCGGTGCCCGCACGGAGTGCTCCATCTTCATGGCCTCGAACACGACGATCACCGCGCCGGCCCCGACCTCCTGCCCGGCCTCGGCCGCGACCCGGACGACGGTGCCGGGCATGGGCGCGAGCAGCGACCCCGGGGCGGCCTCGGTACCGGGCTCGGGCAGCCGCGGCCGCTCGGTCAGGGTCGTGCCGCCGAGCACGCTGTCGCAGAACACCTCGTCCCCGGCGACGTGCACGGAGACGGTGCGGCGGACGCCCGCCACCCGCAGGTCGACCCGGTCGGGCCGGGCCTCGATCAGCACCGGTGAGTCCAGCGGGGTGCCGTCGACCGACGCCGTGAGGCCGTCCCGGGTGATCCGGTAGCGCACGTCGACGTCGGTCTCGCCGATCCGGTACCAGGCGTGCTGGGACGCCCCGCCGACGTTGCGCCACCCGGTCGGGACCGGGCGCTGCACGGGGGCGTCGGCGCGGCGGGCCGACTGCGCGGCCAGCGCCGCCGCCAGCGCGTGCACCGCCACCGTGTGCTGCGGCACGGTGCCGACCAGGGCCGACGGATCGTGCCGGGTGAGGTAGCCGGTGTCGGTGCGCCCGGCGAGGAACTCGTCCTCGCGCAGGACCGCCACGAGCAGGTCGCGGTTGGTGACCAGGCCGTGGAGCTGCGCCTCGGAGAGCGCGCGCGCGAGCTTCCGTGCCGCCTCCGCACGCGTGCGGCCGTGCGCGATCACCTTGGCCAGCATCGGGTCGTAGTGCGTCCCGACCAGCGAGCCGTCCCGCACCCCGGTGTCGACACGGACGCCCGGCAGCTCCGGGATCCGGAACCGGTGCAGGGTGCCGGAGCCGGGCAGGTAGTCGGCCGCCGGGTCCTCGGCGTAGAGGCGGGCCTCGATCGCGTGCCCGGTGATCGTCGCCCCGCGGACCTCGGCCGGGAGGGGGTCGCCCTCGGCGACGCGCAGCTGCAGCGCGACCAGGTCCAGCCCGGTGACCTCCTCGGTGACCGGGTGCTCGACCTGCAGCCGGGTGTTGACCTCCAGGAAGAAGAACTCGCCGTCGGGGGCCATGACGAACTCGACGGTGCCGGCACCGGTGTAGCCGATCGCGGCACCGGCGGCCACGGCCGCGTCGCCGAGCTGCGCCCGCAGCGCGTCGTCGACGGCCGGGGACGGGGCCTCCTCGATGATCTTCTGGTAGCGCCGCTGGATCGAGCACTCCCGCTCGAAGAGGTGGACGACGGTGCCGTGGGTGTCGCCGAAGATCTGCACCTCGACGTGGCGGGGGTCCTCGACGTACCGCTCGAGGAACACGGTGCCGTTGCCGAACGCGGACGTCGCCTCGCGCCGGGCACCGGTGACGGCGTCGACGACCTCGTCGGCGGCGCGCACGATGCGCATGCCCCGGCCGCCGCCGCCGTACGCGGCCTTGACCAGCAGCGGGTAGCCGATGCCGTCGGCCATCGCGGCGATCGTGGCGGCGTCGACCTCCTCGGCGTCGTCGACGGTCGCGCCGGGCAGCACCGGCAGGCCCGCCTTCTCCATCAGCTCCTTCGCCGCGATCTTGGAACCCATCGCCTCGATCGCCTCGACCGGCGGGCCGACGAAGGTGATGCCCTCGTCGGCGCAGGCGCGGGCGAACCCGGCGTTCTCGGAGAGGAAGCCGTAGCCGGGGTGGATCGCGTCGGCCCCGGTCGCCCGCGCCGCCTCGATGATCTTCTCGACGCGCAGGTAGGTGTCCGCGGGTGCGGCGCCGGGGAGCAGCACCGCCTCGTCGGCGGCCTCGACGAACAGTGCGTCGGCGTCCGGGTCGGAGTGGACGGCGACGGTGGCGATGTCGAGCGCACGGGCCGACCGGATGATCCGCTCGGCGATCTCACCGCGGTTCGCCACCAGCAGCTTGTGGATGGTCATCTCCTGCCTCACATCCGGAAGACGCCGAAGCCGCGGCGGCCCTCGACGGTGTTCGAGTGCGCGGCCGACAGGGCGATACCGAGCACGGTGCGGGTGTCACGGGGGTCGATCAGGCCGTCGTCGTAGAGCTTCGAGGTGACGGCGAACGAGTGCGACTCGGACTCGATCTGCTCCTCGATCGCCGCGCGGTTCCGCTCGTCGGCCTCGGCGTCGAACTCGCGCCCCGACGACTCCGCGGACTGCTTCCCCACGATCGACATGACGCCGGCGAGCTGGGCGGCCCCCATCACGGCGAGCCGGGAACCGGCCCAGGCGAACATCATCCGCGGGTCGTAGGCGCGTCCCGACATGCCGTAGTTGCCGGCGCCGAACGAGGCCGCCAGGTTGACCGTGATGTGCGGGACCTTGCTGTTGGCCACCGCGTTGATCATCTTGGAGCCGTCCTTGATGATCCCGCCCTGCTCGTAGGACTTCCCGACCATGTAGCCGGTGGTGTTCTGCAGGAAGATCAGCGGCGTGTCGGTCTGGTTGGCCAGCTGGATGAACTCCGCGGCCTTCTTCGCCTCCTCGCTGAACAGCACCCCGCGGGCGTTGGCGAGGATGCCGACCGGGTAGCCGTGGATCGACGCCCAGCCGGTGACCAGGCTCGTCCCCCACAGCGGCTTGTACTCGCCGAAGCGGGAGCCGTCGACGACGCGGGCGATCACCTCGCGCGGGTCGAACGGGACCTTGATGTCCGACGGCGCGATGCCCAGCAGCTCGTCGGGGTCGTGGACCGGCTCGTCGGCGGGCCGCGTCGGGCCGGGGCCGAGCTTGTGCCAGCCGAGCTCGGAGACGATCTCGCGGCCGATCCGGATGGCGTCGTGCTCGTCGACGGCGAAGTGGTCGCACAGCCCCGACACCCGGGCGTGCATCGACGCGCCGCCGAGCTCCTCGTCGTCGGCGTCCTCGCCGGTGGCCATCTTCACCAGCGGCGGGCCGCCGAGGAAGACCTTGGCCTGCTGGTCGACCATCACGGCGTAGTCGCACATACCGGGCACGTAGGCGCCGCCCGCGGTGGAGTTGCCGAACACCAGCGCGATCGTCGGGATCGCCATCGAGGAGAGCTCGGTGAGGTCGTGGAAGATCTTGCCGGCGGGCACGAACAGGTCCGACTGGGTCGGGAGGTCGGCGCCCCCGGACTCCACGAGGTTGATCACCGGGAGCCGGTTGACGCGGGCGATCTCGAGTGCGCGCAGCGTCTTCTTCAGCGACCACGGGTTCATCGCCCCGCCGCGGACGGTCGGGTCGTGCGCGATGAGCACGCACTCGACCCCGGAGACGACGCCGATGCCGGTCACGATCGACGCGCCGACGGTGAACCGGGTCCCCCAGGCGGCCAGTGACGACAGCTCCAGGAACGATGCGTCGCGGTCGAGGAGCAGCTCGATCCGCTCCCGCGCGAGCAGCCGTCCGCGGTCGTGGTGGCGCTTCTGGTAGCGCTCCCCACCACCGGCGACGGCGGTCTGCAGCTGCTCGTCGAGCTCGGCGAGCACCTTCTCAGACTGGCTGCGGTTGCTGAGGTAGGTCTCGTCCGCGGTGTTCAGCGCGGAACGCAGGACGGTGGGCATGGTTCTGCGGGCCCCTTCGGATCGGAGGAGATCAGTACGAGCGGGTGAGCCCGAGGCTGTGCTGGGCGACGAAGTTGAGCACCATCTCCCGGCTGACCGGGGCGATCCGCAGCAACCGCGAGATCCCCCAGTACGGCAGCAGGCCGTACTCGGTCGCCAGCCCGTTGCCGCCGTGGGTCTGGATGGCGGCCTCGACGGCGGCGCCGGCGGCCTCGGCAGCGGCGTACTTCGCGACGTTCGACGCCTCCCCGGCCGGCAGTCCCCCGTCGTGCAGCCAGGCGGCCTTCGACGTCATCAGCGCCGCCAGGTCGGTCTCGATCCTCGCCTTGGCCAGCGGGTGCGCCACGCCCTGGTGGCTGCCGATCGGGACGTCCCAGACCGTGCGGGTGGTCGCGTACTCCGCGGCCCGGCCCAGCACGTGCCGGGCGACGCCGACGCACACCGCGGCGCCGGTGATCCGCTCCGGGTTGAGCCCGTGGAACACCTGCTGGAAGCCCTTGTGCTCCTCGCCGAGGAGCGCCTCCGCGGGGAGGCGGAGGTCGTCGAAGTGCAGGACGAACTGCTTCTCGGGCAGCTTCGCCGACACCGGCAGCGGGGTCCGCACCAGGCCCGGTGCGTCGGTCGGCACCAGGAACAGTGAGAGCTTCCCCTTGCCGGTGTTCTCGTCGACCCCGGAGCGGGCGACCAGCAGGATCGCCTCGGCCTCGTCGACACCGGAGATGTAGTGCTTGGTCCCGTTGACGACCCAGTCGGCACCGTCGCGCCGGGCGACGGTGGAGAGCCGGTGGGTGTTGGAGCCGGCGTCGGGCTCGGTGATCGCGAAGACCACCTTCGCCTCGCCGGAGGCCATCCGGGGCAGGTAGTGCGCCTTCTGCTCGGGCGTCCCGAAGTCGGCGATCATCTCGCCGGAGATCGCCGCCGACACCAGCAGGAGCAGCTGCGGGCAGCCCGCCGCGGCGGTCTCCTCGCACACCATCGCGAGCTCGACGAGCCCGGCGCCCCCGCCGCCGTACTCCTCGGGGAGGTTGATCCCGAGGAAACCGCTGCTCCCCAGCTTGGCCCAGAGTTCCGAGGTGGGCTCGCCCGCCTCGGCCCGCGGGACGTAGTACTCCGGGCCGAACTCCGCCGCGATCGCCCGCACCGTGTCCCGGAGGTCCCTGTGCTCGGGGCTCTCCCGAAAGTCCACCTCGACTCCTTCAGCCGTCCTCGGCCGGTCGCCCCGGCGCGGAGTACATCGTCGTTCACTTTCGTCGACGTTGGCAAGCCCCGGCGCCGGGCCGCTCGACCCGGCAAGTCGGCAGCTCATGCCCGGTTTCGACGCCCACCTCGACACCTTCTCATGACGGGGATCACACCGCCATATCTCGGGCTTATGTGAATCGAGTGTGACTCAAGGGTTGTCTTCGTCACCCGAGCCCGCGATGCTGACCGCCGTCCGGTGAACGGCAAGGAGGCTGGTGTGGACCTGCTCGGGAAGATCGACGTCACGACGCTGCGGGGCAGGCGGGCGGTGAACCGCTGGGAACGCACGGCCGTGGGGGACGTCTTCGAACGGCTCACCTGGAGCTACCCGGACGCGACGGCCGTCACCGGACGGCCCGGCGCCTACGGTGAAGAGAGATTCGCATCGGTGACCTACCGGCAGGCCGACGAGATCGCCTGCCAGGTGGCGCACGCGCTCGCCGGCCAGGGCCTCGAACCGGGCGCCCGGGTCGTCCTGTTCTGCGAGAACTCGGTGGAGGCCTACCTCGCGAAGATCGGCATCGCGAAGGCGGGCATGGTCGCGATGCCGATCAACCCCTCCCTCGCCACCGACGTGCTGGAACACCTGATCGCCCAGGCGGAGCCCGGCCTCGCGATCGTCGACGCCGAGCTGTGGCCGCGCGCGGAGGAGGCGTTCACCGGGACCGGCCTGCGGGTCGGGGCGACGGTCACCATCGGCGGCGGCCCGGTGGCGGGGTCCCCCTCCTTCGGCGGCTTCCTCGACGGCCACCCCACCACCGAGCCCGAGGTCGAGATCCACGGCGACGACATCTGGCAGCTGCTCTACACGTCGGGGACCACGGCGATGCCGAAGGGCGTGATGACCTCGCACGCCGCCAGCCACCTGGCCGGCCTGAACTTCGCCGTCTCGCTGACCCGTGGGCTCCGGGTGGAGACCGAGCTGAAGGTCCTCACCTACCTGCCGATGATCTACCACGTCGGCGACCAGATCTTCACGCTCTCCGCGTTCCTGTCCGGCGGCTCGCTGGTGCTCGGCCGCCGGCCGGTGCCCGACCAGGTCGTGGCCGCGATCGCCGAGGAACGGCCGACGGCGGTCTGGGCCGGGTCCCCGCAGTTCGTCGCCGCGCTGGCCGCGGAGGCCGACCGCACCGGGGCCGACCTGTCCAGCCTGACCGTGCTCGTCTACGGGTGGGGCGCGCTCGCCCCCGACGTCTACGCCACGCTGCTGCGCGAGGCGCCGGGACTGACCGTGCTGGGGATCTTCGGCCAGACCGAGGCGATCGCCTGCCACCGGTTCTGGCCGGCGAAGTGGCCCGAGGTCTACGACCGCTCGGCACCGGCCGTCAACTACGTCGGGGTGCCCAGCCCGCTGCTCGCCTCCGACGTCGTCGACGAGACCGGCGCCTCGCTGCGGGACGCCCCGCACACGCCGGGCGAGGCCGTCTACCGCAGCCCGATCGTCACGGCCGGCTACTACCTGAACGAGGACGCCACCCGCGAGGCGTTCCGCGGCGGCTGGTTCCACTCCGGCGACAGCGCCGCGGTCGACGACGACGGCCTCCGGATCATGGTGGACCGCTTCAAGGACATCGTGAAGTCGGGTGGCGAGAACGTGTCCAGCCTGCGCGTCGAGTCGGTGCTGCACTCCCACCCGGCCGTCGAGAAGGCGGCGGTGATCGGACTCCCGCACGCGCACTGGGGCGAGGCCGTGACCGCCGTCGTCGTGCTCCGGGCCGGCGCCGCGGCCGACCAGGAGTCGATCATCGAGCACTGCCGGGCCCGGCTCGGCGGCTACGAGACGCCCAAGGCGGTCGTGTTCGCCGACGCCCTGCCCGAGACCGTCGGCGGGAAGATCCTCAAGTACAAGCTGCGCCACGAGCACACGACGCTGTTCGGCCAGGGCTGAGGGGGACGACGATGCCGCTGGTCACCCTCGACGTCGACGACGGGATCGCGGTCGTCCGGCTGGCACGGCCGGAGCACCTGAACGCCCTGTCCGACGAGCTGCTCGACGACCTGGAGTCCACCCTGGACACCATCGATTCCCGCGCCGACGTGCGCGCGGTCGTCGTCGCCGGCAGCGGGCGGGCGTTCTGTGCGGGCGCCGACCTGCGCCGGCTGCGTGCGCGCCTCGACGGCGCGCAGGACGCGATCCTGGCCTTCGTGCGGCGCGCCGGGGAGTTGTTCGCCCGCGTCGAGGCCTCGCCCCGGCCGGTCGTCGCGGCCGTCCACGGCTACGCGGTGGCCGGTGGCTTCGAGCTGGTCCTGGCCGCCGACATGGTCGTCGCGGCCGAGGGGACGCTGCTCGGCGACGGGCACCTGCGGTTCGGGATGACCCCCGGCGGCGGTGGCGCGGTGCGGCTGCAGCGCAAGGTCCCGGCCAACGTCGCGACGCGGCTGCTGCTCACCGGCGACCTCGAGCCGGCCGAGCGGTTCGTAGGGTGGGGCCTGGTCGAGGAGGTCGTCCCCGCCGACGACCTCCTGCCCGCGGCGCTGCGCCTCGCCCGCCGCGTCCTCACGCGGAACGACCGCGGGGTCGCCGAGATCAAGCGGGTGGCCCGCGCCGCCCGCGACCTGCCGACCGACGAGGCCCTGGAGCTGGAGTTCGACGCCTTCGCGGGCTACGTCGGCTCGGACGAGCTGCGGGCCGGGCTGACCAGGTTCGCCGAGCGGAGCGGGTGATCCCCTCTTCACCGGCGGGCCCCCGATCGACATCATCGGCGGACATGGACTTCTCCCTCCCCGACGACCACCGCGACATCCGGGCCGCCGTCGCCGACCTCGCCGGCCGGTTCGACGGCGACTACTGGACCCGGCACGACCGGGAGCACCTGTTCCCCACCGAGTTCTACCGGGCCTTCGCCGAGGCCGGCTGGCTCGGCATCGGGATCCCCACCGAGTACGGCGGTGGTGGCCTCGGTGTCGCCGCCGCCGGGCTGCTGCTGGAGACGATCGCCGCGTCCGGGGCGGCGATGAACGGGTGCACCCCGCTGCACCTGAGCGTGTTCGGCATCAACGTCGTCACCCGGCACGGCAGCGAGGAGCTCCGCCGGGAGGTCCTCCCCCGGGTCGCGACCGGGGAGCTGCAGGTCTGCTTCGGCGTCACCGAGCCCGATGCCGGCACCGACACCTCGCGGATCCGCACCGTCGCCGTCCGCGACGGCGACGGCTACCGGATCAGCGGCCGCAAGGTGTGGATCTCCAAGGCGGCCGAGAGCGACCGGATCCTGCTCGCCACACGGACCGCCGAGCGCGACCCCGCCGCGCCGATGGAGGGCCTCTCGATCTTCCTGGTCGACATGGACGACCCCGGCATCGCGACCCGGGCGATCCCCAAGATGGGGCGCAACGCCGTCGCGTCCTACGAGGTCACCCTCGACGACGTCCGCGTCCCCGCCGGCCGGCTGGTCGGCGCCGAGAACGAGGGCTTCCGGGTCCTGCTCGACGGGCTCAACCCGGAGCGCATCCTGCTCGCCCACGAGGCGCTCGGCATCGGGCGGGCCTCGGTCGACGCCGCCGTCCGCTACGCCGGCGAGCGGGAGGTCTTCGGCAGGCCGATCGGGCAGAACCAGGGCATCGCGTTCCCGCTCGCCGAGGCGAACGCCCGCCTCGACGCGGCCGAGCTCGTCTGCCGGCAGGCGGCCTGGCTCTACGACCGGGGCGACCGCTGCGCCCGCGAGGCCAACACCGCGAAGTTCCTCGCGGCCGACGCCGGGTACCGGGCCGCCGACCAGGCGCTCCAGACCTTCGGCGGGATGGGGTACGCCGACGAGTACCACGTGAACCGCTATTTCCGCGAGGCCCGGCTCATGCGCATCGCGCCGGTCAGCCAGGAGCTCGCGCTCGCCTTCATCGCCCAGAACGTCCTCGGGCTGCCCAAGTCCTACTGACCAGGAGACCACCACCCATGAGCCTGCCCGTCGGCGTGAACGCCGGACACTTCTCCACCGGGATCCCGGACGGTTTCGCCGACCGGGTGCGCGAGATCGAGGACCTCGGGTTCGACGGCATCTGGTTCGCCGAGGCGTACGGCTCGGACGTCTTCACCCCGCTCGCGTTCTGCGCCGCGCTGACCGGCCGGATCCGGCTCGGCACCGCCGTCGCCCAGATCCCCGCCCGCACCCCCGCCGCCACGGCGACGACGGCCGCCACGCTCGACCACCTGTCCGGCGGGCGGGTGGTGCTCGGGCTCGGCGCCTCCGGCCCGCAGGTGTCCGAGGGCTGGCACGGGGTCGCCTACCCGCGCCCGCTCGCGCGCACCCGCGAGTACGTCGACGTCGTCCGGCAGGTGCTCGCACGCGAGCGACCGCTCACCTACCGCGGCGAGTTCCACGAGCTGCCCCTCGACGGCGGCACCGGGCTCGGCAAGCCGCTGCGGTCGTCGTTGCACGTGCGGCGCCCCGGCCTGCCGATCCAGCTCGGGGCGGAGGGGCCCCGCAACATCGCGCTCGCCGCCGAGATCGCCGACGGCTGGCACGCGATGTTCTTCTCCCCCGCGTTCGACGGCTTCTACCGCGAGGCGCTCGACGCCGGGTTCGCCCGCCGCGGCGGCCGGCCCGACCGGTTCGAGGTCGTCGCGACCCTGCCGGTGGTCGTCGACGACGACGTCGACCGCGCCGCCGACCGGGTCCGCCCCGACCTGGCCCTCTACATGGGCGGGATGGGCGCGCGGGGCGCGAACTTCCACCACGACGTCTTCGCCCGCATGGGCCACGCCGAGCTCGCCGCCCGCGTGCAGGACCTCTACCTGCGCGGGGAGAAGGCGGCCGCCGCCGCGGCGATCCCGACCGCGCTTGTCGAGCAGGTCGCCCTCGTCGGCCCGGCCGCGAAGATCCGCGACGACCTCGGCCGCTGGGAGGACACGGTCGTCGACTCCATCGCGGTGCAGGGCCTGCCCGAGGACCTGGCCGCGGTGTCCCGAGCCCTGATCCCCTGACCCGCGCCCGCACCCGCGCCGCACCGCACCGCGCCGCGCCGGCCGCCCGCAGGGCTCTCACGACCCGCGCCGCGCACCCGCGCCGGACCGCTCCCGCACAGGTTGAGGGCACCCCGCACAGGTCCAGACTCGTGCGGCTACCTCACAAGGGGCGCGGCTGCGCCATACGGTGCGCGGCTGCGCCACGAGGCGTGCGGCTGCACCCCAGCGCCCCGCGCCGCCCGCCGCGCCGCGCCCGGCACCGCCGCGCCCGCCACGCCGTGGCCGCACAGGTTGATGGCGATCCGCACAGGTTCGAAGGCGTGCGGCTGCACCACAAGGCGGCTGGCACCTCAGAAGGTGTGCGGCTGTCTCACGGGGTGGGGCCGCGTCGCGAGGTGTGTGGCTGCGGTGTCGGGACCGCTCAGGGGAACATCCTGCGCAGGTCCGGGCGGTTCAGCTTGCCGCTGCCGGTCCGCGGCAGCGCCTCCACGACCTCGATGCGGCGGGGCTTGTGCATCCCCCGCAGGTTCGGGTTCGTCGCGCACCAGTCCGCGACGGCCTCGGCGGTCACCCCGTCCCGGTTCGGTACGACGACCGCGGTCACCTGCTCGACCCACCGATCGTGCGCCGTACCGATCACCGCGACCTCGGCGAGGTCGGGGTGCGCGGCGAGGTGTTCCTCGACCATCTGCGGGAAGACGTTCTCCCCGCCGGAGACGATCATGTCGTCGATCCGGTCGACGTAGTAGAGGTAGCCGTCGGCGTCGGTCGACACGAGGTCACCGGTCCGGAACCAGCCGTCCGACCACTTCTCGGGTGCGTCGATGTTCCAGTACCCGGGGGTGACGGCGTCGCCGCGCACCCACAGCTCGCCGACGCCGTCGTCGCCGGGGCGCAGGTCGGGACCGCCGTCGACGGGCACGAGACGGGTGTCGACGATCTGCTCCAGCGGGCGGCCCATCGAGTCCGGCCGGCGGGTGTCACCGGCCCGGTAGGAGACGACGAGCCCGTTCTGCTCGGTCTGCCCGTAGATCTCGACGCCGACGATGCCGGTGCCCGCCTCCAGGCGTGCGATCGCCGCCGACGGCGTCCGCGAGCCACCGAACATGCAGATCCGGAACGAGTCGAGCACGACCGGGGCCTTCACCGTCCGGTTGCCGACGTCGATCATCATCGTGGAGATGAGGCCGCCGTAGGTGGGCCGCAGCCGCTGCGCCAGCTCGATCCAGCGGACGACGTCCCACCGCGGCATGAAGGTGATCTGACCGCCGCGGACGAGGATCGGCAGGCTCGCCAGCTGCAGGCCCCCGACGTGGAAGAGCGGCATGCAGTTGAGGACGTGGTCGTCCGCGGTCAGCTCGTAGAAGTCGATCGCACCGTCGACCTCGGCGGCGATGTTGCGGTGGGTCTGCCGCACGCCCTTGGGTTTCCCGGTGGAGCCGGAGGTGTACATCAGGCAGGCGTCGTCGCGGTCCAGCCGCGGTACGACGGTGCCCATCGGCTCGTGCGCGGCGACGGCGGCGGCGAACCCGCCGTCCGGGCCGGTGGTGAGGAGCTCGGGGCCGCCGCCGTCGAGCAGGGCGCCGACGCGGTCCCGGTCGTCGGCGGTCAGGACGAGGACCGTCACCCCGGAGTCCTCGATCGCGTACCGCAGCGGGTCGTCCGGGAACATGTGGTTCAGCGGGACGCCGACCGCCCCGGCCTGCCAGGTGCCGAGCAACCCGACCAGGTACTCCAGGCAGTTCGGCAGGAAGAAGCCGACGCGGTCGCCGGGCCGTACGCCGGACGCCCGCAGGTGCGCCGCGAAGCGGGCGCCCTGCTCGGCGAACCCCGCGTAGTCGATCTCGACGTCGTCCAGGCGCAGTGCGACGGCGTCCGGCCGGTCCGCCGCGGAGCGGCGCAGCAGGGTGGCGATGTTCAACTCGGCTCGTTCCTTCCGACCTGACCGCATGTGTGGCCGGCGGCGCACGGTGCCCCGCCCCGGGCCCGGGTCGTGGACGGATCGGCCGGCCACACCCTCGGGACCGTGTGCATCAAGTCACAGGCGCGCCGCGGTTGTCAATAGCCATTCACTAAGACGGACGCGCGTGTCCGCCCGAGCGGCGTGCCGGCCCCGGTCGCGAACCCCTCAGCGGCCGGCGGACGCCGTCGCCGGCCGGGTGCCGGTGCCCGACCCGTCCGGCGACTCCAGCCGCAGGATCGCGTGGGCCGCGTCGCGCAGGAGGCCGCGGAGGGCGGCCTCGGGCAGCAGGACCTGGTGGAACAGCACGGACTGGATCGCGCCGATCGCGGTGTGCGCGAGCGTGCGGACCACGTTCTCGTCGCGGCCCGGGGCGAGCTCGCCGAGCAGATGCACCCACTCCTCGATGTAGAGGCGCTGCTTGCGGCGCAGCCGGACCTGGTCGTCGGCCGGGAGGTTCTGGATCTCGTTGTGGTACACCTGCGCCAGGACCCGCTTGCCCACCACGAAGTCGACCTGGCCCGCGATGAGGTCCTCGAGCGCGTGCTCCAGGTCGGTCGCGCCCTCCACACTGCGGCGGCCGTCCTCGAGCAGGTCGTCGATGATCCGCTCGAAGAGCGCCACCAGTATCGCGGACTTGCTGTCGAAGTGGCGGTAGATCGCGGAGCCGGTGATGCCCGCGCGCTCGCCGATGTCCGCCATGGAGACGGCGTGGAAACCGTTGTGGGCGAGCAGCTCGGCGGCAGCACGAAGGATCTTCTGCTTGCGCGCGGGATCGCGGGTGCGCTGCACCACGGCTACCTCACACCTGAGCGGGTCACGGGCGGATGTTATCAGTCGTTCACCGGTCGGGCCGCCGCGACGCGTGCCGGAGCCGTAACGGACCGGGGCCGGGCACCGAGTTCCGGCGACCCTGGTGGGGCCGCCCGGCCGGTGCCGGGCCTCCCGCCGTCGGCAGGCCCGGAGGCGCCCATGTCCACCGAACCGCCCGGCGGCGACGGCCCGTACTACGTCATCGTCGACGTCGACATCCACGACGTGTCCCGCTACGCCACGTACATGGAGCGGGTGCGGCCCGCGCTGGAGGAGGCCGGCGGTCGCTACCTCGTCCGGGGCGGCGCCCAGACCCGCTACGAGGGCGAGTGGGCCCCGGCTCGGCTGGTGCTGCTGGAGTTCCCCTCGAAGACGGCGTGGGAGTCGTTCTACTACGGCGACGCGTACGAGGGCATCAGGACGATCCGCGACGAGACGAGCACGGCCCACATGGTCGGTGTGGAGGGGATGACGCCGACGGACCGGTGACCTGGACGGGCCGGCGCGGACGGCCCCGTGCCGGGACCTGTCCCGCAGGGTCGCCAATTCTGGGGTTGGCCGGGGAGCGGTCCCGGCCCGACGCTCGGACACCCGTCCCGGACACGCGGAGGCACCCGTGACCGACACCGACCCCGCAGGCACCGCCCTCGACCGGAAGGAACTGGCCGCGCGCGCCATCCGGATCATGGCCGACGGCACGCCCGCCGACTTCGAGGCCGTCGTGCACCCGGAGGCGCTCAACCGCGAGGCCGACCGCGAGCCGGCGGCGGCGCGGGGGCGCGGCCCGGCCGCCTTCCACGCGACCGCGCAGTGGCTGCGCGCGGCCTACGGCGAGCTGGCCTGGGAGATCCACGACGTCGTGGCGGACGGGGATCTCGTCGTCCTGCACACCACCATGTCCGGCCGGCAGACCGGCACCTTCGTCGTGTTCGACGACGACGCCCGGCCCCTGCACGCCTTCCCACCGACCGGGCGGCGGTTCGCCGCCACCCAGACCCACTGGCTCCGCTTCGCCGACGGCATGGTCGTCGAGCACTGGGCCAACCGGGACGACCTGGGCCAGGCCGCGCAGCTCGGCTGGAACCCGCCGTCACCGTGGTACGTGCTGCGGACGGTCCTGGCGTCCCGCCGCGCGCGCCGGGACGCCGCCCCGTCGTGACGACGCTCAGACCGGCTTGATGTTGACGTTGCGGTGGAAGACGTTGCCCGGGTCGTACTCGGCCTTGATCCGGGCGAGCCGGTCGAGCTTCTCCCGCCCGTAGGCGGCCAGGACGCGCTCGTCGTCCACCTCGTCGGACATGGAGTTCACGTACCCGCCGATCCCGAGACCCAGCGGTCGGAGGTCGTCCCAGATCGCACGCGCCCACCTCCGATCCCTCACGAGCTCCTGCGGATCGGCGCAGACGGGGGACAGGAACACCTCGTACTGCGGTATCCGCCGACCGCCGTAGGCGGTGTCCTGCTCGCCGGTCTCCAGGTAGGCCTCGTCGAGCCGGTAGACGATCATGGCCGTGAGCGGCGAGACCTTCTGCGGGAGGAGTTCGGTCAGGACCTCGATGACCGGCTCGGTGAAGTCTCCGATCTCGATGCTCTTCTCGTAGCAGTGGAACCCCCAGGCGGCGCCCTCGTCGAGCAGCTGCTGCAGTTCGGTGTAGTGCATGGGCGTCACGAAGTCGAACAGCGGTGGGAGCCCGGCCCGGACCCGGTCCACGACCTGCGCGTGCGCGGCGGGGTCGCCGAACCCGCTCAGCAGGAGGACGTAGCCGGGCCGGTGGTGCTGCTCCTCGGGGACGAACGGCGCGGGCGGCGCGTTCGTGAACGCGATGAACGCGTTGAGCGAGCGCGGCAACGCCCCGACGACGTCGCGCATCAGCCGCAGCGCCTCGGCGCCCCGCTCGACCTCCCAGAAGAAGAACCCGAACTCGACCATCGGACCGGCCTCGTGGAGGCGGAACTCGAACTCCGTGACGACACCGACGTTGCCGCCCCCGCCCCGGACGGCCCAGAACAGGTCCGGGTTCTCGTCGGCGGAGGCCCGCAGCACCCGCCCGTCGGCGACGACGACCTCGGCGGACTCGAGGTTGTCGATCGTCAGGCCCGCCTGCCGGCTCAGCCAGCCCATCCCGCCGCCCAGCGTCAGGCCGGCGACGCCCGTGTGGCTGATCGCCCCGAGCGGGACCGCGAGCCCGTACGCCTGGGTGGCGGCGTCGACGTCGGCGAGCAGGGCGCCCGCCCGCACCCGGGCGCGCCGGGCCTCCGGGTCGACCACGACACCGCGCATCCGGCTGAGGTCGATCATGAGGCCGTCGTCGCCGGTGCACCGGCCCGCGACGTTGTGCGCCCCGGAGCGGATCGAGATCTCCAGCCTCACCGCCTGCGCGTACCCGACGGCGGCGACGACGTCCCCCGTCGACACGCACTGCGCGATCACCGCGGGCCTGCGGTCGATGTCGGCGTTCCAGACCCGCCGGACGTCGTCGTAGTCCCCGTCCTCGGCAGTGACGACGCGACCGTCCAGCGCGGTGCGGAGTGCCTCGTGGGCGTCGGCTGTCCGGGTCATGGTTCCTCCACGGACCCGCCGTCCGGCGCTCGGCAGGCCGGAGCGGGCCCCGGCCATGGTCCAGCGCCCCGCTCCGGCGCCCATCGACCGGACTGGTGAAATCCCGTCAGGCCCGGTGATCACGGATCGGGAGGCGAGGCGGTCACGGATGTCCGCGTGGCTTCCCGATCCGTGATCACGTCGGATCAGGGTCAGGGTCAGGTGCGGGAGCGGCCGGTCCAGTGCGGTTCCACGCGGGCCCAGTCCTGGGCCCAGGCGCGGGCGTAGCACCGCGCCGTCCACCGGAACAGGAGTGCGGCGAGCAGCCACAACGCGCCTCCGGCGAGGACCGCCGCGATCGTGCCGACGGCGAGGGTGGCGACCCAGATGTCGGCCGCGGCGGGCGGCGGCGGCACCAGCCGGTCGTCGGCGGTGGTCCACACCTCGACCGCGGACCCGGCGGGGCCGGTCACCGGGACGACGGTGTGTCCGGTGTGGATCTCACCGTCGTGGCCGGTCCAGCGCACGGTCGCCGGGTGGTGGAGGGCCGGGGCCTCGCGCCCGACGGTGACGGTGCCGGTGACCAGCACCGCGGCCGTCGGGCTGCGGTCGGCGGCCTCGGCCCGCGCCCGCCCGACGGCGTCGGTGTGGACCGTGGACGCGAGCGTCAGGCACAGCACCGCGGCGAGGGCGGCCAGGACGCCGAGGAACACCGACAGACCGTCCTCGATGCGCTCGGTGCGCCGCCGGAGCCGGGACGGCGCGTCGGTACCGCCGGTGTTGTGGCCCATGACCGGCCTCCGATCGACCCCGCCGATCGTGGGCACCGGCGCCGCGGCCGGACAGGGCCGGACGCACGGATGCAAGGGGCCGGGGGTCCCGTCCGCACCGGGCCGGACGGCACGGGGACGACCGGACCAGCGAGGACGGGTGACCTGGGTCCCGGGCACGACGGGTCGTTCGCGCCTGTCGCGGAGCGCGCACCGGGTGGGATCGTCGGGCGCCGTCAGGGCACGCAACGTGGGAGGGGACCATCCGATGA
Source organism: Pseudonocardia sp. EC080619-01 (assembly GCF_001420995.1). Taxonomy (NCBI): domain Bacteria; kingdom Bacillati; phylum Actinomycetota; class Actinomycetes; order Pseudonocardiales; family Pseudonocardiaceae; genus Pseudonocardia; species Pseudonocardia sp. EC080619-01. The sequence continues at coordinate 5,421,413 of NZ_CP012184.1, read as the reverse complement.
TCACCAGGATCGACGGTCTGCCGGAGGGCGTCGACGGCGTCCGTGCGTCGGGCACCATCTCCCGGGCCGACTACGAGGCCGCGGTCGTCCCGCTGCTGGACTCCGCAGCGGCCGCGGGCCGCCGGCTGCGCGTGCTGGTGGTCCTCGACGACGCGTTCGACGGCATCACGCCCGACGCGATGTGGGAGGACGTCACCCTGGGCCTGCGTGCACTCCCGCTGTTCGACGGGTGCGCCGTCGTCAGCGACCGGGAGGCGGTCCGTGTCGCCTGCCGGGTCGCGGCCGTGCTGACACCGTACTCGCTGGCCGTGTTCCCGGAGTCGCAGCAGGACCGCGCCGTCGCCTGGCTCGAGGGGCTCCCGGCCGCCGGGTTCTCGGTGGAGCTGCGGCCCGACGACGGCGTCGCCGTCGTCCGGGTGGACCGGGCGTTGCGGGCCGCCGACTTCGACCGGCTCCGGCAGGAGATCGACTCCTGGTACGCCGCGCACGGCGAACTGGCCGGTCTGGTGCTCGTCGCGTCGTCGTTCCCGGGGTGGGAGAACCTGAGCGGCCTGGTCCGGCACGCCGAGTTCGTGATGCAGGAACACCGCCGGGTGCGGCGGGTCGCGCTCGCCCTCGACGGGATCCTGCCCACCCTCGCCCCGGCCGTCGCCGGGACCGTGCTGCACCCCGGCGTCCGGCACTTCCGGCACGCCGACGTCGAGGCCGCGATCGCCTGGGCGGGCGCGGACCGCCCGGCCGCGGTCGACCACTGAGGTGACCGGCCGGGAGGTGGACGACGTGCCGCTGGGCACCCACGTGACCGGTCTGCGGCTGGACCGGGCGGAGATCCTCGCCGTGCTGGGCGCGGCGACCCGCGCGCCGTCGGTGCACAACACGCAGCCGTGGCGGTTCCGGCTGCGCTCCGGGACGATCGACGTGCTCCGCGACCCCGAGCGGTGGTTGCGGGTCGCCGATCCCGACGGCCGCGAGCAGCGGCTCGCGTGCGGGGCGGCGGTGCGCACGCTGCGGCTCGCGTTGATCGGGCTCGGGCACCGGCCGTTCGTGACCCTCCACCCGGACCGGACCGATCCGTGGCTGATGGCCACCGTGCGCCGCGGGAGCGGACGCCCGGCCACCGTGCCCGAGCAGGCGATGCTCGACGCGATCGGCGTCCGGCGGACCCAGCGCACCGACTTCGGCCCGGGCGGGGTCACGGCCGAGGCCCGGCTCGCACTGCGGCGGGCCGCGATCGACGCGGGGGTCTGGCTCGATCTCGTCGCCGACCCCGAGGTCGCCGACCGGCTCGGGGCGATGGCCCGGCGGGCCTACCGGACCCGGATGGACGATCCCGCGTTCCGGGCGGAGGTGGCCCGCTGGACGTCGTGGGCCGACGACCGGCACGACGGGGTGGCAGCCGATCTCGGCGGTCCGGCGGTGTCCCCGTCGGCGGTGTGGCTGCCCGGTGGCGCGCGGCCGGCCGACGGGCAGGGCCTGTCACCGTCGTCGCCGCTGCTCGGGTTCGTCAGCACCCACGCCGACGGGCCCGCCGAGGAGGTCCGCGCCGGTGAGGGCCTGCAGTCCGTGCTGCTCGCCGCGGCCGCGCACGGCCTGTCCGCGGCGTTCCTGTCCGAGCTGATCGACGTCGAGCCGGTCCGCACCGACGTGCACCGCCTGCTGGGGCGGCCCCGCCGGATCCAGGCGGCGATCCGGCTGGGTGTGGCCACCGCGAGCCCGCCCACGCCCCGGCGGCCGGTCGAGGACGTCCTCACCGAGGACTCGGAGCCACTGCCCCCGTGTGACCGGGCCCGGCCTCACACCTCGGCGGCCGGGCCCGCAGCGGTGACGTCGGCGTCGGCCGGGGTCTCCGCCCGGGCGGGGACGATCACGACCGGGCACCGCGCCCGCCGGGAGCACGCGGCGCTCACCGAGCCGAGCAGCATCCGGCTGACCGGCCCGTGCCCGTGGCTGCCGAGTACCAGCATCGCCGCTCCGGCGGACGCGGCCACGAGCCCGTCGACGACGGGTTCCTCCCGCAGCTCGCCCTCCACCCGGATCCCGGCACGCGGGAGCACCGCCGCGAGGTCGGCCTCCAGCGCGAGCTGCTCCTCGTGGCGGACGGTCGACCGCATCTCGACGACCGGGGCGGGCGGGGCGAACAGCGCCGTCGGGTCCCAGACCCGCACCGCGCGCACCCACCTCCTGCTCCGTGCAGCCTCGGCGAGCGCCCAGGTCAGGGCGGTGCGGGAGGTCGGTGACCCGTCGACGCCGACGACGATCTCGTCGGGGCGCGGGCCGGTCCGTCCGGTGGCGTCCATGGTGTCTCCTCGGTGGGTCGGTGCAGGGGGTGTCCGCAGGCTGCGCTCTCCGGCCGTGTCCTGTGACCGGCACTCCCACCCGCCCCGGTGGGGACCATCGCCCCGCGGGCGACAGGGCCTTCGCGACTGGGAACGGCGACGGGCGGGGGCCACCGTCGGGGCCCGTCCCGCCTCCGGGAGGAGCATCCCGTGCACGCGCAGATCGTGGTCGAGTCCCTGTTCGGCAACACCCGGACCGTCGCCGACGCGGTGGCCGACGGCCTGCGCGGGCGGGGCTGCGACGTCGTCGTCGACCCGCCCTCCCCCGGCACCCCGCTGCGCCCGGGCGACCTGCTGGTCGTGCTCGGCCCCACGCACGCGCTCGGGATGAGCCGGCCCTCCACCCGCGCCGACGCCGTGCGGCAGGGCGCGGGCGGGTCCGGCGCCGACGGCATCCGCGAGTGGATCGACCGGTTGCCGCCCGCCTCCCCGGGCGACGCACGGTTCGCCTGCGCCGACACGCGGGTCTCGCCGTGGATCCCCGGGTCCGCCGCACGGTCGGCGCACCGCGCGCTCCGCCACCGCGGGTACCGGCCGGCGGCACCGCCGGAGTCGTTCGTGGTCACCGGCAACGGCCCGCTGCGTCCCGGCGAGCCTGACCGGGCCCGGGCGTGGGCGCGCACCCTCGTCCCCGCCCCGACGACGACCGGCACGCCCTGACGGCGGGCCGGGCCACGCCGCCGGGGCTCACCGCTGGTCGCCGTCGGGCAGCGGGCGCGCGCCGACGACGATCAGTGCCACGCCCACGAGCAGCACCACGGACCCGGCGACGACCGCCGCCACCACGGCGGCGAGGCCGGTGGCCCCGGTGCCGCCGCCGATGCCGAGCCCGGCGCCCAGCAGCACCAGCCACGCCCCGATCCCGAGCAGGACCGACCGGCCCGTCGGGGGAGGCTGGACCACGGCCGCCGGCGTGACGGTCGTCGTCCCGGGCCGGGTGCGCAGGGCCGTCGAGCCCGCGGCCGCCTCGGTCGCCGCGGGTGCGGCGGCGCGGGCCGAGGTGCCCGGGCCGGGCAGCGGGCCCGCGGGATCCGTCCCGCCCTGGTCCATCCGCATCGGGGGGTAGGCGTCGGTCATCAGACCGGCGTAGGCGACCACCCGCAGCACCCACCGGTCGATGCCGGTGACCAGGCCGAACAGTCCTGCCGGGTAGCCCCCGGTGAACAGCAGCAGCACCGCGACGAACAGCACGAGCAGGGACAGGAGCCCACCCCCTGCCCGGGCCAGGCCGGTCCCGCCTGCGCCCACCAGGAACGCCAGCACCGCGTAGTGCGGCAGCGCGAGCAGCCACCACTTGACCAGCACCAGCCCGCGGGACAGGGAGCCGGGGTAGGCGACGTCGAGCCGGGCCGGGTCGTCCGGGGAGTCGTCGAGGGCGAACCGCGGGTAGCGGTCCGTGCCGAGGCCGCCGTAGCCGTACCAGGCCACCCGCCACCACCACCGGATCACGCCGAGGTTGAACCCGAACAGCACGCGCGGGTAGCGGCCGGTCACCAGGATCGCGAGGAACGCCGCGATCGTCAGCACCCACACCGCCGCCCCGAGCACCGCGAGCACCACGATGTGCGGGACCAGCAGCAGCCATTTCACCAGCCAGAGCCACCGCGACAGGACGGGATCGAGCCGGGCCTGCAGGCGCACCGGTGACCCCGGGTCCGAGGTGGCCGGATCCGTCGAGTTCGTCATGCACAGACGGTTCGCCCGTCCGCGGAACCGGGGCCAGTGACGACCGTCCCGTTCCGGGGGCCGGAGGTCACGGGCGCGGCGGGCCGGTCGGCCCTGCCGCCGTCAGGTGCTCGTGGCCTCGACCTCGGGCATGATCTCCTCCTTGATCCGCTTGAGGTCGTCGAGCGTCTTCGCGACCGGCACGTCCGCGAACGGCGGCCAGAACATCGGCATCGTCATCCCGGCCTCCTTGTAGGCCTTGAGCCGGTCCGTGATCTGCCGTGCGGACCCGACGAGGAGGTTGGTGAGCTTACCGCCGGGAGACTGGTCGACGTCGGTGTCGGTGATGACGGTCCACAGCATGCTGCTGATCTCGAGGTCGTCGACCGTGCGCTCGCTGCCGATCTCACCGAGCTCGCGAGCGATCTCGGTCCGCCAGCGGGTGATGTCCTCCGGGGAGTCCTGGATCCCGATCCAGCCCGCGAGGCCGTACCTGCTGATCCGCGTGGCCGCGCGCCGCGGGTCCTTCAGGCCGCTGAAGAAGATCGGCGGGCCGGGCTTCTGCAGCGGCTTCGCCCCGAACCCGCAACGGTCGAAGTCGGCGAACTCGCCGTGGTACTCGAAGACGTCGTCGCCCCAGACGCCCTGCATGATCTCGATCGTCTCGCGCACGTGCTTGTTGCGCTTCGGGAAGATGTGCGACGCGCTGGAGGCCGCGAACTCCTCGGGCATCCACCCGGCACCGACGCCGACGTTCAGCCGTCCGCCCGACAGGTGGTCGATGGTGGCCATCTCGGCCGCCAGGACACCCGGGGACCGGAACGGGGTGTCGATGATGCTCATCCCGATCCGCACCGTCGACGTCTTCGCCGCGAGCCACGGGATGAGCGGCATGCCCTGCAGCCACTCGCCGCGCGAGGACACCGGGAGCCCCTTGGGCATCTCGGGGATCATGCCGAACGAGTACTGCAGCTCCCCGCGGTCCGACGCCTCCGGCACGACGATGCGGTCGAGCGTCCAGACGGAGTCGAAGTCCAGGTCCTCGGCGAGGGCGGTCAGGTCCTCCAGCTCCGTGACCGTCACCTTGTCGCGGAAGTTGGGGAGATAGAGAGCGAGCTTCATGCAGACGGCCTCCTCGCCGTTCGGGGGTGATGTTCCGGGGTGGAGCGGGATCAGGTCGCGACGTCCAGGAACGTCTTCCTGATGTCGGCCTTGAGCACCTTCCCGATCTTCGACCGGGGCAGGTCCTCCCAGACCTCGATCTGTTTCGGCGTCTTCACGCTGCCGATGCGGGTCTTCACGAACGACGTCAGCTCCGCCGGGTCCAGCGTGCTGCCGGGCCGGACCTGGAGGACGGCGGTGAGCCGCTCGCCCCACTTGTCGTCGGGAAGGCCGATGACGGCGCAGTCGGCGACGGCGGGATGGGCCATCAGCACCTGCTCCACCTCGGAGGAGTAGACGTTGAACCCGCCGGTGATGACCATGTCCTTCGCCCGGTCGACGATGAACAGGAAGCCGTCGTCGTCTAGGTAGCCGATGTCGCCGGTGTGGTGCCAGCCGTGCGCCGAGACCTCCGCGGTGGCCTTCTCGTTCCGGAGGTAGCCACGCATGACGAGCGAACCGCGGACGACGATCTCGCCCCGTTCGCCCCGGGCGAGCAGCCGGCCGTCGTCGGTCATGATCCCGACGGTGACCAGCGGGGACGGCCGTCCCGCCGAGGACAGCCGCTCACGGGCGACCGTCCCGTCCGGCGCGAAGTGGTCCTCCGGCGCCATCGTGGAGATCATCATCGGGGCCTCGGTCTGGCCGAAGAGCTGCGCCATCACCGGGCCGATCCGGGAGAGGGCCTCCTCCAGCCGGGTCACCGACATCGGCGCGGCGCCGTACCAGAAGCACTGCAACGACGACAGGTCCCGCCCGTCGAGCGACGGGTGGTCGAGGACCATGTAGATCAGCGTCGGCGGCAGGAACGTGTGCGTCACCCGGTGCCGTTCGACGTGGTCGAGGAAACCGCCCACGTCGGGGGCGCGCATGACGACGATCGAGCCGCCGCGGCACAGCACCGGGAAGCACAGCACGCCCGCGGCGTGGGTGAGCGGTGCCAGCGCCAGGTAGGTGGGCCGCCCGCCGTCCGGCGGCCACGGGTAGCTCATGAGCGTGATCGCCGTCATCGTCTCGATGGTCGTCCCGGTGAGCACCACCCCCTTGGGACGGCCGGTGGTGCCGCCCGTGCCGACGACCATCGCGACGTCGTCCGGGCACTGCCGGTCGACCGGCCCGGCGTCGGCCCCCGCGGCCAGGAACTCCGCCCAGCCGGTGGCCCACTCCGGATCGGCGTCGAGGCAGACGAGGGTCCGCAGCCGCGGCAGGTCACCGCGGATCGCGTCCACGAGCGGCGCGAACGACGACTGGAAGATCAGGACCGAGCACTCGAAGAGCTCGAGGAGCTCGCGGTTCTCGCCCGCCTCGTTGCGCGGGTTGATCGGGCACCACACGGCACCGGCGCGGCTGATCCCGAACACGCAGGTGAACGACGTCGGGTCGTTCGCCGAGAGGATCGCGACCGTGTCCCCCGGCTCGACACCGTGCCCGACGAGTGCCGCGGCGACCCGGTCGCCCAGCTCCCGCACGTCGCCGTAGGTCGCGACCTCGCCGTCGCAGACCAGGCAGGGCGCACCCGGATCCAGGGACGCCCCCTTGTCGAGATGGTCGACGAGGCGCATCACATGCCCATGCCGCCGTCGACGGGCAGGCCGGCGCCGTTGACGAAGCGGGACGCGTCCGACGCCAGGAACGCGACGGCGTCGGCGATGTCGGTGACCTCGCCGAGCCGGCCCGACGGCGTGAGCTCGACGACGGCGCCCACGGCAGCCTCCGGGCTCTCGAACAGCCCGAGCCCCGCGGTCTCGACGGCGAGCTTCTGGCCCATGGCCGTCGGCACGAGCCCCGGGAAGACGCAGTTGACCCGGACCCCGTAGCCGAGCTTGCCCGACTCCATGGCCGCGACCCGGGTGAGCCGGTCGATCCCCGACTTGGTGGCCGAGTACCCGCCGATCGCGGGGAAGGCGATGGTCGCGGCGACCGAGGCGATGTTGACCACCGAGCCGCCCTGCCCGGCCGCACCGCCCGGGCGCATGGCGCGGAACGCGTGCTTGATCCCCAGCATCGTGCCGAGCATGTTGACCTCGAGCATGGCCCGCACGTCGCCCGGGTCGGTGTCGACCAGGAGCTGGGTGACCTCGAGACCGGCGTTGTTGACGACCACGTCCAGCCCGCCGAACCGGTCCACGGTGGAGGCGACCGCGGCGGACCACGACCCGTCGTCGGTGACGTCCAGGTGCACGGAACCGTGCCGCTCGCCGAGCGACTCGGCGAGCTTGGTCGCGAGATCGTCCTGGATGTCGGCGACGACGACCGAGGCCCCGGAGTCGGCCAGTGCGCGGGCCATCCCCTCACCGAGGCCCTGCGCGCCCCCGGTCACGAGCACGGTGCGTCCGGTCAGGTCGATCTGAGTCACTGGCACTCCTTCATCGGCGGTGATGGGAGCCACACCCTCGTGGAAACTCTGACCGACTGTCAAGATATCGCTGACCAGTCGTCCAGATTTTGGTGACCATCCGTCACGAGGATCGGTTAGGGTGGCGATCCGGACGACCGGGGACGAGGGGCGGTGGCATGGCGCGGGCCAATCCGATCGACAAGCACGACGCACGCCGCAGGGCGCTCGCGGACTCGGCGCTGCGCACGCTCGGCGAGCTGGGTTTCGCCCGGTCGTCGCTGCGGGAGATCGCGAACAACTCCCCCTTCAGCCACGGCGTCGTGCACTACTACTTCGGCGACAAGCTGGACCTGATCGTGTACTGCGTCCGGCAGTACAAAGCCGTCTGCGTGACCCGCTACGACGGCGCGGTCGCCGGCTCGACCACCGCCGACGGCCTGGTCGCCGCCTTCGCCGACACGCTGCGCCAGACGATCGTCGATGAGGCACCCATGCACCGCCTCTGGTACGACCTGCGCTCTCAGAGCATGTTCGAGGAGGGCCTGCGGGAGGCCGTCCAGCAGATCGACCGGACGCTCGAGGACATGGTCTGGCGGGTCGTCACCCGCTACGCCGAGCTGGCCGGCTCCGGCACCGCGCTCACCCCGCACACCGCGTACGGGATGTTCGACGGCGTGTTCCAGCAGGCCGTGCTGGGCTACCTCGCCGGGCACGAGCAGGAGGCGCTCGACGTGCTCCGGGCCGAGGTGCACGACCTCATGCCGCTCACCCTCCGCGCACCTCGGGCCGACGCGGCCTGACGGGGCGCGCCGCCGGTGGGAGCATCCCCCGCGTGGACGACACCACGACGCTGCTCGACCTCACCCACGCCTGGCACCGCGCGATCGCCCGGAACGACGCGGACGCCATCGCGGCGTTCATGGCGCCGGACTGGGTGCTCGTCGACCACGACGGCGTGGGTACCCGCGAGAACTTCCTGTCCCTCGTCGCCACCGGCCGGCTGCGCCACAGCCTCATGAAGCCGGTTCCGCGCAGCGAACGCGTCCGGGTGCACGGAGACCTCGGGTACGTGACGGCCCGGGTCCTCAACACCGCGCACGTCGAGGGCCGGGAGCACCACGCCGACGAGTGGACCACCGACGTCTTCGTCCGGCGTGCCGGCCGGTGGGAGTGCGTGCTGTCGCAGGTCACCGCCGCACGCCCGGACGACGACGGGTAGTCAGCAGGCGATCCGCACGGGGCGGCCGGACCGGACCGGCACCCCGCTCGCGAACATGACGTGATCCGGGCGGCGCCCCGCCGCACCCGGGACGCCGGTGGCGGGACCAGCCCCGTCGCCGTCGTCGAGCACTTCCGCCGTCCGCAGCGGCCCATCCGACCGGCCAGGACCGGCAGGACCCGGGCCGTCCGTCACGGCTCCGACGATGACGCACACACGCGTCCCCGGCCCCTGCGCGATCCGCGTCTGGACAGCCGTCGGGATGCAAACGTATATTCTTTACCATCAGAATATACGATCATCGGCGATGATCATCTTCCACCACGGAGGTCAAGGGTGACCGACTCGCAGATCGCTGCCCGGAGCGCCGACGGCGTGCCGGGCGGTGATCCCTCACCACAGCCGAACCGCCGGATGCGGAACCGGGTGCTCCTGTCGAGCTTCGTCGGTTCGGTCATCGAGTGGTACGACTTCTACCTCTTCGGCATCGCCTCGGCCGCCGTGTTCGGGCAGCTGTACTTCCCCGAGTTCAGCTCCACGGCCGGCACCCTCGCCGCGTTCGCCACCCTGGCCGCAGGCTTCATCGCCCGGCCCCTCGGCGGGATCGTCTGGGGCCACTTCGGCGACCGGGTCGGCCGCAAGGGGATGCTCGTGCTGTCCATCGTGCTGATGGGCGTGGCGACGACCGTCGTGGGGCTGCTGCCCACCTACGCGACGATCGGCATCTGGGCGCCGCTGATCCTGGTGCTGATGCGCCTGGTCCAGGGCGTGTCGGCCGGCGGCGAGTGGGGCGGGGCCGTGCTCATGTCCATGGAGCACGCACCGAAGCGCCGCGGCCTGTCCAGCTCGGTCGCACAGATGGGGCTCTACGGCGGGATCCTGCTGGCCAACGGGGCCTTCGCGGCGGCGGCCGCGCTGACCGGCGACGCGTTCCTCGAGTGGGGCTGGCGCATCCCGTTCCTGCTCTCGGCCGTGCTCGTCCTGATCGGTCTGTGGATCAGGCTCGGGGTCGAGGAGAGCCCGGTGTTCACCCAGGCCCGTGAGCAGGCGGACCTGGCCACCGCCGAGAAGCCGCAGGTGCCGCTCGTCGAGGTGCTCCGCCACCCGAAGAACCTGCTCCTGTCCGTCGCGCTCGTCCTCGGTGCGTTCGCGGCGAGCGCGCTCTACGGCACCTGGATCGTCAGCTACGGCATCACGGAGGGCTTCCCGCGCGCGGACATCCTCAACGCCGTCCTCGTGGCGGCGGCGATCGGCTTCGTGTTCCAGCCGGTGTTCGCCTACCTGTCCGACCTGTGGGGCCGGCGCGTCGTCGTCGGTGTCGGCGCGGTCCTGCAGGCGCTCAGCATCCCGGTCATGTTCGCCCTCATGGACGGCGGCGGCACCGGCGCGATGTACCTCGGGATCTCCCTCGCCGCGTTCGCCCACGCCATCGTCTACAGCCCGCTCGGCGCCTGGCTCGGCGAGCTGTTCCCGACCACCCAGCGGTACACCGGGGCCTCACTCGGCTACCAGATCGCGGGCACCATCGGCGGCGGCTTCACCCCGCTGATCTGTGCCTCGCTGCTCGCCGCCTCGGGCGGCGGCACCACCGGCATCTCCCTGTTCATCGGCGCGACCTGCCTGCTGACGGTGATCGCCGTGTTCTTCGCCGCCGAGACCAGCCGCAGCACGCTCCGGTGACCGCGCCGACCCGCCCGTCCGGCACGCCGCAACTCCGCAGAGGAAACCCATCATGACCCTCACCGACGCCCGTCCCGCCGACGCGCCCGTCGAGGAGAAGCTCGGCATCATCGACACCGACTTCCACCCGATGCCGCTGCCGACCGACCCACAGGTCGCCGAGCACCTGCCGCAGCGCTGGCGCGACTACATCGCCCGCTACGGCACGGGCAGTTTCGGCGGTGGGGTGTCCCCCTCGCAGCGCGAGTTCACCCACCGCCTCGACGCGGTGGACGGGCACGGGCGGGTCGGCGTCGACCCGCACCTGGCCGTGGAGCAGGTCGTCGACCGGTACGACATGTCCGCCGTCGTGCTGACCTGCCCGCAGACCTACATCATCACCCACGGCGGGGCGAACATGCCCCACGAGTGCGCCGTCGCGATCTATCGCGCCTACAACGACGCGCTGGCCCACACCTGGGCCGGCGCCGACGACCGGTTCAAGGCCAGCATCACCCTGCCGCGCGACCTCGCCGGTGCCGCCGACGAGATCGTGCGCTGCAAGGAGGGCCCGCACGGCGACTCCTACGTCCAGGTCCTGATGTCCCCCGCCGGGCAGGACCCGCTCGGCAAGCAGCGCTACTGGCCGATCTTCGAGGCGTGCGAGCACTACGACATCCCGCTGGGCTTCCACGTCCCGGGGATGGGACGCCAGCCGACCGGATCCGGCCGCCAGAACTTCTACGCCGAGATGCACGCCGCGTTCGCGGTGCTGCCGATCTCGATGGTGTCCAGCCTGGTCTTCGAGGGTGTCTTCGAACGCTTCCCGAGGCTGAAGGTCGCACTGCTCGAGCTGGGCTGGGACTGGGTCGTACCGTTCTCCTGGCGCCTCGACGCGACCTTCGACAAGCTGCGCGACGAGCTCCCGCACCTGACCCGCAGGCCGTCGGACTACCTGCGCGAGCACTTCTGGTTCTCCACCCAGCCCGTCGAGGAACCGGAGGACCCGGCGTGGACGCCCGACGTCTACGCGATGTTCGAGGAGTCCGGCTTCGCGGACCGGCTGATGTTCTCCTCCGACTATCCGCACTGGGACTTCGACTCGCCCTACGAGTCCGTGCCGCAGTCGTTCCCGCTGGAGCGACGGCGCAGGATCCTGGGCGCGAACGCGAGCGCCCTGTACGGGATCCCGCTGCGGCCGGGGCACGGTGTCCCCGCGGTGGGTGCCTGACATGGCGATCGTCGAGACATCCCGTCGCCGGCGGGCCGCCCGGCTCCTCGACCACACCGACGCCCGGCGCGCTGCGGCGCGGGCCCTGCCCCGCGGCATCCGGGAGTACGTCGACGGCGGCTCCGAGGGCGAGGTGACGTTGCGGCGCAACGCCCGGGCCTTCCAGGACGTGGCGTTCGCCCCGCGGATGGCCACCTGGGTCGACGAGCCCGGCCTCTCCACGACAGTGCTCGGCACCCCGGTCGACCTACCCGTGCTGACCGCCCCGTGCGGGGGAATGCGCCTGGTGCACCCGGACGGCGACATCGGGCTGGCGACGGGTGCCGCGCGGGCGGGCACGATCCACGTCGCCAGCTCCGCCGCCGGATACACGCTGGAGGAGATCGCCGCCGTCGCAGGTCCGCAGTGGTTCCAGCTCTACCGCTTCTCGTCGCAGGCCACGATGGAGAACCTGGTCGGCCGCGCGCAGGCGGCGGGCTACACCGCACTCGTCGCGACCGTCGACACCGCTGTGGCGGGTTTCCGCCCGCGCGACTACAAGAACGGATTCAGCTACTCGATGCGGGTCAACGCCCGCAACGCGGTCAAGCTCGCGCCCCAGCTGCTGCCGAAGCCGGCGTGGCTGGCCCGGTACCTCGCCGACGGGCTGCCGTTCGAGATCCCGAACACCGCCGAGGTGACGGTCGACGGCAAGCCGATGGTGCTCACCGAGATGACCAAGGGCGGCGCGGGCTCGCACTCCCCCACCTGGACCGACGTCGACTGGCTGCGCGCGCACTGGAACGGGCCGCTCGTGGTCAAGGGGGTCATCACCCCCGACGACGCCCGCCGTGCCGTCGCGGCGGGTGCGGACGCGGTGATCGTCTCCAACCACGGAGGGCGCCAGCTCGACGGATCGCCCGCCACCCTCACCGCCCTGCCGCGGATCGTCGACGCCGTCGGTGACCGGACGGAGGTGCTGCTGGACAGCGGGATCCGCCGCGGCAGCGACGTGCTCAAGGCGCTGTCGCTGGGGGCCCGCGCGGTGCTCGCCGGCCGGCTGCCCGCCTGGGGTCTGGCCGCCGCAGGCACCGCAGGCGTCGAGCAGGTGCTGGAGATCCTGCGCAGCGAGATGGTCCGGACCATGCGGCTGATGGGCTGCCGCGACGTCGCCGACCTCGACCCGACCTGGCTGGACCCGTACACGGTTCCCGGCCGTCCCACGAAGGAGGTGGAGGTCCCGTGACGACCTCACCCACGCGGCGCCCGGGCCGCACGACCCGGTTCGTCGTCGGCCGGGTCGACGAGATCCCACCGGGAGAGCGCCGGATCGTCGAGGCCGGTGGCCGCGAGATCGGGGTGTTCAACATCGGCGGCCGCTACTACGCGATGCTCAACCGCTGCCCCCACCTGGGGGCGCCGCTGTGCGAGGGCGGGGTCGTCAACCAGATCGAGTCCAGCGCCCCCGGCGACGTCCGCCTCGACGAGGGCCGGACGTTCGTGACCTGCCCCTTCCACAACTGGGAGTTCGACGTCGAGACCGGCCGATCCTCCTGGAACCCGGCGCTGCGGGCACGCGCGTTCGGCGTCGCCCTCGAGGGCGCGGACGAGGTCCGGGCCGCCCTCGACCGTGGCGAGATGGGCCGGATCCCCGGCCCGTACACCGTCGAGACCGTCGACGTGGCGGTCGAGTCCGACTACGTCGTGCTGTCACTGCGCCCCGCACGAGGAGGAATCCGAATGACCGTGTCAAGCCGCGATAGCGGGTTGTGGTGCGGTGATGGTGAACATCCTCCGGTCACGCAGCAGGGCCCACAGGACGTCGACCAGGCGTCTGGCCAAGGCGAGCAGAGCCTGGGTATGAAGCATTCTTTCGCTGCGTTTGCGCTGGTAGAAGGCCCGGGACGGGCCATTGACCTTGAGGCTGGACAGTGCGGCCATGTAGAACACTCGCCGCAGGCGGCGGTTGTAGCGTCGTGGGCGACGCAGGTTCCCGCTGATCCGGCCGGAGTCCTGGGGCACCGGGACGAGTCCGGCGTAGGAGGCCAGCCGCCCTGGAGAGGTGAATCCGCCCAGTTCAGGGCCGACACCGCCGTGGGTGGCGGTGAGGAACTCCGCGCCCAGGATGGGTCCGAGACCGGGCAGCGACTCGATGATCGCCGCGTCCGGGTGGGAGCGGAACACGGTGGTGATCAGCTTGTCGGTGTCCTTGATCTCCCGGTCGAGTTCCAGCAGTCGTCGGGCCAGGCCGGCAACAAGGATCGCGGTCCGCGTCTCGCTGGGCAGTGCCACGGTCTGGGCGTGGGCGACCTCGACCGCGGTGGCGGCCATCGCAGCAATACCCGGTGCCCACGCCCGATGGGCACGCAGGTACTCGATCACCCCTGCCTCGCCGGCGTCCCGGAGGGCCTGGGGTGTCTGGAACCCGGTGACCAGCACCAGAGCGCTGCGGGTGGAATAGTCGAATGCCGCCTCGAGACCGGGAAAGATCGACCCGAGCAGGTCACGCAGCCGGTTGACCCCGCGCACCCAGTCGGCCATCAGGTCCTCGCGATGGGCCACGAGCCGGGCCAGTTCGGCAGTGGTCTCATCAGTGGCGGTGACCGTGGTGAGGTCGGCGCCGCGCATGCGGGCGGTCTCGGCGATGACCTTCGCGTCACGGGCGTCGGTCTTGGCCTCGCCCCGGAACACGCCGCTCATCCGGTCGACGACCCGACCGGGGACATAGACCACCTGCTGGTCGGCCGCGGTGAGGACCACCTGCAGCAGCGCCGCATAGCTGCAGGTCAGGTCGATGGCCCACCGCACGTCCTGGGCCGCTTCCGCAGCGCGGGCCAGCAACGCCTCGATCGCGGCCTGGTCGTTGCTGACCTTGCGGGAGAACACCACCTTGCCGTCGGTATCGATCGCGCACGCATGGTGCGTCCTCTTCCCGACGTCGATCCCGATCCAGATCACTGGCCGTTGCGCCACGCGCAGGCTCCTGTCGTTGCAGGTCACGCCCGTGGACAACCCGCCATCAGGTCCCTAATCAGCGACGGTCCGCACAGATCCGAATCAGTGGCCAGGCCTGTCCAGCACGACGGGGCGGCCATTCCTTCCGAGCCACCGAAGCGACAACACCTCATCAGCCACACCCCGTCGTCCCGGGCATCCGGGGCACCAACCCCGAACACCTACGACCTTAGGGACACCTCATGACCACCCCCCTGCTGCAGGGCACCACGCGCGACGCCGTGTGGTCCGGCCCGGTGATCGACTGCGACGTGCACGCCACCCCGCCCTCGCTCGAGGCGCTCTTCCCCTACACCGACCCGGTGTGGGTGCAGGGCGCGCGGGAACGCGGGTGGCGGGGCCCCAACGGGCAGGCTCTCGCCTACCCGCCGAACGCCCCGACCACGGCACGGGACGAGTGGCGGCCCGAGGACCGCCCGCCCGCGTCCCGGCTGGCGGACCTGCAGGACCACATCCTCGACCCCTGGCGGACCGAGGTCGCGCTCGTCAACACCGCCTACGGCGTCGACTCGCTCCGGCACCCCGACTGGGCAGCGGCGCTGGCCCGCGCCGTCAACGACTGGCTGATCGCCGAGTGGCTCGACCGCGACCCACGGCTGGTCGGTTCCATGGTGGTCCCCGCCCGCGATCCCGCCGCGGCCGCCGCCGAGATCGAGCGCGTCGGTGGGCACCCGCGGATCGTGCAGGTCACCATGCCGGTGCGCTCGGAACGGCTCTACGGACAGCGGGTGTTCTGGCCGGTCTACGAGGCGATGACCCGGCACGACCTGGTCATGGGGCTGAGCTGGGGCGGCACCTCCGAGGACGCACCGTCCCCGACCGGGTACGCCTCCTGGTACGCCGAGGAGTACGCGGCGGAGATCCAGGTCTACGGCGCGCAGATGACCAGCATGATCTACGAGGGGATCTTCCAGAAGTTCCCCGGCATGCGGGTCACCATGCTGGAGAGCGGTTTCGGGTGGGTGCCCACCTGGAGCTGGAGCATCAACAAGAAGTGGAAGGGCCTGCGCCGGGAGATACCGTGGGTCGACCGGCTGCCCACCGAGATCATCCGGGACCACTTCCGGTTCTCCATCGCCCCGGCCGACCTCGGCCCGGACGAGCACGCCCGGAAGATCATCGAGTGGCTGGGGTCCGAGGACCTCCTGCTGTTCGCCACGGACTACCCGCACCTGCACACCGACGATCTCTCCCGGGTGCTGGACCTCATGCCGGAGTCCATGCGGCCCCAGGTGATGCACGCCTCGGCGAGGCACTGGTACCGGCTGGACAGGGCGCTCGGATGAGCTACGCCGTCACCACCGAGACCCACCCCAACCGCCTCCGCGGGATCCTGGAGGCGGGCGGCACCGCCGTCGGGCTGGCCTGCCACACCGGCGACCCGCACGTCGCGGAGACCCTGGCCGTGGCCGGGTTCGACTACCTCTACCTCGACCAGCAGCACAGCGTCGGCGGGCTGGCCACGCCCGTCGACATGCTGCGCGCCACCGCCCGGACGGGCACCACCGCGCTGGTCCGGGTCGCCGCGAACGACCCCGTGCTCGTCGGGCGGGCGCTCGACGCCGGCGCCGAGGGCGTGATCGTGCCCGGCATCGAGTCGGCGGAGGAGGCCCGCCGGGCCGCGGCGGCCGTGCACTACCCGCCGACGGGGGTGCGCAGCTGGGGCCCGACCCGCTCGGCCTACGGCCTGGGCCCGGACCCCGTGACCGTCAACGGACAGGTCCTGTGCCTGGTCATGATCGAGACCGCGGTGGGCGTGGCGAACGCGAAGGACATCACTGCGGTCCCCGGCGTGCACGGGGTGTACATCGGGCCCGGCGACCTCGCCGTGAGCCTCGGCCTCGACCCGGTCACCGGGCCGCGTGAGGAGCCGCACCGGGCCGCCGTCGCCGGGATCGTCTCGGCCTGCGCCGCGGCCGGGATCGCCGCCGGGATCACCGGCGACCCGGTCACCGAGTCCGGCCGCGGCTTCCGCATGGTCACCGCCGGCTCCGACGTCGGCTTCCTCAAGGCGGGTCTGGGTGCCGCGCGCGCCGCCCGCGACGCACTGATCGAAGGAGACTCATGAGCACCGTGAACACCCTGCGGGGCCCGATCGACGCCACGCGGATCGGCACCACCCTGATGCACGAGCACATCATGGCCCGCAATCCCGAGCTCGAGCAGAACATCGAGCACCCGGAGTACGACGAGGCCGCGATCGTCGAGCGCGCCCGGACGAGCCTGACCTCGCTGCACGAGGACAAGGGCATCGACACCTTCGTCGACCTCACCGTGCTGGGTCTGGGCCGCGACATCCCGACCGTCCAGCGGCTCGCCGAGGGGGTGCCGCTCAACATCGTCGTGGCCACCGGCTACTACACGGCCAAGGACCTGCCGACCTACTTCCACACCCACGCGCCGGACGGGCTCGTCGGGAGGACCCTCGGCGGGCCGGACGTGCTGGAGACGATGTTCACCCAGGACATCACGACCGGCATTCCGCGCACCGACGGCGTCCGTGCCGGGATCATCAAGATCGTCACCGACGAGCACGGGATCACGCCGGACCTCGACCGGGTCTACCGGGCCGCCGCCCGCGCCCAGGCCGAGACCGGGGTCCCGATCTCCACGCACACCAATGTCGCCCACGCCAACGGCCGCGACCAGCAGAAGTGGTTCGCCGCCAACGGTGTTGACCTCGAACGCACGGTCATCGGCCACAGCGGCGACTCCACGGACCTGGACTACCTCAAGGAGCTCATGGACAACGGTTCCTTCATCGGCATGGACCGCTTCGGCATGGAGTTCGTGCTCGACGACGCGAGCCGCATCGACACGCTCGTGACGCTGCTGGGACAGGGGTACGCGGAGAAGATCACGATCTCGCACGACGCCGGATTCTTCTCGATCAACACACCGCCGTCCTGGCGCGCGGAGCACACGCCGAACTGGCACCACCACCGCATCTCCGACCACGTGCTGCCGGAGCTGCGCAGGCGTGGGGTCACCGAGGACCAGATCACGCAGATGATGGTCGTCAATCCCGTCCAGGTGCTCACCGGCGACACCGCGGCCGCGCAGGCGGTCGCCGCGACGGCGCTCGGCGCGGGGGTCTCGTGACGGCCGAGCAGCCGACCGAGGTCACCGCGGCCGTCACCGCGATTAAGCCGGAGGCCGACGGCATCGTCTCGCTGCACCTCGCGCCCGCTGCCGGGGACAAGCTGCCCGCCTGGGAGGCGGGTGCGCACGTCGATCTCGTCCTCGGCCCGGGCCTCGAACGGCAGTACTCGCTCTGCGGGGACCCGGCCGACCTGACCCGCTGGCGGCTCGGGGTTCTCCGGGAGCCGGAGAGCCGGGGCGGCTCGGCCCACGTCCACGAGCGGCTGGCGGTCGGCGACGAAGTGGTCTGCCGGGGACCGCGGAACAACTTCTCCCTGGTCGACGCCGACCGGTACCTGTTCGTCGCGGGCGGGATCGGCATCACCCCGATCCTGCCGATGGTCAGGGCGTGCGAGGTGGCGGGAAAGCCGTGGCGCCTGTTCTACGGCGGGCGGGCCGAGCCCACCATGGCGTTCCGGGAGGAGCTCGCACACCACGGGGACCGGGTCGTCCTGTGGCCACAGGAGTCCCACGGTGTCCTCGACCTGGACACCGTGCTGGGCTCCCCCACGGCCGGCACCGCGATCTACTGCTGCGGGCCGGGCGCCCTGCTCGACGCCGTCGAGCAGCGGTGCGCCGCCTGGCCGGCCGGTTCGTTGCACCTCGAACGGTTCCGGCCCAGGGACGGGGCGCTCGACGGCGGGAACACGGCGTTCGAGGTCGAGCTCGACGCGTCCGGCATCACCCTCACCGTGGGGGCCGGCCAGACCCTCGCCGAGGCGATCGAGGACGCGGGGGTGGACCTGCCGACCTCGTGCCGGGAGGGGACCTGCGGGACCTGCGAGACCTACGTCCTCGAGGGGGAACCGGACCACCGCGACTCCTACCTCACGGCGGAGGAACAGGCCTCCGGCGAGGTGATCATGCCGTGCTGCTCCCGCTCCCGCTCGGCCCGGCTCGTGCTGGACCTCTGACGAGCCCGGGCCGGCTCAGCCCGCCAGGCGCCCCGGGCTCCGGGGCGCCTGCGGCATGTCCGGCTCGCCCCAGAACTCCAGCGAGTCCAGCCACCGCATGAGCAGCTCACCGGTCCCGGCGAAGTGCGCAGCCGTCCGCTCCCGAGAGGCGTCGACGTCGCCGGCGGCGAGGGCGTCGATCAACGGAGCGTGCTGGGTGCGGTTGACCTCGGACCAGCCGGGCACCACGTGGAAGTTCTCGGGGAACTGCAACGGCACCAACCTGCTCGCCGCCCGCGCGAACCAGTCCAGCTTCGGGGCGTCGGCGATCACCGACACGTAGTGGTGCAGCGTGGAGTTGAGCTCGGTGGCGAGGTGCCCGTCGTCCGGGTCCGCACCGCGGATCCGCCGGTCGATCTCACGCAGGTAGTCCACGTCCCGCGCGGTCGCGCGGGAGGCGGCGCGCGCCGCGATCTCGCCCTCCGCTGTCGACCACATCAGGTAGGTGTCCTCGACGTCCTTGCGCCGGATGGCCGCGACCCGGAACCCCCGGTTCGGCTCGTGGCGCACCCACCCGTCCTGGGACAGCAGCAGCAGGGCCTCACGCACCGGGGTCACGCTGACGCCGAGCTGCTCGGCCAGCTGCCCGAGCCGGAGCGTGTCACCGGGGTGCACGGTCCGCGCCATGATCTGGTCCCGGATCGCGCTCGCGACGTTCCCGCGGAGCTGCTCCTTCCCTGCTCGTGCCACGGCGACGATCCTACCGGCGAGAGGTGGCCGCGGCGCCGCACGACGCAGCCCGGGATCGCCCGGCCCGCCGTGGTGTGACGAGATCGGGCGACTACGGGGAGCGGGACTTGAGTGTGCCGTAGCGGCACGGTGTCCGATGGACCCCGACACCGACACCCGGGGAGCACACCATGACCGTGACCGGACGCCCGACCGGGCAGCAGCCGGCACTGATCGACATCGAGACCTTCTTCGCCGACCCGGAGTTCGGCAGCCCGTCGCTCTCCCCCGACGGCACCCGGATCGCCTACCTCGCGCCCGCGCACGGACGCCGCAACGTCTGGGTCCGCGGCATCGACGAGACCCACGACGACGCCGTCTGCGTCACCCACGACACCCGCCGCGGGATCACCACCCACCTGTGGACCGACGACCCCCGCTGGCTGCTGTACCTCCAGGACACCGACGGGAACGAGGACTGGCACCTGCACCGCGTCGACCTCGACGCCCCCGACGAGCCGGCCGTCGACCTGACCCCGATGGATCCCGGGTCGCGGGTGTTCGCCGCCGACCCGGAGACCACGGTGCCCGGCACCGTCATCGCGTGGATGAACCCGCGCCCGCTCTACGTCGACGTGTTCCGGATCGACGTCGCGACCGGCGAGTGGACCCCGCTGGTGGAGCGGACCGATCCGGCCGAGACCTTCCTCGTCGACCGGACCGGCCGGGCGTCGTGGTTCGTGTCGCAGGACGCCGACGGCACCTACGAGCTCGCCGCCGCCGACCCGGAGACCGGCAGCAGGCACGTCGTCCACCGGGCCGGCGGGCCGGAGCACCCGATGGGCGTCTTCGCGGTCCCGACGCCGGACGGCAGCGCCGCCCTGGTGGGCGACTACCAGGACTCCGACGACCTCCGGCTGCTCCGGGTCGACCGCACGACCGGCGAGCAGACCGTGCTCGCCGCCGTCGAGGGGCACAGCCTCGACACCCTGAGCGCGGCGTCGGACGCCCTGCCGCCGACGGTGTTCGTCAGCCGTCGCACCGGCGAGGTCGTCGCCGCCCGGTTCACCGGGGACCGGCCCCGGATCGTGCCGGTCGACCCCCACTTCGCCGAGATCCAGGCCGCGCTGGAGACGCTGTCCGACGGCGTGCTCGGCTGGGTCCACTCCGACCTGGACGAGCAGCGCTGGCTGGTCACCTTCCTGCACGACCGGGAGCCGCAGACCACCTGGTTCTACGACCACACCACCGGCGACGCCCGGCGGCTCGACGGCGGCGCCCCGGCTCTCGACCCGGCCGGGCTGGCGCCGATGGCAGCGGTCCGGTTCCCGGCCCGCGACGGCCTCCCGCTCCACGCGTTCCTCACCCTGCCCGTCGGCGTCGCACCGGAGGGCCTGCCGCTGGTGCTCCTGGTCCACGGCGGACCGTGGATGCACGACACCTGGGGCTACAACCGGACCGTCCAGCTCCTGGCCAACCGCGGCTACGCCGTGCTCCAGGTCAACTTCCGCGGCTCCACCGGATACGGGCGCCGGCACCTCACCGCGGCGGTCGGCGAGTTCGCCGGCGCCATGCACGACGACCTGATCGACGCCGCCGACTGGGCCGTCGCGCAGGGGTACGCGGACCCCGCCCGGATCGCGATCGCCGGCGGCTCCTACGGCGGCTACGCCGCACTCGTCGGCGTCACCGTGACCCCGGACCGGTTCGCCGCCGCCGTCGACTACGTCGGCATCTCCGACCTGGCCAACTTCCTGGCCACGCTGCCCCCGTTCGTCCGCGCGAACATGACCAACAACTGGATCCGCTACGTCGGCGACCCCGACGACCCCGACCAGCTGGCGGACATGCGGCGCCGCTCCCCCATCACCATGGTCGACCGGATCCGCACCCCGCTGCTCGTCGCGCAGGGTGCGAACGACGTGCGCGTCGTCCAGGCCGAGTCCGACAACATCGTGGCCCCGCTGCGCGAGCGCGGCGTCCCGGTCGAGTACCTCGTGGCCGGCGACGAGGGCCACGGCTTCGAGAACCCGGAGAACCAGGTCATGCTGCACCGGGCGATCGAACGGCACCTCGCCGAGCACCTCGGGGGCCGCCGGGCCGCGGCCGGCTGACCCCCGCGACCCGCCGCAGGGCCGTGCCGATCGCGCTCCGCGGCGGACCGGGATATCATCGGGTCACGGGACACCTGGCGCATCCGGCCGGAGGCACGACGACGCGCTCCGGCAGGCACGAAAGCCACGGACGTGATCGCCCAGCAGGTCCCGGACACGTCTCGGGGCGCGCTCGGCATTCCCCGATGCTCGTGACCCGATCGCAGCACCCTGCGCGGTGGGGCCGGCTCGGCCGCCCTGCCGGCTCGGCGAAGGAGAAGTTGTTGGCTCGACGAGGCAGGCCCCAGACCAGGGCTCGCCAGGACACACCGAAGTCCCCGAAGTCCCGCAGGCGTGGGCGCGACCACGGCGGTGAGCGCAGCGACGTCATGACGGTGCTCGCCCGGTCCGTCCGCGAGGTCCAGGCCGCGCTGCGGAACAGCCGGGTGACGCCCGCGACCCGCACGAAGTTCCAGGCGGTGACCCTGCTGCTGCGTGACGGGCGCGCGCGGATCCTCGCCGACGGGCAGACCACCGAGGCGCGCCGGTCCGAGCAGCTCAAGCGGCTCGACGAGCTGGCGCGGACGCTGGCGTCGACCGCCCGTCCGCGACGCGGGGCTTCTGGCCCTGCTCAGCGAGGACGCCGTCGTCTCCGACGAGGCGCGGGCGCTCACCCGGGACGTGCTGCGCGAGGCCGGCGTCGAACCGGCCGACAGCACGGTCACCGAGGTCGTCCCGCCCCCGGAGCCCACGGTCACGGCGAGCAGGCCCGGGGTGGTGCCGCAGTCGGTCGTGTCGCGGCAGATGGCCAACCCCTTCCTCGCACCCGACCTGTCGGCCGCCCGGCCCAGCACGACCCGCCCCACCCCGCTCACCGGCTGGGAGCTGCTCGACCCGCTGCTGCGGTCGTTCGAGCGCGCCGGGACGGGTGCCTCGGCCTGCATGTCCCTCCCCGAGCCGGACGACCGGCCCGCGCGGAGCCGCGTGGACCTCATGCCCCACCAGGCCGGGCTGGTCGCGGCGGCCGCGGACGGGCACCGGACCTTCCTGCTCGCCGACGAGCCGGGGCTCGGCAAGACCGCCCAGGCGCTGCTGGCCGCGGAGGCCGCGGACGCCTACCCGTTGCTCGTCGTCGTGCCCAACGTCGTGAAGACGAACTGGGTGCGTGAGGCGGAGCGCTGGACGCCGCGGCACCCCGCCACCGTGATCTACGGCGACGGCGACTCGATCGACGGGTTCGCCGACGTCGTCGTCGTGAACTACGACGTGCTCGACCGGCACGTCGGGTGGCTCGGCGGCTTCGGGTTCCGCGGGATGGTCATCGACGAGGCGCACTTCATCAAGAACAAGACCTCCCAGCGTTCGCAGCACGTCCTGGAGCTGTCCGAGCGGATCCGGGCCTTCACCCCGCGCCCGCTGCTGATGGCCCTCACCGGCACCCCGCTGATCAACGACATCGAGGACTTCCTCGCCATCTGGCAGTTCCTGGGCTGGATCGACGGGAAGAAGCCGCTGCCCGACCTGATGAACGCCCTGACCGCGACCGGGCTGACGCCGGCCGACCCGCGCTTCTACGCCGCGGCCCGGCAGTGCGTCGTCGATCTCGGCATCGTCCGCAGGCGCAAGATCGACGTCGCCGCCGACATCCCGGCGCGGCGCATCGCCGACCTGCCCGTCGAGCTCGACGGCCCCGCCGGCCGGTCGATCCGCGCGGCCGAACGCGATCTCGCCCGGCGCATGGTCGAGCGCTACTCCGACGCCCTCGCGAACCGGCGGTCCGGCGCGGTCGTCGACGGCATCGACCACGACCTGGTGCGCCAGGTCGCGCGGTGGGAGCAGAAGGACGCGCTGTCCTCCCCGAGCGGTGACAACGTGTTCGGCACGATGCGCCGCATCGGCCGGGCCAAGGGCGGGCTCGCGGCCGACTACGCGGCCCAGCTCGCCCGCAGCGCCGGCAAGGTCGTCTTCTTCGCCAAGCACGTCGAGGTGATGGACACGGCCGAGGAGCTGTTCGCCCGGCAGGGGATGCGGTTCGCCTCGATCCGCGGTGACCAGACGGCCGCCGCGCGCCAGCGCAACATCGACGCGTTCACGAACGACCCGGACGTCGCCGTCGCGGTCTGCTCGCTCACCGCGGCCGGGGTGGGGATCAACCTGCAGGTCGCGTCGGACATCGTGCTCGCGGAGCTGTCCTGGACCGCCGCCGAGCAGACCCAGGCCATCGACCGCTGCCACCGCATCGGCCAGACCGCGCCGGTCACCGCCTGGCGGGTCATCGCCGCGCAGACGATCGACGCGCGGATCGCCGAGCTGATCGACGGCAAGGCCGGGCTGGCCGACCAGGCCCTCGACGGCATCGAGGACGACGGTGACTCGTCGGGTGACATCCAGCTCGAGGCGATGGTGTCGCTGCTGACGACGGCGTTGTCGGAGGCACCGGCGCACCACGGCACCTGACCGGGCGGTTCAGCCCGTCCGGTCGAGGCCCGCGTCGTGGACGAGCAGCGCCACCTGGACCCGGTTGTTCAGGTCGAGCTTGGTCAGGATGGCCGAGACGTGGGTCTTGACCGTGGCGATGCTGACGTGGTGTCGGGCGGCGATCTCGGCGTTCGACCGTCCGGCGCCGAGCTCGATCGCGACCGCGCGTTCCCGCTCGGCGAGCACCGCCAGTCTGCGGCGCGCCACGTCGCGGGCCGAGTCCTCCCCTCCGCCGGCCACGCGGTCGATGAGCCGCCGGGTGACCTCGGGCGAGAGCACCGGGCGCCCCGCCGCCGCGTGCCGGATGGCGAGGACGAGCTCGTCGGGCGGGGTGTCCTTGAGCAGGAACCCGGCCGCTCCGGCCCGCAGCGCCCGCAGGACGTGCGCGTCGGCGTCGAACGTCGTGAGCACGACGACCTGCGGGGACCGGGGACGCCGGCGCAGCGTCTCGGTCGCGGTCAGCCCGTCGGTGCCGGGCATCCGGATGTCCATGAGCACCACGTCCGGTGCGTGCCGCTCGGCGAGCTCGATCGCCTCGGCGCCGTCACCGGCCTCGGCGACCACCCGGATGTCGGGGGCACCACGCAGCATCATCGTCAGTCCGAATCGGACGACCGGGTCGTCGTCCACGACCAGCACGTCGACGGTCGGGGCGGGCTCGGTGCTCACGCCGGCCACGGTAGCCGCATCCCGACCCGCCACCCACCCGACGCCGTCGGGCCGTAGTCCAGCCCTCCGCCGACGAGCGTCGCCCGCTCGGCCAGCCCGCGCAGACCCTCCCCCGACCCGGCCGGGGCGGCGGGGACGTCCGGTGGCGCCGGCGGTGTCCGGTTCTCGACCTCCGCGGACAGGTGGTCGCTGGGCTCGCCCTCGATCCGGACGACGACGGGGGCGCCGGGAGCGTGCTTGCGGGCGTTCGTCAGGCTCTCCTGCACGAACCGGTAGAGGGTCCGCCCCACCGTCTCGGGGACCTCCCGCCCGCCGGTCGTCACCGCGTGGGCGTCGCGCAGCTCGACCGGGGTCCCGGCCCGGTCCGTCTCGTCGATCAGCTCGGTGATGTCGGCGACGCCGGGCAGCGGGAGCTCTCCCACCGGTGCCCGGAGCACACCGATGACCTCGCGGAGGTCCTGCAGGGCGCGGTGGGCGTTCTCCCGGATCACCTCAGCGGCCCGTGCGGTCTCCTCCGCCGACGCCGTCCGGTGGAAGGCCAGCGCACCCGCGTGGACGCTGAGCAGCGACAACCGGTGGCCGAGGACGTCGTGCATCTCGCGGGCGAGCGTCTCCCGGGCCTCGTGCTGGGAGCGTTCGGCGCGCAGGCGCGCCTCGACCTCGGCGACCGAGGCCCGTTCCCGCAGGGACGCGACGAGCTCGCGGCGGCTGCGCACGAGCATGCCCCACGCGACGACGGCGGCGTGCCCGGTGACCAGCAGCACGACCATGACCCAGGCCGGGATCCCGGGCTCGGGCCGGAACCCGAAGAACACCCCGAACGCCGCCAGGCTCGCCACAGTGAGCGTCAGCGTGACCCGCGTCGAGCAGTGGACCGCCACGGTGAACAGCGCGACGAGTGCCGCCGTGCTCGCCGACTCGGAGAACGTGCAGACCGCGACGAGGGTCGCCGCGAGTGCGACCGGGTACCGGCGCCGCCACCACAGCCCGAGGCAGCAGAGCAGTCCGACGACGAGATCGAGGTGGACGAACCACTCCGGCAGCGGGCCGGGCATCCCGAGGCGCCGGTCGGCGGTCTGGAGCGTGACCACGACGGCGATCACGAACAGCGTGGCGTCGGTCCCGCGGGAGCGCCACGCCGCCCGCTCCTCGCCTGATACCCAGCCCATGGCGCCGAGCCTAGGGCCGCGGCCGGGGCCGCTCCTCCCCCTCGTGGCCCGTCCTCTCCGACTTCGGTCGGAGGATCGGCGCCCGTCGGCCGATCCGGGCGGCCGGGCGGCCTTCCTAGCGTCCGTCCCATGTCCACACGGACCCGACAGACCGGTGCGACGGCCGCGCCTCCACCGGCAACCACCACCGTCCGGCCCGGCTGGGGCGAGATCGTCGCCGGCCTGGTCCTCATGGGGATCGCGGTGTACCGGATCCCACCGATCCTCGGCGACCACGCCGCGGCGCTGGGGCCCTGGTACGGCATCGCGCTGCTCGCCCTGCCCGCCGTCGCCGCCCTCGGCGGGTTCACCACCTCGGCCCGGGCGCGCGTCCGGTCCTGGAGCGCCGTCGGTGTCCGCCGGGCCTCCGCGCGGGCCGTGCTCGCCGGCGCCGGCGCCGGGGTCGCCGCGCTGGCGCTGACCGTGGCGGTCACCGCGGTGCTCGGCGCCGCCGGGGTCCCGCTCGGCGGGGCCCGGCCGGACACGACGGTCGTGGGCCTGCTGGTCCTCGGCCTCGTCACACCCGTGGCGCAGGAGCTGCTGCTGCGCGGGGTCGTGACCTCGGCGCTGCTGCGGCACGGTGCGGTCGTCGGGGTGCTGGGCAGCGCGGTCGTGTCGGCCGCCGCCGCGGTGCTCGTCCTCGCGCTGCTGCCCACCGCGTCCATCGGTGTGGTGTCCGCGGCCGTCGTCGGACTCGTCGCCGCGGAGCTCCTGCGGCGCACCGGGTCCGTCTGGCCGGGGGTCGCCGCGCACGTCGTCTGCACGACGCTCGCCCTGACCCTGGTGATGCTGTCGTGAGCGGCGCCGCCGGTCAGCGGTCCGGTGACGGCCCCGGCAGCCGGGCCAGCGCGCCGTAGCCGTTGGCGTCCCCGTCCTCGCGCGGGTCACCGGACCCGCCGGGTTCGGGGCGCCAGCGGGGAAGCAGCACCACGCCCGGATCGAGCACCGTGTACCCGGCGAGCATGCCGGTGACCTGCTCCCGGGTGCGCATGGTGACGGGTGTGGGCGTGGTGTCGAACACCTCGTTGACGACGGTCTGCTGCTCGGCGGAGAAGCTCGTCGCCGCGAGATGGGAGACGGCCAGGTAGCTGCCCGGGGCGCAGGCCTCCCGGTACGCGGCGACCATCCCGGCGGGATCGTCGGCGTCGGGCAGGGCGTGCAGGATCGCGATGGCCAGCACGGCGACCGGACGCCCGAAGTCCAGCAGGTCCGCGACCCCGGGCGCCGCGAGCACCTGCTGCGGATCACGGACGTCGGCGTGGGTCATCGTCGCGCGGGGATTGCCGGCCAGCAGCCGGCGAGCGGCCGTGACCGCGACCGGCTCGATGTCCACGTAGGCCACCCGCGCCCACGGGTTCGCCGCCTGGGCGATCTCGTGGACGTTCCCGACCGTCGGCACCCCCGATCCCAGATCGAGGAACTGGTCGATCCCGGCCGCGACCAGGCCGCGGACGACCCGGCCCAGGAACGCGCGGTTGGCCAGGGCGAACGTGCGGGCGTGCGGCGCCGCCCGCAGGGCCCGGTCCGCGGCCTCGCGGTCGATGGCGAAGTTGTGGGACCCACCGAGGTAGTAGTCGTACATCCGGGCCAGGTTCGGCACGTCCAGGTTCGGGACCGGCGCATCACCGTCGCTGCCCACTGTGTCCACGACGTGGACGGTACCGACCCCCGGGTGCCCGGGCAGCACGACTAGTGCAGGGTCTGCAGCGCGTCCTTGGTGAACGGGACGAGCTCGGACTCCCGGCCCTCCAGCACCTTCTGCGCCCACTCCGGGTCGGCCAGCAGGGCGCGCCCCACCGCCACGAGGTCGAACTCGTCGTCCTCCAGGCGGTCCAGCAGGCGCTCGACGCTCTCCACCCCGGCCCGGGCGGTGCCGCCGGCGAACATCTCCGGCGCGAAGACCTGGTCCAGGCCGACGGAACCGACCGTGATGGTCGGCCTGCCGGTGACCTTGCGGGCCCATCCGGCCACGTTCAGGTCCGAACCGGACTCCGGGAACTCCGGCTCCCAGTAGCGCCGCCCCGACGCGTGGAACGCGGTCACACCGGCGTCGGCGAGCGGCGTGAGCACGGTGGCCAGCTCGTCGGGGGTCCGCGCGAGCTTCGCGGCGTAGTCACCCGCCTTCCACTGGGAGAACCGGAAGACGATCGGGAAGTCCGGCGAGACGGCCCCGCGGACCGCCGCGACGATCTCGGCGGCGAACCGCGCCCGCTCGGCCGGGCCGCCGGCGTAGGAGTCGGTGCGCCGGTTGGTGCGCTCCCACAGGAACTCGTCGATCAGGTAGCCGTGGGCGCCGTGCAGCTCGACGCCGTCGAAGCCGACCCGCTCCGCCTGCCGTGCGGCCTCGGCGAACGCGCCGATGATCCGCTCGAGGCCTGCCGCCGTCAGCGCCTCACCGGCGCCCTCGGTCCCGTCCAGCCCGATGCCGGACGGGCCGACGGTCGGGGCCTCCGGGAACGGCTCGCTGCCGGGGGCGCGGGTGATGCCGACGTGCCAGAGCTGCGGCATGATCCGGCCGCCGGCCTCGTGCACGCCCGAGACGACCTCGCCCCAGCCGGCCAGCGCCGCCTCGCCGTGGAAGAACGGCACGGTCGGCACGTCGCCCGCGGACGGGTCGTCCACGTAGGTGCCCTCGGTGATGATCAGTCCGGTGCCCGCCGCGGCGCGGCGCCGGTAGTAGGCCGCGACGTCGTCACCGGGGACGCCGCCGGGCGAGAAGGCCCGGGTCATCGGGGCCATGACGATCCGGTTCGGCAGCTCGGCGGAGCCGAGGGTGAGCGGCCGGGCGAGGATCTGTGCTGCGCGCGTGGACATGTCGGTTCACTGCTCCTGGATGACGGGGCCGTCCACGGGCACGTCGGCGGGTCCGGACGGGAACGGATCGAAGTGTTCTGATCAAAGATACATATGAGCGCCCGAAGTGCAACCGTGACCATTACAGTTTCTCACGTGGCCGGTCCGGCCGGTACGCTGTGGCCACGACCGTGGAGGGGAGGCCCGCCGTGCTGGACATCCGGTTCTCCAGTGCCCTGCAGGCGATGCTGTACCTCGCGATCGCCGCCGAGCGCGACGAGCCCACGACGAGCTCCGCACAGCTGGCGGAGGCGCTCGGCACCAACCCGAGCCTCGTCCGCAAGCTGCTGGTGCCGCTCGGCGCGGGCGGGCTGATCGTGTCGACCAAGGGGCGCACCGGCGGCACCCGGCTGAGCCGGCCGGCGGAGCGGATCACCCTCGCCGAGATCTACCGCTGCGCCGTGGGCGAGAAGCCGCTGTGGGCATGCCGGCCGGAGAGCGAGCACGTCTGCCTGGACACCGGGAACGCGGCCCGGTACTTCGCCGAGCTGACCGCCGAGACGGAGCGGGCGGTGCTGGAGTCGCTCGAGCACCGCACCCTCGCCGGCGCCGTCGCCGAGATGCGGCGGCTCGACCGGGAGCCCGCGACGACCTGAGCGCGCCTCAGCCCGCGCCGGCCGCCATCCCCCGCCACAGCAGGTCGGTGAGCTCCGCGGCGTGACGCTGCCACTCGCCGTCCGGATCGAGGTAGAGCAGGCCCCCGAGGCCGCGCAGCACCGTCTCGGGGTCCAGGTCGGCACGCACGGCCCCGGCCCGGACGTTCGCCCGGACCAGCGTCGACGCCGCCTCCACCATCGCGGCGTACGCGTCGGCGGCCACGCCCTCGCCGGACGGGCCCGCGGCCTGCAGCGCACCGGCAAGGCCACGCTTGGTCATCATGTAGCGGGCCAGGTGGTCGGTCGCCCAGGTGCGGAACGCCTGCTCCGGGCTGAGCGACTCGAGCAGGCCGGGGACCACCTCGACGAGGTGCCGGACCTCGCGCCGGTACACCGCGAGGACCAGCGCGTCCCGCGTGGGGAAGTGCCGGTAGACGGTGCCGACACCGACGCCCGCCTTCTTCGCGATGGCGTTGAACGAGGTCTCGCCGCAGGTGATCGACTCGGCGGCGACGGCGAGGATCCGGTCGTGGTTGCGACGCGTGTCCGCACGGCGGTGACTGACCGATCCGCTCGTCATCGCTCCTCGCCCGGTCGTTCCTCGTCCTGGTCGGGTCACCGTAGTCCAGAACCGCGGACGTGCGGGGACACGCACGCTTTGCCGAGCGGATAACTATCCGCTAGCGTGGGACACGGCGCCACTCACCCACCCGACCACCACCGGGCCCCTGCGACGGCCGCGACCGGCCGGGGCCCGCGGGAAAGAGAGACAGTGGACATCTCCCTCGACATCAATGGTATGAGCGAACGACTGGACGTCGAGCCGGGCGTGACCCTGCTCGACGCGTTGCGCGAGCGGCTCGACGTGACCGGCCCGAAGAAGGGCTGCGACCGGGGCCAGTGCGGTGCCTGCACCGTGCACGTCGGCGGCAGGCCGGTGCTCTCCTGCCTCACCCTGGCCGCGACGGTCCGGGAACCGGTGACCACCGTGGAGGGCCTCGCCGCCGGGGACGAGCTGCACCCGGTGCAGCAGGCCTTCGCCGACCAGGACGCCCTCCAGTGCGGCTTCTGCACCTCGGGGCAGGTCATGTCGGCCGTCGCCGCGGTCGAGCAGGACGTCGCCGACGTCCGGGAGTTCATGTCCGGCAACCTCTGCCGGTGCGCGGCCTACCCGAACATCGTCGCGGCGGTCGAGCAGGCGAGGCGGGCCGATGCGACCGTTTGAGCTGACCGCACCCGGCACCGTCGACGACGCCCTCGACTCCCCCGGCGCGTTCCTCGCCGGCGGGACGACGCTCGTCGACCTGATGAAGCTGGACGTCCTCACCCCGGAGCGGGTCGTGGACATCAACGCGCTGCCGCTGCGCGGCATCGACACCACCGACGGTCTCCGGATCGGCGCACTGGAGCGGATGAGCGACGTCGCGGCGCACCCCGGGACTCCCCCGGTGATCGCACGGGCCCTGCTGCTGAGCGCCTCCCAGCAGCTCCGCAACATGGCCTCGATCGGCGGCAACCTGATGCAGCGCACCCGCTGCGGGTACTTCCGCGACGTCGCCGTGCCCTGCAACCGCCGCGATCCCGGCAGCGGCTGCCCGGCGATCGGCGGGGCGAACCGGATGCACGCGGTCCTGGGCACCAGCGACGCGTGCGTGGCGACCCACGCGAGCGACCTCGCGGTCGCCCTCGTCGCCCTCGACGCCCGGCTCCGGCTGGCCGGGCCCGACGGTGACCGCACCGTCGCGCTGACCGACTTCTACCGCACGCCCGGGGACACCCCTTCGGTCGAGAACGACCTGCGCACCGGCGAACTGATCGGCGAGGTGCTCGTCCCCCGGCACGACCACCTCACCCGGTCCACCTACGTGAAGGTGCGCGACCGGCAGTCCTACGAGTTCGCACTCTGCTCCGCGGCGGTCGCCCTCGACGTCCGCGACGGCCGGGTCGACGACGTACGGGTCGCGGTCGGTGGCGTCGCCACCGTCCCCTGGCGGCTGCCCGCGGTGGAGGACGCGCTGCGCGGCGCCCCCGCGACGCAGGCGTCCTTCGAGGAGGCGGCCGCGGTGGCGTCGGACGGCGCCCGCCCGCTGTCCGGGAACGCGTTCAAACTCCCCCTGGTGCGCCGGACCGTGGTCCGCGCACTGCTCGAGGCGATGCAGGAGGACCCCGCATGAGCGCCAGGCTCGAGGCACCGCTGAAGGTCACCGGCCGGGCGCGGTACGGGGCGGACCACACGCCGCCCGGCACCGTGTACGGGTACGTCGTCCTCAGCACGGTCCCGCACGGCGAGATCACGGCCATGGACGTCACCGCGGCCCGGGGAGCACCCGGCGTCGTCGCCGTCTACACGCCGTTCGAGCCGCTGACCCTGCGCACGCCCGAGACGATGCTGGGCCGGACCTGGGTCCCCCTGCAGGACACGGAGGTCACGTACTACGGCCAGCCGGTCGGGTTCGTGGTCGCCGAGACGTTCGAGCAGGCACGGGACGCGGCGGCGACCGTCGACGTCACCTACCGGCCCCGGCCGGCGTCGACCTCGATGCAGGACGGCCTCGCGACCGCCGAGGACGCACCGCCCGCCATGGACGGGTCGCCGCCGTCGCTCGCCGTCCTCGCGTCCGGCGTCGGGTCCATCGAGGACGCGATCGCCGCGAGCCCGGTCGTAGTCGACGCCACCTACACCACCGCGACGCAGAACCACGCCGCGATGGAGCCGCACTCCGCCGTCGCGGTGTGGGAGGACGGCAGGCTGACCCTCCACAGCGGGAACCAGGGTTCGGACCTGCAGGCGGCGTCGGTCGCCGACGCGCTGGGCCTCGACCACGCGGCGGTGCACGCGGTGAACCCGTACGTCGGAGGTGCCTTCGGCGGGAAGGGACACACGTCGGTGCCCGCCTTCCTCGCCGCGGCCGCCGCCCGCGACCTGGGCAGGCCGGTCAAGGCCGCGCTCACCCGCGAGCAGGTGTTCACCGCCACCGCGACCCGGCCGGCGACGGTGCAGCGGCTGACGGTCGGCGCCGGGAAGGACGGCTCGCTGGTCGCCCTGCGCCACGACTCGTGGTCCAGCACCCCGATGGACCGCTCGTTCGTCGAGCCGACCTCGCACGGCACCTCGCGCGAGTGGTACGCCACGCCGAACCTGGCCATCAGCCAGAAGATGGTGCCGCTCAACGTCCCGCCGACGACGTTCATGCGCGCACCGGGCGAGGCGCCCGGCTCCTTCGCGCTGGAGAGCGCGATCGACGAGCTGGCGGTCGCGCTGGGCATGGACCCGATCGAGCTCCGTCTGCGGAACAGCTCGCTCGCACCTCCCGGCAAGGACCTCCAGTGGTCGAGCAAGTACCTCGACGAGTGCTTCGCGCTGGGTGCCGCCCGGTTCGGCTGGTCGGAGAGCCGGCGGCGGGACCGGACCGACGGCGACTGGCAGGTCGGGGTCGGCACCGCGACCGCGATGTTCCCGGCGCTGCGGTTCCCGGCGTCGGTCCGGGTGACTCTGCACGACGACGACACCGCCGAGGTCGCCACCAGCGGCGCGGACCCGGGTACCGGCCTGCTGACCGTGATGTCCCTGGTCGGCGCCGAGAACCTCGACGTCGACGCCTCCCGGGTGACACCCCGGCTGGGCGACTCGGAGCTGCCGGCGGGCGGGATGTCCGGTGGCTCGACGGGGACGGCCAGCGTCGGCTCGGCGATCATGGTCGCCGCACCGCAGGTCCTCGACCGGCTGCTCGGGCTGGCCGCCGGACCGGGAGGGCCGTTCGAGGGCGCCGAGGTCACCTACGCCGAGGGCCGGGTGCTCACCCGCGACGGCGCGAGCATGACGTTCGGCGAGGTGCTGCGCGCGACCGGCCACGCGTCGGTCGCCGCCGTCGGCTCGTCCGCCCCGGGCGAGGAGCTGACCAAGCACTCGTTCAGCTCGTTCGGCGCCCAGTTCTGCGAGGTCCGGGTGCACCGGTGGACCCGCGAGATCCGCGTCTCGCGGATGCTCGGCGTCTTCGACGCCGGCCGGATCGTCAACGACCGGGCGGCCCGCAGCCAGATCCTCGGCGGCATGATCTGGGGCGTGTCGGCCGCGCTCCACGAGGGACTGGAGATCGAGGGCGACGGCCGGCTCGCCAACGGCGACCTCGCGGGCTACCTGATCCCGGTGAACGCCGACATCCCGGAGATCGACGTCGAGTTCGTGCAGCACCCCGACACCTTCCACAACCCCGTCGGGGCCCGCGGGCTCGGCGAGATCGGGGTGGTCGGCATGGCCGCGGCGGTGGCCAACGCGGTCCACGACGCGACCGGCGTCCGGGTCCGGAACATCCCGATCATGCTCGAGGACCTCCTCGGGGAGGACGGTTGACCGTCCACCGGTCCCCGGCCACCCGCCCGCCGACACGGCGCCGGGTGGCCGGGTCCGGCCGGACCGGGTGATCACGAAAGGCCCGGTGCGCCCCGCTCACCCCAGCGCGGCCGAGATCGTCCGGGTGGTGTCCAGCAGGCGGTCGAGGTGCTCACGGAGCGCCCCGAGATCGGCGACCATCCGGATCGAGGTGATCGACAGCGCGCCGACGACGGTCCCGGTGGAGTCGGCGATCGGCGCGGCCAGGCAGTTCACGAACTCCTCGTGCTCGCCGTCGTCCACCCCCCAGCCGCGCTCGGCGATCCGGTCGAGCTCCCGGTCGAGCTCGTCGGGACCCAGGGTGGCGGGGGTGTGCCGCGTCCAGTCCGCGTCGGCCAGCAGCTCCGCCCGCCGGGCTGCCGGGAGCTGGGCGAGCACGACCTTGCCGACCCCCGTGCAGTTGAGCCGCACCGGGAGCCCGATCCGCGAGTACATCCGGATGCCCGAGGCGTCCTCGACCTTGTCGATGTAGAGCACCTGCCCCTCGATGAGCTGCGCCAGGTGCAGGGTGTGTCCGGTCTGCTCGTGCAGCCGCCGGACGGCGTCGTGCGCGATCCGGCGCAGGTCCAGCTTCTCCAGGGCCTGCTGGGCGATCGCGATGATGCGCGGCCCGATCGCGAAGGTGCCGTCCGAGTAGCGGATCAGGAAGCTCGCGCGCTCGAGCGTCTGGAGCTGGCGGAAGATCGTCGACGGGTGGACCTGGAAGTGCTCGGCCACCTGTGCGGTGCTGCGGGGTCCTTCGGCGATCAGCTCGATGATCTGGGTGGCCCGGTGGACGGTCGACGACATCGGGGCCCTTCTCGGTCTGCGGAGCGGCTTGACGGGAGCGGCTAGGCTCCGGCTGCATCATTCTCAACAGCGATTGCAATTATTGCAACCACCCGGAGGAGTGTCGTGGCCGGCCCACCCAACATCGTCTTCGTCATCACCGACCAGCAGCGGTTCGACACGGTGGGCGCGCTCGGCCACGAGCACGCGCGGACCCCCACCCTGGACCGGCTGGTCGCCGAGGGCACGGCCTTCACACGCACCTACGTGACGGCGCCGTCGTGCGCCCCGTCGCGGGCGAGCCTGTTCATGGGCATGTACCCGCACTCCACCGGGGTGCTGCGCAACGAGGACCCCTGGCACCACAGCTGGGTCGAGCAGCTGGCGGACGCCGGGTACCGGTGCGTGAACGTCGGCAAGATGCACACCTACCCCTACGAGACGTCCGCCGGGTTCCACGAGCGGCACGTCGTCGAGAACAAGGACCGCTTCCCGCTCACCAACCCGCACTACCTCGACCAGTGGGACAAGGCGTTCTGGACCCGCGGGGTGACCAAGCCGGGCCGCGGCGTCTACCGCGAGCGGCCCGACTACCGGGAGCGGATGGGCGCCTTCGTCTGGGAGGCCCCCGACGACCTGCACTCCGACACGTTCGTCGGCGGGCTCGCCGAGATGTGGCTGGACCGCTGGACCGGCGACGGACCGTTCTTCCTGCAGGTGGGGTTCCCGGGACCGCACCCGCCGTACGACCCGACCGCGGAGGCACTGGAGCGCTACGACGGCGTGCCCATGCCGCCCGCCGTCCGCACCGCGGACGACCTCGCCGCGCAGCCGGCCGCGCTGCAGGAGCTGCGCCGGCACAACGAGGAGACCGACCACGACTCGGTCGTCCACCTGGCCGACCCGGACGACGAGCAGATCGACCGCCAGCGCCGGCACTACATGGCCAACGTGTCCATGATCGACGACCAGGTCGCGGGCATCGTGGAGGCGCTGCGCCGGCGCGGGGTGCTCGACGACACGGTCATCGTGTTCGCCTCGGACCACGGCGACTGCCTGAACGACCACGGGCACATCCAGAAGTGGACGATGTACGAGCCCAGCGTCCGGGTGCCGCTGATCGTCTGGGGCCCGGGACGGGTCGCCGCCGACCGGCGGATCGACGGACTGACCTCGCTGATGGACGTCGGCCCGACGGTGCTGGAGCTGGCGGGCGTCGAGCCTCCGGAGTGGATGGAGGCCCGGTCGCTGCTGCCGGCGCTGCACGGCGAGGAGTGGCCGGGCCGCGAGCACGCGTTCTCCGAGCACGCCCGGGACAAGGTGCTCACCGGGACCGCACTGATGACGATGGTCCGCGACGACCGGTACAAGCTGGTCGAGCTCGTCGACGACGACCGCGGGCAGCTCTTCGACCTCGAGCGCGACCCGCAGGAGGAGCACGACCTCTGGTACGACCCCGCGTACGACGAGGTCCGCCGCGAGCTGCTCGGGGTGATCTCGCGGTGGCGCGCACAGAGCGCGCTCACCACGGCCCCGTGGAAGGCCGCCTTCCGCTGACGACGTGGACACCCCGGCGGGTCCCGGCCGCACCCGGGCCCCGCCGGGGGCGGTCACCACTCGGCGAGCGAGCCGTCCGGGTAGCGCCAGGTCGGGCTGCGCCAGGCGTGCCCGCGCCGGTCCGCGTCCCGGACGGCGGCCTCGTCGATCTCCACCCCGAGCCCGGGCCCGGTGAGCCGCTCGATCCAGCCCGAGCCGAACTCCAGGACCGACGGGTCGGTCACGTAGTCGAGCACCTCGCCGTCGTCGTTGTAGTGGATGCCGATGCTCTGCTCCTGGATCAGGTGGTTCGGCGCGGCGAAGCCCACCTGCAGGCTGGCGGCCAGCGCGATCGGCCCGAGCGGGCAGTGCGGGGCGATGTGCGCACCGTGGGCCTCGGCGAGCGCGGCGATCCGGCGCACCTCCGAGATGCCGCCGGCGTGCGAGAGGTCCGGCTGCAGTACCGCGACCCCCGCGTCGAGCACGGGGAGGAAGTCCTGCCGGGAGTACAACCGCTCGCCGGTGGCGATCGGCACCGAGCTGGACTCGACGATCCGCGGCAGCAGGTGCCCGTTCTCCGGGACGACCGGCTCCTCGACGAACAGCGGCCGCAGCGGCTCCAGTGCGGCGAGCAGCCGTCGCGCGTCGGCCGCACCGACCCGGCCGTGGAAGTCGACGGCGACGTCGCGGTCCGGCCCGAGGACCTCGCGGGCCGCGGCGACCCGCTCGGTCACACCGTCCAGCTCCCGGTGCGTCGCGAGCGGCCCGATCCGGCCGCTCGCGTTCATCTTCACCGCCGTCAGGCCGGACTCCACACGGGCCGCGACGGCGTCGGCCACCTCGGTGGGCTCGTCACCGCCGATCCAGCCGTAGATCCGGATCCGGTCACGGACGTGCCCGCCGAGCAGCGTGTGCACCGGCACCCCGAACCGCTTGCCCGCGATGTCCCACAGCGCCTGGTCGACCCCCGCCACGGCACTGGCGAACACCGGACCGCCCCGGTAGAAGGTGCCGCGGGTCATCGTCTGCTACAGGTCCTCGATGCGTGACGGGTCGGCCCCGTGCAGCAGCTCTGCCAGCTGGCCGACCGCGGCACGGACGGTCTCCGCGCTCCCCTCGACGACCGGCTCGCCCCAGCCGACGAGGCCGTCGTCGGTCTCGATGCGCAGGAACAGCCAGCGCGGCGGGACCAGGAACGTCTCGACACGAGCGATCTTCACCAGGACTCCTTCGTCGCCTGTGGATGCGGGTTGACACGCCGCCGGGCCTGGTTAGGGTAAGTCGCACTCCGGATATTGCACAAACGATTGCATTATTTGCAATCACTCGATGCACACCGGCGTGTCCCGGCACGGAACCCAAGGAGGGGTAGTGGTGCGTCGACACGGGGTGGCCCTCGTCGCGATGGCGGTGGCGTCGTTCCTGCTCGCCGGGTGCGGCTCCGCACCCGCAGGTGGGCCCGGTGCCCCACCGGAGGCGGGCGGGACGCTGACGTTCGCCAACTGGCAGTGGAACGAACCCGGCCGCGGCGAGAAGATCCTCGAGGCCGTCGAGGCCTACAACAAGGCCAATCCCGCCGCCCGGATCGAACCGGTCGCGATCACGCGCGCCGACTACGAGAAGACGATCAGCACCCAGATCGGCTCCGGCGGCGGGCCGGACCTCCTGGCCAGCCCGGCGCCGTTCTTCCACACGATGGCCGACGCCGACGTGCTGGTCCCGCTCGACGACGTCCTCGATCCCGGGCAGGAGGCCACGCTCCGGCCGAACAACGCCGAGCTGCGCGTCGACGGGTCCCGGCTCGGCCTCGTCTGGGGTGTCGCCCCGTACGCGCTGTTCTGGAACCAGCGCCTCCTCGACGAGGCCGGTGTCACCGCGCCGCCGCGCACGTTCGACGAGCTGCTCGCCGCGGCGACCCGGGTGCACGAGCG
Source organism: Pseudonocardia sp. EC080619-01 (assembly GCF_001420995.1). Taxonomy (NCBI): domain Bacteria; kingdom Bacillati; phylum Actinomycetota; class Actinomycetes; order Pseudonocardiales; family Pseudonocardiaceae; genus Pseudonocardia; species Pseudonocardia sp. EC080619-01. The sequence goes on along the minus strand of NZ_CP012184.1, from coordinate 5,383,525 downwards.
CACCGGGAAGATCGGCTTCGCCACCCGGCACCAGCTCAACGAGGAGGACGCCTGGTGGGACGACTTCGCCAGCTGGGTCTACGGGTACGGCGGCGGCTGGTCCACCGACGGCCGCCTCACGATCGACAGCCCGCAGAACGTCGCCGCCGTGGAGGCGTTCGCCCGGATCTACTCCTCCGGGGCCTTCGCCGTCGGCGACGACGCCTCCACGTTCCGGAGCAAGTTCGGCGCCGGTGAGGTCGCGTTCGTGCTGGACAACGCGACCGTGGTGAGCAGCGCGCTGGCCAACAGCTCCGCGCTGACCCCGGCCGACGTCGGCTCCGCGGTCCTCCCCTTCCCCAGCGGATCGTCCGGCGCCCAGTCCAACGTGATCGCGATCAACGCGAACTCACCGAACCAGGCGCTGGCCAAGGACTTCCTGCACTGGATGTACACCGAGGGCCCGCAGCGCGGCCTCGCCGACGCCCAGTTCCCGGCCGGCAACGGCACGACCGTCGCGCCGCCCGCCGCGAAGGTCGCCGCGAACCGGTGGGTGGACTCGTTCTACACCCAGCTCGAGGACTCGCAGAGCCTCGTCGTCCCCGGGTTCGAGACCGAGACCCCGCAGATCCGCAACATCGTCCTGACCCGTGTCCAGCAGGTGCTCACCTCCGACGTGAGCGCCGCCGAGGCCCTGGCCGAGGCCCAGCAGGACGCCGAGCAGCTGCGGTGAGCCCCACCCAGCCCGACACGTCTGGAGCAACGATGCCCGGTCCCGCAGCTCCGCCGGGCGCGGCCACCGCGTCCCGCCCGGCCCCACCGGCGACGGCCGCACCGGCGCGGCGCCGGCCGCGCCGCGTCCTCGCGCCGTACGCCTACGCCGGCCTCGGCGCGGTCTTCCTGCTGGTCTTCGCCGGGATCCCGCTGCTGTGGGGCATCGGCCTGAGCGTCACCGACACCCGGCTGCTGCGCCCGAACGGCGGCTCGTTCGTCGGCCTGGAGAACTACGCGCAGCTGTTCTCCGGCAGCGCGCTGCTCCGCTCGGTGCTCACCACCCTCGTCTACTCCGCCGCCACCGTGGCCGGTGCGCTGGTGCTCGGCACCGTCTCGGCGGTCGTGCTGAACCGGGCGTTCCCCGGCCGGCTGCTCGCCCGCGCCGTGATCGTGATGCCGTGGGCCGTCCCGACGGTCGCCGTCGCGCTCGTCTTCCGGTGGATCTACAACGACTCGGCCGGTGTCGCCAACACCGGCCTGCGGGCGCTCGGGATCGGCGAGGCCGGCTGGCTGACCGACCCGGACTTCGGGATGGTCTCGGTCCTCCTCGCCACGGTCTGGAAGGTCACGCCCTTCGTGATGCTCGTGGTGCTGGCCGCGCTGCAGTCGGTCCCGGAGGAGCTGTACGAGGCCACCCGGGTGGACGGCGCCGACGCGCTGGCCACGTTCCGCCTCGTCGTGCTGCCGTTCCTGGCCCCCACCCTGAAGATCGCCGGGCTGCTGATGACGATCTGGTCGTTCCGGCGGTTCGAGATCATCTGGCTGCTGACCGGCGGCGGGCCGGTGGACGCCACGAACACCGTCGTCGTCTCGCTGTACCGGGAGGCGTTCAACAACAGCCGGCTCGGCCTCGGCGCCGCGATCGGCGTCGTCGGCCTGAGCCTGTCGGTCGTCGTCACCGCCGTCTACTCCGCGATCGAGCGGCGCAACGCGCGGCAGGAGGCGGGCTCGTGATCGGCCGTCGCAACCTCGGGGCCGGGGTGCGGACGCTGCTGGCCGTGGCGCTGGCCGTGCTCGCCGGCTTCCCGCTGTACTGGATCGTCAACACCGCGATGACCCCGACCGACCAGCTCTACGGCGGCGGGCAGACCCTCCTCCCGGACTTCACCCGCTCGCTCGAGGTGTTCTCGGTCCTCACCTCCGACACCCCGTTCCTGCGGTGGATGGGCAACTCGGCCGTCGTCGCGTTCGGCACCACGCTGTTCAGCCTGCTGATGGCCACGCTCACCGCGTACGCCCTGTCCCGCTACCGGTTCACCGGCAAGGGGCTGCTGGGCTTCGGGTTCTTCGCGACCCAGATGCTGCCCGAGGCGCTGCTGGTGGTGCCGCTGTACTCGATGTTCGCCGCGCTCGGGCTGCTCAACGAGCTGTTCGGGCTCGTGCTGGCGAACACGGCGTTCGCGATGCCGGTGGCGACCTTCCTGCTCAAGGCCGCGATGGACGGCGTGCCCTACGAGATCGAGGAGTCCGCCCGGGTCGACGGCGCGGGTTCGCTGGGGATCCTGCAGATCATGCTCGTCCCGCTGGTCGCGCCGTCGATGGCGGCCGCCGCGGTGATCGTGTTCTTCGACGGGTGGAACGAGTACCTGTTCGCCACGACGTTCATGTCCGAGCGGGACAGCTGGACCGCCTCCACCGGGCTCGCGTCCTTCATCGGGGAGTACCTCACCCCGCTCGACACCGTGTTCAGCGCGGCGCTGGTGTTCACCCTGCCCGCGATCGTGTTCTTCCTGCTCATGCAGCGCAGGATCGTCTCCGGCCTCACGGCCGGGTCGGTGAAGGGATAAGCCGATGCCGTCCATCGTGTTCGACCAGGTCTCGAAGAGCTTCGGGGACACCCCGGTGATCGCGGACTTCCACGCCGAGGTGCCGGACCGGGACTTCCTCGTCCTGCTCGGCCCGTCCGGCTGCGGGAAGTCGACGATGCTCCGGATGATCGCCGGGATCACCGAGCTGAGCTCCGGCGAGATCCGGTTCGACGACCGGGTGGTCAACGACCTGACCCCGCGCCAGCGCAACATCGCCTTCGTCTTCCAGAGCTACGCGCTCTACCCGCACATGACGGTGCGCGCCAACATCGGGTTCCCGCTCGTCATGGACCGGGCCCGCTGGTGGCACCACGTCCCCGTGCTCGGTGGGCTGGCCCGGCGCGCGATCCTGCGCAGCCCCGAGGTCAGCGCCCGCATCGAGGAGGTCGCGGCGACCCTGGAGCTGACCGGCTACCTCGACCGCAGGCCCAAGGCGCTGTCCGGCGGGCAGCGGCAACGGGTCGCGCTGGCCCGCTCGCTGGTCCGCGAGCCGGACGTGTACCTGCTCGACGAGCCGCTGAGCAACCTGGACGCGAAGCTCCGCACCCAGATGCGGGCCGAGATCTCCGCCCTGCACGCGCGGGTCGGGAAGACCTTCGTCTACGTCACGCACGACCAGGTCGAGGCGATGACCATGGGCACGCGGATCGTCGTGCTGAACGACGGCGTCGTCCAGCAGTACGGCGAGCCCCGCGAGATCTACGAGCGCCCCGCCAACGAGTTCGTGGCCCGGTTCATCGGGTCGCCGCCGATGAACCTGGTCGACGCCGAGGTGGACGACGGCCGGCTCCGGGTGGGCGGTGTCGCCGTCCCCGGCACCACCGGGGCGGCCGCCGCGCTCACCGCGCAGGACCGCACGACGATCCGGATGGGCGTGCGGGCCGAGCGGATCCGGGTGGACCCCGCCGAGGGGCCCACCGGTGACGGGCTCGCGGCGCGGGTCACCACGGTCGAGCACCTGGGGGCGGAGACGATCGTCGGGTTCCGGCTGGACGGGGACACCGCGCCCGAGGAGCCGCTGCTGGCCCGGATGCCCGGCGACGTCCGGCTGGACCCGGGCGCGCCGTGCCACGTCCACCTCGACACCACCGGGGCCGGCTGGTTCGCCCCGGAGACGGGAGTGCGGGTTGAGCTCTGAGCACGCCGCACCGGTCCCGTCCACGCTGTGCGTGGGCGAGACGATGATCCAGCTGGCCACGTCCAGCGGCCGGCCGTTGACGAGCGCCCCCGACCTGGACGTGCGGGTCGCCGGCGCCGAGGCCAACGTCGCCGTCGGCATGGCCCACCTCGGCGCCGACGTCGAGTGGTTCGGCCGGATCGGTGCGGACCCGTTCGGGACGCGGGTGCTCGACCTGCTCCGGGAGCGCGGCGTGCAGGTGGACCGGGCGCCGGCGGACCCGGCGCTGCCCACCGGGCTCTACGTCAAGGACGTCGCCGTACCCGGCAGCCCGGTCTACTACTACCGGCGCGGGTCGGCCGCCTCGGCGCTGTCCACCGACGACCTGCCCGCACTGCGGCTGCCCGACCGCAGGCTGTGCCATCTCAGCGGCATCACCCCGGCCCTGTCCGCGTCCTGCGACGCGCTCCTCGAGCGGATCGTGCGGGGGCGGACGGGCGCAGGCCCGCTGGTCAGCTTCGACGTCAACCACCGTCCGGGGCTCTGGTCCGCGGCCTCGGCCGCGCCCCGGCTGCTGGAGCTGGCCCGCGCGTCCGACGTCGTGATCGTCGGCCGGGACGAGGCGGAGCGGCTGTGGGACACCCCCGACGCCGCAGCGGTCCGCGCGCTGCTGCCGGGCGTCCCCGAGGTCGTCGTGAAGGACGACGACCGGGGCGCGACCGTGTTCACCGGGACCGCGGAGGTCTTCGTCCCGGCCCTGCAGGTCGACGTGATCGAGCCGGTCGGGGCCGGGGACGCGTTCGCGGCCGGGTACCTCGCCGGGCTCCTGGCCGGGTACGACGCCGCCCGCCGGGCCCGGCTCGGCCACCTCATGGCGGCGCTCGCGTTGCGGCACATCGGCGACCTGCCCCCGCTGCCGGAGGCGGACCGCATCCGCCGGCTCGCCGAGGGCACCACCGACGACTGGGCGGCCCGCCGCGGCACCGGGCTGCACGAGCTGGAGGCGCTGCTGTGAACCCTGCCGAGGAGCTGTTCGCCGGCCACCGGGTGATGGCGATCCTGCGGAACCTGCCGCTCACCGAGACCCTGCGCCTGGCCCGCACCGCCTGGGACCTCGGCATCGAGCTGGTCGAGGTCCCGATCGGGTCGGCGGACGCCGTCCCCGTGCTGGAGGCGGTGCTGGCGGAGGGGCGTGAGCGGGGCCTGCCGGTGGGGGCGGGCACCGTCACCCGCCCCGAGCAGGTCGACGTGTGCGAGCAGCTCGGTGTGCCGTTCTGCGTCGCCCCGGGCCTGGACGCCCGGATCGTGACGGGCTGTGCCGAGCGGGGCATCGCGCACCTGCCCGGGGTCGCCACCGCCTCGGAGATCCAGGCCGCGGTGGCGCTCGGCTGCACGTGGGTGAAGGCGTTCCCGGCCGACGCGCTGGGCCTGCGCTGGTTCACGGGGATGGCCCGCGGGCCGTTCCCCGAGGTCTCGTTCGTCGCCACCGGCGGGATGGACGCCCGGTGCGCGCCGGACTACCTCGCGGCCGGGGCGTCGATGGTCGCCGTCGGGTCGGCGCTGGACGACCCGGACCAGCTGGGCCGGCTCGCGGCCGTCGTCGGGGGCACGGGGTGACGGACGGGCGCCGCCGGCCGGGGCCCGGTCAGCCCTCCCCCGGAGCGGCCGCGGCGCGGGCGGCCTTCTTCTCCCGGTCCTCCTTGTAGCCGCGGTAGCCCGCGCGCACCGACACCACGGCCACCAGTCCCAGGGTGATCCACAGGGCGTAGTCGTCGATCATCAGGACCACGTCGACCGCGTGCTGTCCGACCCCGTAGCCCAGCCCCGCCACGAGGCCGGTGATCATCGCGGCGCCGATCGCGTCGAAGACCAGGAACCGGACCAGCCCCATACCGCTCAGCCCGGCGACCGCGAACACGGCGGGTGCCGGGATCCCCGGCAGCGCCGCTGCCATCACGACCAGCGGCATCGCCCACGCGGGCCAGGACCGGACCCGCGCCACGAACCGCTTCGCGACGTCGCCCGGCGCCCACAGCTCGATGATCTTCTCGCCCCACCGGCGGCCGGCCAGCCAGAACAGCCAGTCGAACTTGATCATCCCGAACACGCCGGCGGCGACCACCAGCCAGAGTGCGCCCTCACCGATCCGGGCGAACGCGGCACCGGCACCGATCGCCGACAGGCTGCCGGTGACCGCGCTGAGGGCGATCGGGTGCGACGCCAGGAGGAACGGCCGCACCGGCATCGACGCCATCATCAGCAGCACGACACCGAAGGTCGCGAACACCAGGAACTTGTCGCCCCGCGACATCGGGTGGTCCCACGGCACGGCGTCCCGCCATGCCTGCTTCGCCTCGGCCAGCTCCTCCGGCGAGTAGTCCTTGCTGCGCCACCGGAAACGCTTCCGCGGTGCCGGCGGAGCCGGGGCGGCGACACCCGCCGCGGGGACCACCGGGATCGGCTCCGTCGTGCTCCGCGCGGCGTCCCGCTCGCTGCGCCGCGGCCAGCTCGTCCCCGGTGCCCGGCCGTCCGCGTGCTCGTCCATCCTGGTCATCGCTCCTGCTCCCGTCGCTCGTCGTCGGTGGGAGCAGTCGACACGATGCCGTTACGGCACGGTCAAGTCAGGCGCCGGCGGCGTCCTGCCGGGCGAGCTCGGCGACCAGTGCGTCGGCGGCCGCCTTCAGCCTCGGGACGGCGGAGTCGACCAGGGTGTCGGTCATCCGGGTCGTCGGCCCCGAGATGGAGACGGCGGCCGGCAACGGCCCGTCCAGCGCGACGGCGACGCACCGCACCCCGAGCTCCTGCTCGCCCTCGTCGATCGCGTACCCGGTCGCACGGACCTTCTCCAGCTCGGCGCCGAACTGGTCGATGTCGGTGACGGTGTTGTCGGTGTGCCGGACGAAGTCGGTGTGCCGCAGGATCTCCCGCGCCCGGTCGGCCGGCATGCGGGCGAGCAGCGCCTTCCCGACGGCGGTGCAGTGCGGCGACACGCGGCGCCCGACCTCGGTGAACATCCGCATCGAGTGCCGGCCGGGCTCCTGGGCCACGTAGACGACCTGGTTGCCCTCCAGCATCGCCAGGTTGGCGCTCTCCCCCAGCTCGTCGACCAGGCTCGCCAGCCGCGGCTGGGCCCAGACGCCGACCAGCCGGCCCGCGGTGTCCCCGAGCCGCACGAGGCGGGGGCCGAGCGCGTACTCCCGCGACGACTGCTGCCGGACGTAGCCGCGCCCGGCCAGGGTCCGGACGAGCCGGTGGATCGTGGGCAGCGGCAGCCCGGAGCTGGCGGCGAGGTGGGACAGGCTCACGGTGCCGCCGGCGTCGGCCATCGCCTCGAGCAGGTCGACGGCCCGTTCGACGGCCTGGACGGTCCCGGAGCGCGCGGGGACGCCACCGGCCACCTCGGCCGCCACGTCGTCGTCGGACACGTTCTTCCGCATGACGGAAGTCTAGCCCTCGTCCGGCGCCGGGGCGTGGACCTCGGCGGCCCGCTCCACGACCTGCTCCACCGACCCGCGGCGCAGCAGCCGGCCCCGGGGCACCGCGCCCGCTCCGGTGTCCACGTCGTGACCGGCCAGGATCGTCCGGCGGACCACGCCGGCGAGCGACCGGCCGGCGTAGGCGCTGACCTTGTTCTTGTGGTGCAGCCGGGCCGGGTCGACGACGAACGCGGCGTCCGGGGCGAAGACGGTGAGGTCGGCGTCGTAGCCCAGTGCGACCTTCCCCTTGGAGGTGAGCCCGACCAGCTCGGCGGGCTTGGCCGCCATCCACCGCACGACCTGCTCCAGCCCGATGCCGCGCCGCCGGGCCTCGCTCCACACCAGGGACAGCCCCAGCTGCAGCGACGACACCCCGCCCCAGGCCAGCCCGAAGTCCCCGGAGTCGAGCAGCTTCAGCTCCGCCGTGGAGGGCGAGTGGTCGGAGACGATGCAGTCGATCGTCCCCTCCAGCAGCCCCTCCCAGAGCAGCTCCCGGTTCGACGCCTCCCGGATCGGCGGGCAGCACTTGTGCGTGGTGGCGCCGTCGGCGATCTCCTCGGCGAACAGCGTCAGGTAGTGCGGGCAGGTCTCCGCGGTGATCCGGACGCCGTCGCGGCGCGCGGTCGCGAGCATCGGCAGCGCGTCCGACGACGACACGTGCAGCACGTGCGCCCGCGCCCCGGTCCACCGCGCCCGCTCGATCACCTCGGCGATGGCGAGGTTCTCCGCGCCACGGGGCCGCGATGCCAGGAACGACGCGTACGCCGAACCGTGCGGGGTGGGCGCCTTCTCGATCGCCCGCGAGTCCTCGGCGTGGACGATCATGACGGCGTCGAACGTGGCCAGCTCGGCCATGTCCCGCTCCATCTCGTCCGCGTCGAGCGGCGGGAACTCGTCGACGCCGGAGTGCAGCAGGAAGCACTTGAAGCCGAAGACGCCCTCGTCGTGCAGGCCGCGCAGGTCACCGGCGTTGCCCGGCACCGCGCCGCCCCAGAACCCGACGTCGACGAAGGCCTGGTCGGCGGCGACCTTGCGCTTCACCTCCAGCGCCGCGACGTCGACCGTCGGCGGGATGGAGTTCAGCGGCATGTCGACGATCGTGGTGACCCCGCCGGCCGCGGCGGCCCGGGTCGCCGAGGCGAAGCCCTCCCACTCGGTGCGGCCGGGCTCGTTGACGTGCACGTGGGTGTCGACGAGCCCGGGCAGCAGCACCTCGTCGTCGGCGAGCTCGATCACCCGGGTGCCGTCGAGGCCGTTGCCCAGCGGCTCGATCGCGACGATCCGCCCCCCGGTGACGCCGACCTCCCGGGGCTGCTCCCCGGCCGTCGTCATGATCCGCTGCCCGCGGACCACCAGGTCGTAGCTCGTCACGATGCCTCCAGGGGGAATCCGGTGATCTTCTTGGTGCGCGGGGCCGCGTAGGTGCGGGACTTCGAGGTGGACAGGCCCAGGCGGACCAGCGACTCCGCCACGGTGACGGCGGCGGGGACACCGTCGACGACCGGCACGCCGGTCTCGGCACGGACCTTCTCCTCCAGGCCGGCCATCCCGCCGCACCCGAGGCAGATCACCTCGGCGCCGTCCTCGGCGACCGCCCGGCGGGCCTGCGCGACGATCGCCGCGACCGCCCGGGCCGGGTCCTCCTCCAGCTCGAGCACCGCCAGCCCGGACGCGCGGACCGACGCGCACCGCCGGTCCAGCCCGGCCAGCAGCAAGCGGTCGGAGATGAGCGGGACCGTGCGGTCCAGGGTGGTCACCACCGAGTAGCGGTGCCCCAGGTACATCGCGGTGGCGGCGGCCGCCTCGGTGATGTCGACGACGGGTACGTCGAGCATCTCCTGCAGACCCTCGCGGCCGTGCTCGCCGTAGCCGGCCTGGATCACCGCGTCGAACGGCTCGCGGTAGCGGGCGACGGCGTCGGCGACACCGACGGCGGCGAGGTAGCTCTCCAGATTGCCCTCGACGGACTCGGCGCCGAACCGCGGCGTCAGCCCGACGATCTCCGTCCCGGGCGCCGCGACGGCACGCGCCGACGCCGCGATCGCCTCGGTGACCGACTCGGTGGTGTTGACGTTGACGACGAGGATCCGCATGTCGCGCAGTCCTTCCGTTGCAACTCGGGAGGGCGGGGGTCAGTGTGGTCAGTGTGGTCAGTGCTCGGAGGACCGCACCGCGATGTGCTCGCCGGACACGGCACGGTAGTCCGCGCCGCGCGGGGCGACCAGGACCGTTCCGATCGCGGCGACCGCGGCGCCGAGGAACCAGGAGAACGGTGCGACGGCCTCCATCGCGGGGACGAACCCGGCCACGACGGCCAGGGCCGCCGAGGGGACGAAGACCGCGACCGCGCGCAGGTTGACCCCGCTCCGGTAGTGGTAGGCACTGTCCGGGTCCTCCGAGTAGAGCGCGGGCACGTCGACCCGGCCGCGCCGCACCAGCCAGTAGTCGGCCATCACGATCCCGAACAGCGGCCCGAGCAGCGCGCCCAGCACGCCGAGGAAGTAGACGATCACGACCGGGTTGTCGTAGAGGTTCCACGGCAGGATCACCAGGCCGAGCACGGCGCTGACGATCCCGGCCCGGCGGAAGTCCAGGACCGTCGGCATCAGGTTGGACAGCGCGTAGCAGGGCGCGACGAAGTTGGCCATGAGGTTCACCGCGACCGTCAGGACCAGCAGCGCGGCCGAGGCGAGCAGCAGCAGCGGCGTGTTCGGGATCGTGTCGACGACGTCGCTGGGGCTGGAGATTACCTGCCCGTCGATCCGGAACTGGCCACCGGCCAGCACGACGACCACGAACCCGAAGAACAGCGTGTTCGGCAGGATCCCCCAGAAGCTGCCCCGGCGGATCGCCGACGTGCTGGTGGAGTTGCGGGTGAAGTCGCAGAAGTTGAGGACGAACGTCCCGTAGATCGCCGTCCACAGAGCGGCACCGGCGAGGATCTGCACCCACATGGTGCCCCCGGTGAGGGGCTCGGGCACCGACCAGGCGATGTCGCCGCCGGTCTGCCAGAGCATCCAGCCGGCCAGCGCGGCCAGGGTGACCAGCACGACCGGCCCGGCGAACGCCTCGTAGCGGCGGATGCCGTCCATGCCGTACAGCAGGATGACGACCTGGATCACCCACAGCGCCAGGAAGCAGATCCAGCCGAGCGCGGACAGGCCGAGGAACGAGACCTCCTCCAGCGCCCCGGCTCCGGGGGCGACGGCCAGCACCATCACGGTGAGCACCTGGGTGGCGAGGTAGGTCTGGATGCCGAACCAGGCGATCGCGACGACGCCCCGGACCATCGCCGGCAGCTGCGCGCCCCGGACCCCGAACGAGATCCGGCTCATCACCGGGAACGGCAGCCCGGTCCGCCAGCCCATGTACCCGGCGACCGTCAGCAGGACGAACAGCAGCAGCGCCCCGATGCCCAGCGACACCATGATCTGCCAGGCGCCGAGACCGAGCGCGAACAGGCCGAGCGCGAAGCCGTAGTTGCCCAGGCTGTGCACGTCGACGGCCCAGAGCGTGAAGATGTTGTAGGCCTTCCACGACCGGCCCTCGACGCGGGTCGGGGCGAGGTCGTGGTTGTACAGCCGCGAGCTGAGATCACCGGGTACGGCGTCCTGCTCGGCGGAGGTGCCGGTCGTACCGGGGCGCGTCATCGGGCCACCTCTCCGCCGGTTCCGCGATACGGAACCGTTCTCTTGTCTGGCGGAATCACGCTATGGCGGCGGTCACGACGCCGTCAAGGGGTCGCCGCCGACCGGCGGCGCTTGACAGCCTTGACCGGCCGTGTTGCGATTCTCACCGCACTACGGAAACATCTTTCCGCATTGTGAAATCTGCTCGGAGGCTTCGGTGACCGCTCTCTTCTGTTCCGGCGACGCGATGCGCGGCGGACGGCTGCACCACAACGTGTCCGCGCACCCCTTCCTCGGGGCCGTGCGCACCGCGCCGCACTACCGGATGTACTCCGTGCGCGACGGGTTCCCGGCACTGCTCGAGGACCCGTCCGGCGGGGTCCCGCTGGCCGGGGAGATCTACGACGTCCCGCTCTCGGCGATCCGCACCGACTTCCTTCCGGACGAGCCGCCGGAGCTGGAGCTGACCGTCGTCGAGCTCGACGACGGCCGCGACGTCCTCGCCGTCGGCCTGCGGCCCGGCGTGCTGGAGCGGCAGGCCGACGAGCTCACCGACATCACCGCGCACGGCGGGTGGCGGGCCTACAAGGGCCTGCCCGACCCCGCCTGACGCCCTCGACGAGGAGGCACTGTGTCCACGTTCCCGTCCACGCCCCTCCCCCTGACCGTCAACTGTTCCATCGTCTTCGGCGACGTCCCGCTGCTCGAACGGCCCGCGGCCGCCGCGGCGGCCGGGTTCGACGCCGTCGAGTTCTGGTGGCCGTTCGACCGGCCCGTCCCGTCCGACCACGAGGTCGACGCGTTCGTGACCGCGGTGTCCGACGCCGGTGTCGTCCTCACCGGGCTCAACTTCGCCGCCGGTGACATGCCCGCCGGCGAGCGCGGGATCCTGTCCGACCCGGACCGCGCGACCGCGTTCGCCGACAACGTCGAGGTCGCGGTCGGGATCGGGTCCCGGCTCGGGACCACCGGCTTCAACGCCCTCTACGGCAACCGGATCCCCGGCGTCGCCCCGGAGGCGCAGGACGAGCTCGCCGCCGAGCACCTCGCCCTCGCCGGGCGCGCGGCCGCCCGGATCGGCGCGGTCGCGCTGCTCGAGCCGGTCAGCGGGGTCGACGCCTACCCGGTGCGGACCGCGGCCGACGCCGTCGCGGTACTCGACCGGGTCGGGTCCGACGACGTCCGGCTGCTGCTCGACGTCTACCACCTGGCCGTGAACGGCGACGACCCCGCGGCCGCGATCGACCGGTACGCCGGCCGGATCGGCCACGTCCAGATCGCCGACGCCCCGGGACGCGGCGAGCCCGGCACCGGCGGTCTGCCGATCGCCGGCCTCGTCGACCGGGTGCACGCCGCCGGCTACCGCGGCCGGATCTCGCTGGAGTACAAGCCCACCACCTCCGAGCCGTTCGCCTGGCTCGCCCGCCCGGAAGGAGCACGCGCATGAGCAGGACCGTTGCGTTCGTCGGACTCGGGATCATGGGCGGTCCGATGGCCCGCCACCTGGCCGCGGCCGGGCACGACGTCGTCGGGTTCAACCGCAGCCCGGAGAAGACCCGCGCGCTGGTCGAGGCAGGCGGGCGGGCGGCGGCGTCGGTCGCGGAGGCCGTCGACGGTGCCGACGTCGTCGCGCTGATGCTGCCGGACTCGCCGGACGTCACCTCCGTCCTCACCGACGGGGTGTTCGACGCCGCGAAGCCCGGCACGCTGATCGTGGACTTCTCGACGATCCGGCCGGACGTCGCCCGCGACCTGGCCGCGCAGGCGTCGGACCGGGGGCTGCGGATGATCGACGCGCCGGTGTCCGGCGGGCAGGCCGGCGCCGAGAACGCCGCTCTCTCGATCATGGTCGGCGGCGCGGAGGCCGACGTCGCCGACGCGCGCCCCCTGCTCGACGTCGTCGGGAAGACCGTCGTGCACGTCGGGCCGAGCGGCGCCGGGCAGACCGTGAAGGCCGCGAACCAGCTGATCGTCGCGGGCAACATCGCGCTGCTCGCGGAGGCGCTGGTGTTCCTGGAGGCGCACGGCGCCGACCTCCCGGCCGCGGTCGAGGTGCTCGGCGGCGGGCTCGCCGGATCGGCGGTGCTGAACCAGAAGGCGCCGAAGATGCTGGACCGCGACTTCGGTCCCGGTTTCCGGATCGACCTGCACCACAAGGACATGGGCATCGTGTCCGAGGCGTCGCGCAGCGCCGGGGTCGTCACGCCGGTGGCGGCCCTGGTCGCCCAGCTCGTCGCCGCGACCCGCGCGGCGGGCGACGGCGACCTCGACCACTCGGCCCTGTTCCGCACGGTCGCGCGCCTGAACGGGGCGGAGAAGTGACGCGCATGCGGGCCGTCGACGCGGCCGTGCGGATCCTGGAGATCGAGGGTGCGACGCAGGCCTTCGGCGTCCCGGGGGCGGCGATCAACCCGTTCTACGCGGCGATGCGCCGCCGCCGCGCCGAGCTCGGCGACCGCGCGGGCGGGATCGGCCATGTGCTGGCCCGGCACGTCGAGGGCGCCGCGCACATGGCCGAGGGCTACACGCGGTCGGGCCCGGGGAACATCGGCGTCTGCATCGGGACGTCCGGCCCCGCGGGCACCGACATGATCACCGGCCTGTACTCGGCGGCCGCCGACTCGATCCCGATCCTGGCGATCACCGGGCAGGCGCCGGTCGCGCGGCTGCACAAGGAGGACTTCCAGGCCGTCGACATCACGGCCATCGCCGCCCCGGTCACGAAGATGGCGATGACGGTGCTGGAGGCCGCGCAGGTGCCGGGCGCGTTCGCGCAGGCGTTCCACCTGATGCGGTCCGGGCGGCCCGGCCCGGTCCTGATCGACCTGCCGGTCGACGTGCAGCAGACCGAGATCGAGTTCGACCCGGACACCTACACGCCGCTGCCGGTGCACCGGCCCGCTGCCACCCCGGCGCAGGCGTCGAGGATGCTGGACCTGCTCTGCTCCGGGGAGCGGCCGGTGATCGTCGCGGGCGGCGGGATCGTCAACGCCGACGCGAGCGCCGAGCTCGTCGAGCTGGCCGAGGTGCTCGGCGTGCCGGTGGTGCCGACGCTGATGGGCTGGGGCACGATCCCCGACGACCACCCGCTGGCGGCCGGCATGGTCGGGCTGCAGACCGCGCACCGCTACGGCAACGCCACGTTCCTGGAGTCCGACGTCGTGCTCGGCATCGGCAACCGGTGGGCGAACCGGCACACCGGCGGGCTCGACACCTACCGGCGCGGGCGCCGGTTCGTGCACGTCGACATCGAGCCGACCCAGATCGGACGGGTGTTCGCCCCCGACTACGGCGTCGTCTCCGACGCCGGCGCCGCGCTGCGGGTGCTGCTCGACGAGGCCCGCCGCCGGCGCGACGCGGGCACGCTGCCCGACCGCTCGGAGTGGGCGGCACAGTGCCGGGAGCGGCGGGCGACCCTGCTGCGGCGCACCCACTTCACCGAGATCCCGATCAAGCCGCAGCGGGTGTACGAGGAGATGAACCGGGTGTTCGGCCCGGAGACCCGCTACGTCACGACGATCGGGCTCTCGCAGATCGCCGCCGCCCAGTTCCTGCACGTCTACCGCCCGCGGCACTGGGTCAACTGCGGCCAGGCCGGCCCGCTGGGCTGGACGATCCCGGCCGCGATCGGTGCCGCCGTCGCCGACCCGTCGACGCCGGTGGTCGCGCTGTCCGGCGACTACGACTTCCAGTTCATGCTCGAGGAGCTGGCGGTCGGCGCCCAGTTCGGCGTCCCCTACGTCCACGTCGTGGTCAACAACTCCTACCTGGGGCTGATCCGGCAGGCGCAGCGGGCGTTCGACATGGACTTCGAGGTGCAGCTCGGCTTCGACAACATCAACGCCGATCCCGAGAGCGCGCTGCCGAAGGGCTACGGCGTCGACCACGTCCGGGTCGCCGAGGGGCTCGGCTGCGTCGCGCTCCGGGTCGCCGACCCGGAGCTGCTGGAGCCCACCCTGCACCGGGCGTCGCAGCTGGCCCGCGAGCACAAGGTGCCGGTGGTCGTCGAGGTCGTCCTGGAGCGGGTCACGAACATCGCGATGGGCACCGCCGAGATCGACGCGGTGACCGAGTTCGAGGACCTCGCGCACACACCGGAGGACGCGCCGACCGCCGTCGGCCACCGCCGGTGAGCGCGATCCTGCTGGCACCGGACAAGTTCAAGGGCTCGCTCGACGCGGCCGGGGTCGCCGCCGCACTCGCCGACGGCATCGCCGGGGTGGCGCCGGACCGGGAGGTCCGGCGCTGCCCGGTCGCCGACGGCGGTGAGGGCACCGTGGCCGCGGCGCTGGCCGCGGGCTGGACACCGGTCACGGTGCCCTCGACCGGCCCCACCGGGGTCCCGCTCACCGCGACCTACGCCCGTCGCGGTGCGGTGGCGCTCGTCGAGCTGGCCGCCACCTCGGGGCTCGCGGTGCTGCCCGGCGGCGTCCCGGACCCGCTCGGGGCGGGGACCGAGGGGCTCGGCACGGTGCTCGCGCACGCCCTCGGTGCGGGGGCGACGGAGCTGGTCGTCGGGCTCGGCGGCAGCGCGACGACCGACGGTGGCGCCGGGATCCTGCGGGGGCTCGGTGCGCGCGTCCTGGACGGCGACGGCCGGGACCTCCCGCCGGGCGGCGCCGCGCTCGCGCGGGCCGACCGGATCGACCTCACCGGGCTGCACCCGCGGCTGCGCGGCACCCGGATCGTCCTCGCCGCGGACGTCGACAACCCGCTGCTCGGGCCGGACGGCGCCGCCGCGGTCTACGGCCCGCAGAAGGGCGCCGACCCGGCGCAGGTCACCGCGCTCGACGCGGCGCTCTCCCGGTGGGCGCGCGTCGTCGCCGGAGCGGCAGGCCGCGACCCGGCAGCACTCGCGGCAGGCCGCGACCCGGCGGCACTCGCGGGCGGCACCGGCGCGGGCGCCGCGGGCGGGGCCGGGCTCGGTCTGACCGCGCTGTGCGGCGCCACGCTGCGACCCGGCCTCGGCACCGTGCTGGACCTGACCGGCTTCCACGACGCGCTCGGCGGCGCCGGGCTCGTCGTCACCGGCGAGGGCCGGCTCGACGGCCAGACCCTGCACGGCAAGGCACCGGCCGGTGTCGCCGCCGCGGCACGGGCGGCCGGGGTCCCGGTCGTCGCCGTCGCCGGGGAGGTCGCGCTCGATCCGGCGGCCGTGCGCGCGGCCGGGTTCCGTGCCGCGCACGCCCTCGTCGACCTCGCCTCCGACCGGTCGGAGGCGATGACCGACGCCGCCCGGCTGCTGCGCCGGGTCGGCGCCACGATCGCCCGCCTCGTGTAGGAGGGCGGGCGGGTCACCCGCCCGTCGCCACCGCCCGGTCCCGGGCGGCCGGGGCGCCGGAGCCCGGCCCGTCGACCCGGTGGGTGTCCGCGCGCCGCGGCGCGGGGACGCCGGCGGTCCCGCCGGGTTCGCGGGACCCCGCGAGCTCGCGGACCGCGACCTCCGCGGACGGGTACGCGCTGCACCGCAGCAGGACCCTGCGGGCCGGGAGCGGGAGCAACTCGGCCCGGCCGCCGCACCCGGCGAGGTGGGTGTGCACGGCCCCGCCGCGGGTGCGGCCGACGAGCGAGCCGAGCGTCTCGACCGCGGTGCCGTCGAACTCGGTCACCCCGGTCACGTCCACCACCAGGTGCGCCGGGACCCGGCCGCACGCGCGCTGGGCGTCGAGGAGACGCCCGAGCGCGGCGACACCCGGGCCGTCCAGCCGTCCGCTGACCCGGACCAGCCGCACCCCGGGTGCCGCCGTCTCGACCGCCAGCCCGATCCCCGGATCCACCTGCACGTCGTCCTCCCTCGCCGTCGTCGCGGGCACGGACGGCCCGCCGGGGGGACCTACCCGGCGCCGGAGCGTCCACACCCGCGTGCGGACGACCGGTCCGGTCCGGTCGTCCGCACGACGGGCCGGCCGCGACCCACCGGAACGAGTGTGATACACATCACCGGTCTTCGGAACCGGTGCCGGGAGGACTTTCGGCCCTGACGAGCACCGGAGCACGGGGCGCACTCTCGTCGGGTCGGTCGCACCGGCCGACGACGGACCCGCCACCCGCCGCTGGGGAGCGGGCGGGTGGTACCCCGGTCGGGGTCGGCGCGCTCGGGACCGCCGGCCCCGGCCACCGTCGTGAGAGGCCGCAGACCGCGCACGGGGCCGGGACGCACCGCGCGGCAGTCGGCCGGACAGGGGTCAGGCGGGCGTGCGGCCGGAGCGCGGCACGACGGGCGGGCCGCGGTGCGATCCGCCGGTGCGCGACGACGTGCGCGACGCCGTGGTCGCCGCGGTGCCGGTGCTCGGCACCCGGCCCGGGCGGGGGCCCGGTCCGGAGACGGCCGCGCGCCACCGCGGCCAGCATCTCGAGGATCGACTCGAGCGACGGGTAGCGCCCGTCGGGAAGCGGTGCGAGCTGGTTGCGCAGCACTCCGCTGACCCCCCAGGCCTCGGCCTCGGCGATGACCTGCCAGCGACAGGCGGGCCACTGCAGGCCGGCCAGGACACGTCGCAGGTTCTCGCGCAGGTGCTCGACGTGCGGCGGGGCCGGCGGCGGGAGCGGGGGCGGCGGGACCGGCGCCGGCAGCGGCAGCCGGCGCCGTCGGGCGGGACCGTTCACGCGACCTCCCCCGTCCCGAGGTCGAGCTGCTGGGCGCCGGTGCACTCGGGGTCACCGTCGAGGTGCCGGTAGCTGAAGGTCGGCATCTCGGTGGGTGCGGCGGGGTCGGCGTGGCGGAAGATCCGGCACACGGATCCTTCCGCCACGGTCGACCAGCACCGCTCGCATATTCGTAGTCGGGGAGTGTTCTGAGGCATGGGTTCACCGCCAGGGCCGGGACTGGACACGTCCTGCCGCAGGGCCGCCTCGGGAAGGTCGGCGGACCGGCGTGCCGGACCGTCCGAGTGTGGGTGATGACACACCCCGGGTGCCACTCGTGGCGTCCGGTGCCACCCGCCGGGACGCAACCGGTCCCGATTTCCGGAACGGTCCGTGTTCGGACTCCCGCCTGCCGGGGTACGGGTCAGCCCCCGTCGCCGGCCCGGTAGGTCTGCTCCAGATCGCGGATCTCGCCGATGCCGGCGAGCTCGGCGAACGCGTCCAGCCCGCCGAGCCGGTCGAGCATCCCGGCCGGGGTCCCGTCCGCCTTCAGGCGCGCGAGCAGCTCGGTCATGCCCGCGGTCGCCGCCAGCAACGTGCCGACGGGGAACAGCACCAGGGCGAAACCGAGCTCGGCGAGCCGGTCGCGGGAGAGCGGCGGGGTCCGTCCGCCCTCGGCCCAGTTGAACACCAGCCTGTGCCCCTGCAGCGCTGTGGCGACCGTCTCGATGTCGGCCTCCGACGTCGGCGCCTCCACGAACAGCAGGTCGGCACCGGCGTCGGCGAACCGGCGCGCCCGGTCGATCGCCGCGTCGAGTCCGTCGACGGCGGCGGCGTCGGTCCGGGCGATGATCAGCAGGTCCGGATCGGTGCGGGCGTCGGCCGCGGCCCGGATCTTGGCCGCCATCTCCCCGGCCGGGACCACCTGCTTGCCGGCGAGGTGCCCGCACCGCTTCGGCATCACCTGGTCCTCGAGGTGCAGTGCGGCCACCCCGGCCCGCTCGTAGTCACGGACCGTCCGGATGACGTTGATCGCGTTGCCGTAGCCGGTGTCGGCGTCGGCGATCAGCGGCAGGTCGACGGCGTCGGCCAGCCGGGCCGCGTGCGCGGCCATCTCGGCCCCGCCCAGCAGCCCGACGTCCGGACGGCCGAGCAGGCCCGCCGTCGTTCCGAAGCCGGTCATGTAGACCGCGTCGAAACCCGCCTGCTCGACGAGCCGGGCGGACAGCGCGTCGTAGGCGCCCGGGGCGAGCACGGGCCCGCCCTCGTCGAGCAGGGCGCGCAGCCGGGCACGCCGGTCGCCGGGGGCGGGGTGGCTGATCAGGTCGGCCACGGGTGGCTCCTTCCGTCGTCGTAGGGGTGAGTGAACCCTGTGCACCGCACGGACGCACGCAGGGATCCGGCCGGGTGACACCCTCGTCGCGACGTCCCGGGGACGGGGGTTCTCCCCACTGTCCGCGGTGGTGCGGCCCGGAATGATCGGACGTCGTGACCGCCCCCCGGCCCGTCGCCCCGCGCGACCTCTCCGACCGTCTCCGCCATCCCGTCCCCCAGCTGTTCGTCTACGCCTTCGCGATCGTCCCGGCGATCGCGCTCGTCGCCGCCGTCCCGCTCGCCTGGGGATGGGGCCTGACCTGGCTGGACGCCGGGCTCGCGATCGGCATGTACGTCGTGTCGATGCTCGGCGTGACGGTCGGTTTCCACCGCTACTTCACGCACGGCTCGTTCAAGGCGACCCGGGCGCTGCGGATCGCGCTGGCGGTCGCCGGCAGCCTCTCGGTGCAGGGACCGGTCCGGCACTGGGTCGCCGACCACCGCAGGCACCACGCCTACGCCGACGCCGAGGGCGACCCGCACTCGCCGTGGCGGTACGGCACCTCCCCCTCCGCGCTGGTCCGCGGGTTCTGGCACGCCCACATGGGGTGGATCTTCGACCGCTCGCTGACCGACCAGCGCCGGTTCACCCCGGACCTGCTGGCCGACCCCGACATCGACCGCGTGCACCGCGGCTTCACCCTGCTCACGATCCTGTCCGTGTTCGGCCCGGGTGTGGTCGGCGGCCTGGTGACCTGGTCCTGGTGGGGCGCGTTCACCGCGTTCTTCTGGGCCGGGCTGGTGCGCGTCGCGGTCTCGCACCACGTGGCCTGGTCGACGAACTCGATCTGCCACATGATCGGCGAGCGCCCCTACCGGGCCCGGGACAGGTCGACCAACGTCTGGCTGCTCGCCATCCCGAGCATGGGCGAGTCGTGGCACAACATGCACCACGCGGACCCGACGTCGGCGCGGCACGGCGCCGGCCGCGGCGAGATCGACATCTCCGCCGGGACGATCCGGCTGTTCGAGCGGCTCGGCTGGGCGCACGACGTCCGGTGGCCGACCGAGAAGCGGCTCGCGCGGCTCGCGGCGAACCGGACCGAGGACGCCACGGCCTGACCGCTCCGGGCGGCACCCGGGGTCACCCCTCGGTCGCCGCCGGCGGGACGGCGTGCACCGCGCCGTCGATCCGCAGCCGGCACCGGTCGCCGGGTGCCCACCGCTCCCCCGGGGCCGTCCGTACCCGCACCGGCGGTCCTGCCGGTCCGTCCGGACGTGCCGAGACCAGCAGTGCCTCCCCGCCGAACTCGGTGCGCTCCACCACGGCCGGTGTCCCCGGCGCGGTCGGCCCGTCGATGAGCACCTGCTCCGGGCGGAGCACCACGACGACCGCGCCGTCCGGGCCGTCCAGGTCCGGCGCCGTTCCGGGACGGATCGGCGCGCGGCCCAGGACCGTCGTCGCGACGCCGCCGGTGCGGTGGGCCGGGAGCAGGGACGCCTCGCCGACGAACCCGGCGACCCGCGCGGTCGCCGGGGCGGTGTAGAGCTCGCGGGGGCTCGCGGTCTGGACCAGCACGCCGCCGTCGAGGACGGCGACCCGGTCGCTCACCGAGAGCGCCTCGCGGTGGTCGTGGGTGATCAGGACGGCAGTGCTCCCCGCCGCACGCAGCGCCGCGACGGCGTCGGCCCTGACCTGGTCGCGGAGGCCGGCGTCGAGCGCGGAGAACGGTTCGTCGAGCAGGACGACCGCCGGCTCCGGTGCGAGCGCGCGGGCCAGCGCGACGCGCCGCCGCTCCCCGCCGGAGAGCTCGTGCGGCATCCGGGCCCCCTTGTCCGCCAGCCCGACCAGCTCCAGCAGGTCACCGACCCGGCGGCGCCGCACCGCACGCACCGCGGCCACCTGCCGCCACCGCCCGGGGCCACCGGCCCGCAGCCCGAACCCGACGTTGCCGGCCACGTCGAGGTGGGAGAACAGGGCGCCGTCCTGCGGGACGAGGCCGACCCGGCGCCGCTCGGCGGGCGTGCCCGTGACGTCGGTCCCGAGGAGGCCGACGGTCCCGGCGTCCGGCCGGTGCAGCCCCGCGACCACCCGCAACAGGGTGGTCTTCCCGCTGCCACTCGCCCCGAGCACCGACACCAGCTCGCCGGGACCGGCGTCGAGGTCGACCCCGTGCAGGACGGGCGCGCCGCCGTACCCCGCGACGATCCCCCGCACCGACAGCGTCGTCCCCGCTGTCACCCCCGCTGTCATGCCCGGTCCCCCCGGACCAGCAGTGCCGCGGGCACGCACGCCAGCAGCAGCAGGGCCAGCGCCGCGGGGGCGGCCGCCCCGTAGGCACCGCGGGCGGTCTGCGCCCACAGCTCGGTCGCCAGCGTGTCCACCCCGGTCGGGCGCAGCATCAGCGTCGCGGGCAGCTCCTTCATCGCCGTCACCGTCACCAGCAGCCCGCCCGCGGCGACCCCCGGCCACGCCTGGCGCGCCGTCACCGTCCACCACGTGCCGGACGCGCTGCGCCCCAGCGTGCGGGCCACCTCCTCGACCTCCACCGGCACCCGCTCCACCGACGACCGCACCGCCCCCAGCGCCTTCGGCAGGAACAGCAGGGCGTAGCCGAACACCAGCACCGGCGCCGTCTGGTAGAGCCCGGGCACGACGGCCAGCGACAGGAACACCAGCGACAGCCCGACGACGACGCCCGGCAGCCCCTGCCCCAGGTAGGCCACCGACTCCACGGCGGCCACGACGCGCGAGCGGTGGCGCGCGGCCAGCACCCCGACCGGCAGGGCCAGGAGCACCGCGAGCACCGCAGCGGCGCCGGACAGCAGCAGCGTCCAGCCCGCCGCCGTCAGCAGCCGGGGCAGGTCGGCACCGACACCACCCGCCGCGACGATCCGCCCCACCAGCACCGCCGGTGGCGCCAGCAGGGTCAGCGCGGCGACCGTGCCGAGCCCGGCCACGCAGAGCGCCCGCACGGCGGCACCGGGACGGTGCGGGGGGATCCGGTGGGTCGCCGTCGTCGCGGGGGCCCGGGTGAACCGGCGCCGGGCCGCGCGCTCGGCGGCGACCAGCAGCAGCGTCAGCACCGCCAGCACCAGGGCGGTCACCGCGGCGCCGGTGCGGTCGATCGTGCCCTCGTAGGCGGCGCGGACCGCCCAGGTGAAGGACTCGTAGCGCAGCAGTGCGGGCGCCCCGAAGTCCGACAGCGTGTACAGCGCGGCGAGCAGTGTCCCGGCGAGTGCCGCAGGCAGCGCCTGCGGCAGCGTCACCGCGCAGAACGCGGCGACCGGGCCCCGGCCGAGGGTGCGTGCGACGTCCTCGGGGCCGGTGTCGGCGGCCCGCAGCGCGGCGGCCGCGGGCAGCGTCACGTACGGGGTGCAGGCGGCCACCAGCACCAGGGTGAGCGGAACCAGCCCGCTCGCCGCCGGCCGCACGGCGAGCACGGCGAACGCGAGCAGGTAGGACGGCACGGCCAGCGGCAGCGCGGCGAGCACCCACCACAGCCGCGGCCAGGGCAGCCGGAGGCGGACCAGCAGCGCCGCCGTCCCGAGGCCGAGGACGAGGCAGCCGGCGGACACGCCGAGCACGAGGACACCGGAGTTCACCGCGAGCTGGAGGGTGCGCTCGCGGACGAGCAGCGACCGGACCCGCTCGGGTGCGGCCTCCCCGACGCGGACCACCAGCCAGACGAGCGGCAGCGCGGCGAGTGCGGCGACGGACGCCCCGGCGGCCGACAGCGTCCGCGGGGTCCGGGAGCGCCGCGCGGCCGGGACGCCCGGAGCGGTGTGCTCCGGGGCCCCGGCCGGGCGGACGGCGGCGGGTGCGCTCAGAGCAGCCCGGCCTCGGTCATCATCCGGGTGGTCTCGTCGAGCGAGGCGAGATCGGACAGGTCGAGCTCGGGACCCGCGAGCTCGGCGAGCGCCGGCACGCCCTGGGGTCCCGGCACGCCCGCGACCAGCGGGTACTCGGTGGTCTCCTCGGCGAAGTACCGCTGCGCGGGCTCGGAGACCAGGAACCGGACGAGCTCCTGTGCCTCCGCGGACTGCGCCGCCCCGGTGAGGATGCCGGCGCCGGTGACGTTGACCAGCGCGCTCGCGGTGCCCGGATCCCCGAACCGGAGCTTCGCGCGCTGCATCGGGGTCTCCGCGCTGGTCCAGTAGTAGTGGTTGATCAGGCCGGCGTCGACGGTGCCCGCCTCCACCGCCTCCAGCACGGCACCGTTGCGCTCGAAGACCTGTGGCTCGTTCGCCGCCAGCGCGGTCAGCCACTGCCGGGTGGCCTCCTCGCCGTCGGTGACCCGCATGGCCGTGACGAACGCCTGGAACGACGCGTTGGTCGGCGCGTACCCGACCCGCCCACGCCACTTCGGGTCGGTCAGCTCCCGCACGTCACCCGGTGCCTCCGCCTCGGGGACGTCCTGGCTGTCGTAGGCGACGACGCGGGCCCGGCCGGTCAGCCCGACCCACGTCCCGTCGGTGGAGGTGAACCCGGCGGGCACTGCACCGGCGACGTCGGCGGGCAGCGGCGCGAACCGCCCGGCCCCGGCGAGGACGCCGAGGGCACCCGCGTCCTGGGACAGGTAGACCTGCGCCGGGGTGCCGTCGCCCTCCTCCTGGATCTGCGCGGCCAGCTCGGTGGTGGAGCCGTAGCGGGTGTCGACGGTGATCCCGCTCTGCTGCTGGAACTGCTGGATCAGCGGGGCGATCAGCTCCTCGTCCCGTCCGGAGTAGAGGGTCAGGGTGCGTGGCCCCTCGGCGGCCGGGCTCGCCGCCGGCTCGGCCGGAGCGGGGGCGCCGCCACCGCACGCGGTGACCAGCAGCGAGACGGCGAGCAGCGCGCCCGCCGCCAGGCCGCGCTTCGGGGATCGGATCACGTCGGAGTCCTCCGGATTCTCATGGCGGGGTGTCCGGAACGCGTCGGGTGTCCGATCACTCCCGTTCCGGGCGAGGGCAGGCTAACCTCGGTCGACGGTGGGGGGATCTCCCGAGAATTGAGGGGGTGCGTGGCCGTGCTGCGGGTGCTGCTGGTCGACGACCACCGGTCCTTCACCGACCTGCTCGTCCTCGGCCTGGGGGCCGAACCCGGGATCGGCGTCACCGGTGTGGCGCACACGGTCGACGCGGCGCACGCCCTGCTCGACGGCTGCGACGTCGTCGTGCTCGACGTCCGCCTCCCCGGTGGCGGTCTCAGCCTGCTCCCGGCCGCGCACGCGGCGGGTGCCCGGACACTCGTCCTCACCGCGCACCCGCGCCCCGAGCCCGCCCGCCGGGCGCGCGCGGCGGGGGCCGCGGGCTTCCTGGGCAAGGAGACGCCACTGGCCGGCATCGTCGCCGCGGTCCGCACCGTCGCGGCCGGCGGGACCGTGCACGGGACGGCCGTCCTCGAGCTCCCGCACCTGACCCCGCGCGAGCGTGACGTCCTCGGGTCGCTGGCCCGCGGCCGCGACGCGACCCGCATCGCCCACGAGCTCGCACTGTCCGTGCACACGGTGCGCGACCACGTCCGGGCGCTGCTCGGCAAGCTCGACGCCCGCTCGCAGCTGGAGGCGGTGGTCACGGCCGAACGTCTCGGCCTGGTCGCGCTCGATCCGGAGGGCGAGCCCCTGGCCGGCGGCCGATGAGCCGGACCGGCCCGCACCCGGTCCGGCGGGCGTTGCTCGGGCACGTCCTGGGCACCGTCGCGGCGGCGGCCCTGGTGTGCGCGCTCGTCACCGCCGGGGTCTGGTGGCTGGCCCACGACGAGGCGGAGCGACGGGCGGAGCAGGTCTCACGCCGGGTCGCCGCGGCCGTCGTCGTGCCGCTGGCGGACCGCGACCTGGCCGCCGCCGGCCCGGCGGCGCGGGACCGGCTGCTGGCGGACCTCGCCCCGTTCCGGACGGTCGGCATGGTGAGCCGGGTGAAGATCTGGCTGGTGGAGGGCCCGTCGGCGCGGGTGGTGTTCTCCGACGAGCCGCGGCTGGAGGGGTTCACCCGGCGGTTCGATCCCGACCTGGCCGCCCGGCTCGACGGTGGCGCTGCCGTCGTCCTCGCGGTGCCCGACGACCCCGAGCACCGCTTCGAACAGGGCGGCGGGCTGCGCGAGGTGTTCCTGGGGTTCACCGACGCGGCGGGTCGGCCGGCCCGGGTGGAGGTCTACGTCCCGGTCGACGTCGAGGGCTCGACGGCTCGCGCCGTGGGCCTGCTGGTGCCACCCGTGGTGGGCGGGCTGCTGGCCGTCGCACTCGCGGTGCTGCCGCTGTCGGTCGCGCTGGCGCGGCGCCGGGAGCGGGAACGGATCGAACGCCGGGACGCGGCCCGCTACGGGCTCGCCGCCGGGGAGCTCGCACGCCGCGACCTGGCCCGCCGCCTGCACGACGACGTCCTCCCCGGCCTGGCCTCGGCCGGGCTGATGCTGGATCTCGCCCCGGCCCGGCCGGAGCTGGTGAGCCGGGCACGGGAGACCGTCGGCGACGGCGTGCTCCGGATCCGCTCGGTTCTCGACGACCTGCTCCCCGCCGACGTCGACGCGGCGGGTCTCCCGGACGCGCTGCACCGGCTGGCCGCCGGCGGGGAGCCCCGCGCGAGCGTCGCCGTCCCCGGCGCGGCGGGCCTCCCGGACGCCACCGCGGTCCTGCTGCACCGGATCGCCGGCGAGCTGCTGCGCAACGTCCGCGCGCACGCCGCGGCGTCGGCCGTGGGGGTGGACCTCGCGGTCGGGGGTGGCCGGGCCCGGCTCACCGTCACCGACGACGGCACCGGGTTCGACCCGGGCCGTGGCCCCGAGCCGGGGCACATCGGCCTGCTGCTCGTGCGCGACGCCGCCCGCGACGCCGGTGGGGAGGTCACCGTCCGCAGCGCCCCGGGCAGCGGGACCACGGTGACCGTCGACCTCCCGGACGGCCGCTGACCCCGCACGGGCGGGGCGCGCGACCGATGTGTGCGTGATGTGCGCCGTCGCACTCTCGGCAAACTTGCGCATCGTGCACGTTCGCCGCGTACGATAGTTGCGTGACGTCAACTACTCGCTCTCCGGAGGAGGCCGCCGCCCACCGCCGCGCCGTGCTGCTCCCGCTCAGCGGTCTGCTCATGGCCCTGTTCGTGGGCGTGCTCTCCAGCACGATCGTGTCCAACGCGCTGCCGCGGATCCTCGGCGACCTGGGTGGTACCCAGGCCGAGTACACCTGGGTCGTCTCGGCCTCGCTCCTCGCGATGACGGCGTCCACCCCGATCTGGGGCAAGCTCGCCGACCTCTACTCCAAGAAGCTGCTCGTCCAGGCCGCGATCGGGATCTTCCTGATCGGCTCGCTGCTGTGCGGCCTGGCCACCGAGACCTCGCAGCTCATCGGCTTCCGGGTGCTCCAGGGCCTGGGCATGGGCGGGCTGCAGGCGCTGACCCAGGTCGTCATCGCGGCGATCATCACCCCGCGCGAGCGCGGCCGGTACATGGGCTACCTGTCGGCGATCATGTCGCTCGCGGTGGTCGGCGGCCCGCTGCTCGGCGGCGTCATCGTCGACTCCCCGCTCGGCTGGCGCTGGTGCTTCTTCGTGGGCGTCCCGCTGGCCGCGATCTCGCTGGTCGTGCTGCAGCGCACGCTGAACGTCCCGACCGAGCGCCGCGACGACGTCTCGATCGACTACGTCGGCGCCCTGCTCATCGCGGCGGGCGTCTCCGCGATGCTGCTGTGGACCTCGCTCGGCGGCAAGCAGTTCGAGTGGTCGTCGCCGCTGTCGTTCGGCCTGGTCGGCGGCGGTGTGGTGCTGCTGGCGCTGGCGGTCCTCGTCGAGCGCCGCGCCAAGGACCCGGTCGTCCCGCCGTTCCTGTTCCGGGACCGGACGTTCGTGCTCGCCACCGTCGCCAGCCTCTTCGTCGGCGTCGCGATGTTCGGCTCGACGATCTTCCTGTCGCAGTACTTCCAGCTCGCCCGGGGCGCCACGGCGACCGAGGCCGGCGTGCTCACCCTGCCGATGATCGTCGGCATGTTCCTGGCCTCGAACGTCGCGGGACAGCTGATCAGCCGCTACGGGCGCTGGAAGCGCTACCTCGTGATGGGCGGCGTGTTCCTCACCGCCGGCCTCACCCTCGGCGCCACGGTCATCTCCTCGACCGTGCCCTACTGGCAGGTCGGGCTCGCCATGCTGCTGGTCGGCCTCGGCGTCGGCATGACCCAGCAGAACCTCGTGCTGGCCGTGCAGAACACCGTGGCGCTGCGGAACATGGGCGCCGCCAGCTCGACGGTGACCTTCTTCCGGTCCCTCGGTGGCTCGGCGGGCGTCGCCGGTCTCGGCGCGCTGCTCGCCTCGGTGGTCGCGACACGGACGTCGTCGGGGCTCGCCGCAGCCGGTGTCGACGGCGGCGGGGCCACGCAGGGCGGTCAGGTCCCGAACATCGCGGAGCTGCCCGAGCCGGTCCGCTCGATCGTCATGGACTCCTACGGCCACGCGATCGCGGAGATCTTCCTGGTCGCCGCGCCGCTGGGTCTGCTCGCGCTGATCGCGATCCTGTTCCTGCGCGAGCAGCCGCTGCGCGACACCATCGACCTGGAGCCGGAGACCCCGGCCGAGGGCACAGCCGCGGCACCGGCGGTCCGCCGCGACGACACGCACGGCGCGGCGCCCGGCCCGGTGCTGCACGGCGTCGTCCGCGCCGACGGGGTCCCCGCACCGGGGGCGGTCCTCACCGTCCTCGACCGCAACGGGACCGAGGTCGGCCGCACCCGCGCCGACGACGACGGCCGGTACCGCGTCTGCGTCGCGACCGGCACCGTCTCCACGGTCTACCGGTGGGACGGCCGCCCCGCCGCGCACCGGCTGACCGTCCCCGCGACCGGCCTGCGGTTCGACGTCGACCTGGCCCCCTCGGCCGGGCCGGTCCGGCCCGAGGTCGTCTCGGTGATCGACCGGCCGGCACGGGAGAACGCGCGGGCCGACCGTGTCTGAGCAGCAGGCGCCGCCCGGGCGCCGGGAACGGAAGAAGGCCGCGACCCGGGCGGCGCTGGCCGCCGCGGCGTTGCAGCTGTGCAGCGAACGCGGTCTCGACCAGGTGACCGTCGAGCAGATCGCCGACGCCGCCGACGTCGCCCCGCGCACCTTCTTCAACTACTTCACCTCGAAGGAGGAGGCGATCGTCGCGGGGAACGCGGCGACCGCCGACACCCTGGTGGCCGCGTTCACCACCCGGCCCGACGACGAGCCGGTCGTCGTGGCGCTCCGGCACGCGCTGCGCGCCGTCGTCACCGATCCCGGCTATCTCGGCCGGGTCCGGCAGATGCGGGCGCTGCGCGAGTACCCGACCGTCGTGGCGCACCACATGGCGGCGTTCGCGGCGCAGGAGCAGGCGCTCGCCGCCGCCGTCGTCACCCGGACCGGGACCGACCCGGCCCGGGACCTGTTCCCGACGCTCGCCGCGGCCGCGGCCGTCACCGGGCTGCGGGTGGCGGTGCAGCACTGGCTCGGCGACCACGGCCCCGATCCGCGCGGGCCCGAGCTCACCGAGCTGGTCGACGAGGCGATGGCCGTGTTCGACGGTGGCCTGCGCGCCGTCGCCGGGGCCCCGGCCTGATCCGGCCGGGCCGCCGGGGATCATCACGGGCGTGACCGTCACGACCCTGGCGCTGCCCACACCGGCGCCGCTCGAGCTGACCGTGCACGCCGCCGACGACCCGGCGGCGCCCGTCCTGCTGGTCGTGCCGGCAATGGGGATGCGGGCGTCGTTCTACACGCCGCTGCTCACCGCGCTGCGGAGGCCGGGACGTCCGCCGCGGTCACCGAGCTGCGCGGGCACCAGGCCCGGCCCGCTCCCCCGCCGTCACGCCGGAACGACCACGGCTACGACGACCTCGTCGGCGACCTCTCCGCCGCCGTCGACACGGTGCGGGAGCAGCTGCCCGGCGCGCCGGTACTGCTCGTCGGGCACAGCCTCGGCGGGCACCTGGCGGCCGCGTACGCCGCCCGGCACCCGGACCGGGTCGAGGGCCTCGCGCTCGTCGCGTCGGGCAGCGTGCACTGGCGGGCGTGGGGGCCGGTGCACCTGCTGCGGACCCAGGCGGCCGTCGCCACGTCGCGGTTGCTGGGGCACTTCCCCGGCGACCGGGTCGGCTTCGCCGGGCGTGAGGCGCGCGGCCAGATGGCCGACTGGGGCCGGTGGGCCCGGACGGGGCGGCTGGCGTTCGGGACCCCGCGGGTCGACCACGGACCGTCGATCGCGGCCGTCCACCTGCCCGTCCTGGGAGTGACCTTCGAGGGCGACCGGCTCGCCCCGCCCGCGTCGGCGGAGGCGCTGATCGGGATGTTCCGCTCCGCCGACGTCACGCGCCGCCGGCTCCCGGCCGGCGGCAGGCGCCCGCACTTCGGCTGGGCCCGCGAGCCCGGCACGACCGTGCCGGAGCTGGTGTCCTGGGCACGCCGGGCCACCGGGGGCTGAGCGCCGGGGAGGGTCAGGCGCGGCGGCGGCCCGACCAGTGCGGCTCGTGGTCGGCCCAGTCGACCTGCCACGCGTGCGCGAACCGGCGCGCGGTCCAGCGGAAGCCGAGATGGCCCGCACCCGCCAGCACCACGCCCCAGGCGACGAGCGTCATGAACGCGGCCGCCACGCCGACCGTCACGGCATCCGAGGGGGTCGACGGCGGCGGCGTCAGCTCACCGTCGGGCCCCACCCAGACCGTGATCCGGTCCCCCACCTGGTAGAGCCCGGGGACCGAGGTCTCCCCGCTGCGCGCCGCTCCGTCGGGAGCGGTCCAGCCGACGGTGACGGCCTGCTGACCGGTCTGCATGTCGCTCACCGCGGTCGTCCGGTCGGTGACCTGCGCCGGCACCGCGGTGCGTTCCGCTGACTCGGTGGCGCCACGCTCGACGACGGTGCCGTGCGCGGAGGTCCCCGCCATCCAGGCGACGAGCAGGCCGACGGCGACGAGCAGGCCGAGCCCGACCGCCAGCACGTCCTCCCAGCGGGCCGCCGAGCGGCGCATCCGGTCGGCGCTGCCCGGGGCGGGCCGTGGGCCGGTGCGTCCCGGGCCGTCGGCTGTGCGCATCGTTCCTCCTCGAGATCAGGTCGTCGGGTCCCACGACCGCCGGTGAGGACCCGATCACCGAGAAGTACCCCCGTTATTGCTTCGAGACATCGTCTCGCGACGAGGATCACGCGTGACGCGGTCCACGACCGGCGCACGTCACACCGGGTCAGGACGCAGGTCGGCGCACCGTCGTCGCTCCGGGCCGCCCGCTCGCCGCCCCTGGCCTCCCTCTCGTCGCGGGACCGGGTTCCGCGGCAACCGCCGCCGCACCGGGGGCGTCCACCGGAGGTCGGTCCGCGACACCACCCGTCCGGGTGAGGGGTGGACGCGACGGCGGAGGGACGGTGCGCGATGGGTGACCGTGAGCGGCGGCGACGCCGGGCGGCGGTGGTGACCGGCCTGGTCCTGGTGACCGGTGTCGGGCTCGGCGGCACGGCGGTCGCGACGGCCGATCCCGAGCAGAGCCGGGTCGCTGCGGCCGCGCACGCGGAGCCCGCGGCGCCGGGAACGCCCTGCTCGGCGTCGGTGCGGGCGTGCGTCGATCTCGAGACGCGGCAGGCGTGGCTCGTGTCCGGCGGGACGGTCGAGCGGGGCCCGTTCCGGGTCACGACGGGAGAGGCCGGCAAGGAGACCCCGGTCGGGCACTCCTTCCGCGTCTACCGCAAGGAGGCCGACCACCGCAGCGGCGAGTACCCGGGCCCCGACGGCCGGCCCGCGCGGATGCCGTACTCGGTGTTCTTCGCCGACGGCGGCGTCGCCTTCCACGGCGGTGACCTGTCCCGCGAGTCGGCCGGCTGCGTGAAGCTGCAGCGGGCCGACGCGAAGCGGTTCTTCGACACCCTGCAGATCGGCGACAAGGTCCAGGTCGTGCGGGGGTCCGTCGAGAACGGGCACCGCGCGGAGGCCCGCGGGCGGGCCTGACACCCGGCCTCGGGCGGGGTCAGCCGGCGAGCACGACCTGGGTGCGCTCCGGGACGCGGTAGGCGTCGACGATGCGGTTCAGCTCGGCCTGGTAGTACAGCGTCTGCAGCCCGAACACGAAGCAGAGGAGCAGCCCGACGACCGGGTTGCAGGTCACGGCCAGACCGGCGGACCGCTGCGCGTCGGCGATGCGTCGACCGGTGTTGTAGAAGGAGATCAGCGGAGCGATCACCGTCCACCCCAGAAGGAGGAGGACGAGCATCGGGCCGGCGACCGGGACCTGACGGCGGGGGTCGAACTCGGCCATCTCCCGGTGGATCTTGTAATACCAGACCAGGCTGTAGATCCCGAGGGTGATCAGCGGGAGTCCGAGCCAGACGGCCACGGGATGCCGACGCTTCATGGCGAGACCGGTCGCAGCGCGCTGGGGGGCGGCGAGCTCGCCGGGACGCCACGGCTCGATTCCCGTGCCGGGGTGTCCTCCGGCCACCGGTGCGGCCGTCCCGCCGTACGACCCTGCACCGGTTCGCTGTCCCGCCTGGTGCCGCCGGTCCGGCTGGTACCGCGGGTCCGGCTGGTGCCGCGGGTCCATGGGCGGGCGCACCCCGGACGGGGGAAGGTGCGGGTCGGACGGGTACTGCGGCCGGGTCATCGACGCTTCCGATCTGCAGGGAGCGTGGTGTCGGCGACCGCGCTCGTCACTGCAGGTTCGAGGGTTGCGGCGGTGTCGTTAACCGGGCGGCCAGGGTGCCGGCCGCATCTCATCAGAAGTGACGAATCGGGCTCTGCACACGGCCAGGGCCGACCCGCGACGTCGTCGCGGACCGGCCCCGTGCGGTGTGGCGGGTCAGCTCGTGCTGGCCGCCCGCTTCGGCAGCACCCAGTCCGGGCGCGGGAAGTGGCAGGTGTAGCCGTAGGGGTACTTCTGCAGGTAGTCCTGGTGCTCCGGCTCGGCCTCCCAGAAGTCACCGGCCGTGACCACGTCGGTGGTCGCGGGCCCCGGCCACAGCTTCGAGGCGTCCACGTCGGCGATCGTGTCGAGCGCGACCGCCTTCTGCTCCTCGGTCGTGTAGTAGATCGCGGAGCGGTAGCTGCGCCCGACGTCGTTGCCCTGCCGGTCCTTCGTCGACGGGTCGTGGATCTGGAAGAAGAACTCCAGGATCTCCCGGTAGCCGATCCGCTCGGGGTCGAACACGATCTCGACGGCCTCGGCGTGGTCGCCGTGGTTGCGGTAGGTCGCGTTCGGGGTGTTCGGGTCGCCGGAGTACCCGACCCTGGTGGAGACGATGCCCGGGCGCACGCGGAGGAGTTCCTGCACGCCCCAGAAGCAGCCGCCGGCGAGGATCGCAGTCTCGGTCATCGATCTGACCTCCCTGTGTCGGTTCCGCCCGGTCCAACGACGACCGCGTCCCCGATGTTCCGCGGGGACCGCGGCCCTCAGAGCAGCCGGGTGACCTTGTTCAGCCCGTCGTAGCGCACCGGCGAGATCTTCACCCGTGCCCCGGAGTACGGCGCCTCGATCATCTTGCCGTCGCCCAGGTACATCGCGATGTGGTGGGTCCGGCCGTTCTCCGCCCAGGAGAGCATGTCGCCGCGCTGCATGTCCGAGATCGACACCTGCTCGCCGGCGTCCGCCTGGTTCCCGCTGTAGCGCGGCAGGTCGATGCCGGCGCCGGCGAACGCGTAGAGCATCAGCCCGGAGCAGTCGAAGCCGACCTTGTTGTAGTCGCCGTAGGAGTCGGCGACGCCGCCGTCGCGGATGCCGGTGGTCGGGCCGCGGGAGTTGCCGCCGCCCCAGGCGTAGATCGTGCCGATCTGCGCCATCGCGCGGTCGATCACCATCTCGACCGCGGACGACCCGGTACGGCGCGGCGCCGGCCCGGAGTCCGACGGCGCCTCCTCCCGCGCGACCCGGCTGCGGGCCTCCTGCCGGGCACGCCGGTCGGCCTCGGCCTGCAGCCGCGCCTGCTCGGCCTGCCAGGCGTCGAACCGCTGCCGCTGGGCACGCAGCCCGGCGTCGGCGTTCTCGGCCGCGTCCAGACGTGCCTGGACGCCCGCCCGCTCGGCCCGCACGCCGTCGAGGCGGCCCTGTTGCTCGTCGGCGGACGCGGCGGCGGAGGCCAGCGCGTCGTCGGCGGCGGCCGACGCCTCCTCGGCGGCGGCGCGCCGCCGGTCGGCCTCCTCCTGCGCGGCCCGCGCGAGCGAGTCCGCGTTGGCCTGGGCGATCCGGGCCTGCTGCAGCTGTTCCAGCACGGCGGCCTGGTCCTCGCTGAGCGCGTCGGTCAGCCGCGCGCGGTCCACGAGGTCCTGCGGGTCGGTCGCCCGGGACAGCAGCCCGAGCGGGCCGAGGTCGAGACCGTGGGTGTAGACGTCGCCGACGAACGAGTCGAGCCGGGTCCGGGCGTCGTCGACCGCGCGACCCGCCTCCTCGGTGGCCCGGCGGGCGTCGAGCGCGCGGGCCGCGGCCGACTCGGCCTCCCGGCCCGCGGTGTCCGCGGTGTCGCGGGCCTCGAGCGCCTCCTCGTTGCGGGCGGCGACCTGGATCTGCAGCTGTTCGAGCTGCCCGTCGAGCTCGGCGAGCCGGGCGGTGAGCCTGCCGACCTCCGCGGTCCGCTCCTGCACGCCCTGCCGGCTCTGCTCCAGCTCGTCGTCGCCCGGGTTGGGCGGCGGGGGCGGCGGCTGTGCCGGCGCTCCGGGAACGGTCGTCGCCGCGGTGGTGACGACACCCGCCGCACCGACCGACGGCGTCGCGAGGAGTACGGCGCCGAGCAGCGCCAGCACGCCGACGGCCGTCGGCACACGCTTGCGCGTCACGCGTCGTCCTCCCCTCGGAGCGGGTACGGGCCGCGCTCGGGGTGCGAGGGCCCGTTGATCGCGACGAAGGGTGCCACTCCTGCCCCGCCGACCACGTGCGACACACCGGGCGCAGCGCTCCCGTCCGCCGCTCGGGCGACGCGACGGGCACCACACCCGCCTCGCGCGGCTTATAGGACAGGCGTACTATTTGGGTCACCAGGGTCCGCGCTGCCGTGTCAGAGGCGGTGCGCGAGACTCCGACACGACGCCGGTGAGCAGCCCGGTCGCGAACGGCCTGCCGCTCACCGAAACCGGACGCAGCACGCCCACCACCACGGGAGGGACCACCAAGTGGCCAGCACCGACAGCTTCGGCGCCAGAGGACAGCTCGACGTCGGGGGCACCGGTTACGAGATCTTCCGGCTCTCCGCGGTGGAGGGCTCGCAGCGCCTGCCGTTCAGCCTGAAGGTCCTGCTCGAGAACCTGCTCCGCACCGAGGACGGGGCCAACGTCACGGCGGACCACATCAACGCCCTGGCGAACTGGGACCCGCAGGCCGAGCCGGACACCGAGATCCAGTTCACCCCCGCCCGCGTGATCATGCAGGACTTCACCGGTGTCCCCTGCGTGGTCGACCTCGCGACCATGCGCGAGGCCGTGACCGAGATGGGCGGCGACCCCGCCAAGGTCAACCCGCTCGCGCCGGCCGAGCTGGTCATCGACCACTCGGTGATGATCGACTTCTTCGGCACCGCCGACGCGTTCGAGAAGAACATCGAGTTCGAGTACGGCCGCAACAAGGAGCGCTACCAGTTCCTGCGCTGGGGCCAGGGCGCCTTCGACGAGTTCAAGGTCGTCCCGCCCGGCACCGGCATCGTGCACCAGGTCAACATCGAGAACCTGGCCCGCGTGGTCATGCCCCGCAACGGGCAGGCGTACCCCGACACCCTGGTCGGGACCGACTCGCACACCACGATGGTCAACGGCATCGGTGTGCTGGGCTGGGGCGTCGGCGGCATCGAGGCCGAGGCCGCCATGCTCGGCCAGCCCGTCTCGATGCTCATCCCGAAGGTGCTCGGCTTCAAGCTGACCGGTGAGATCCCGACCGGTGTGACCGCCACCGACGTGGTCCTGACGATCACCGAGATGCTCCGCCGCGAGGGTGTCGTCGGCAAGTTCGTCGAGTTCTACGGTGCGGGCGTCGGCGCGGTGCCGCTGGCCAACCGCGCGACCATCGGCAACATGAGCCCGGAGTTCGGCTCGACCGCCGCGATCTTCCCGATCGACGACGAGACCGTCCGCTACCTGAAGCTGACCGGCCGCTCCGCCGAGCAGATCGCGCTCGTCGAGGCCTACGCCAAGGAGCAGGGGCTCTGGCACGACCCGGAGCACGAGCCGGTCTACTCGCAGACCCTGGAGCTGGACCTGTCGACGGTGAAGCCGTCGATCGCCGGCCCGAAGCGCCCGCAGGACCGCATCGAGCTGTCCGAGGCGAAGCCCGCGTTCCGCAAGTCGGTCCACGACTACACCGACGACGAGGCCGCCGAGGGCACCCTCAGTGGGGTCGACGAGTCGGGCGACGAGTCGTTCCCCGCCAGCGACGCCCCGGCGCTGAGCTTCGCCGACGACGACGCCGCGCCGGTCGTGCACTCCGCCGCGAACGGTGGCGAGGGCCGCCCGTCCAAGCCGGTCACGGTGAGGTCCTCCTCGCGCGGCGAGTTCGTGCTCGACCACGGCGCGGTCGTGATCGCCTCGATCACCTCCTGCACCAACACCTCGAACCCGAGCGTCATGCTCGGCGCCGCGCTGCTGGCCAAGAACGCGGTCGACAAGGGCCTGACCACCAAGCCGTGGGTCAAGACCTCGATGGCCCCGGGCTCGCAGGTCGTGACCGACTACTACGAGAAGGCCGGCCTCTGGCCCTACCTCGACAAGCTCGGCTACAACCTGGTCGGCTACGGCTGCACCACCTGCATCGGCAACTCCGGCCCGCTGCCGGAGGAGATCTCGCAGGCGGTCAACGACAACGACCTCACCGTCGTGTCGGTGCTGTCGGGCAACCGGAACTTCGAGGGCCGGATCAACCCGGACGTCAAGATGAACTACCTGGCATCCCCGCCGCTGGTCATCGCCTACGCGCTGGCCGGGACGATGGACTTCGACTTCGAGGCCCAGCCCCTCGGGCAGGGCTCGGACGGCACGGACGTCTTCCTGCGCGACATCTGGCCGTCGAGCGAGGACATCACCTCGGTCGTCGACTCCGCGATCGACTCGGACATGTTCACCAAGAACTACTCCGACGTCTTCCGCGGCGACGAGCGCTGGCGCGCGCTGCCCACCCCGGAGGGGCAGACCTTCGAGTGGGACCAGCAGTCCACCTACGTCCGGAAGCCCCCGTACTTCGAGGGCATGGCCTCCGAGCCGTCGCCGGTCTCCGACATCGCCGGTGCCCGGGTGCTCGCCCTGCTCGGCGACTCGGTCACCACCGACCACATCTCGCCGGCCGGCGCGATCAAGCCGGGCACCCCGGCCGCGCAGTACCTCGACGAGAACGGCATCGAGAAGAAGGACTACAACTCCTTCGGCTCGCGGCGCGGCAACCACGAGGTGATGATCCGCGGCACGTTCGCGAACATCCGGCTGCGCAACCTGCTCCTGGACGACGTCTCCGGTGGCTACACGCGGGACTTCACCCAGGACGGCGCGCCGCAGGCGTTCATCTACGACGCCGCACAGAACTACGCCGCCCAGGACACCCCGCTGGTCGTGCTCGGCGGCAAGGAGTACGGCTCCGGGTCGTCGCGCGACTGGGCGGCCAAGGGCACCGCGCTCCTGGGCGTCAAGGCCGTGATCGTCGAGTCCTTCGAGCGGATCCACCGGTCGAACCTGATCGGCATGGGTGTCATCCCGCTGCAGTTCCCGGAGGGCGAGTCGGCCCGGAGCCTCGGGCTGGACGGCACCGAGACCTTCGACGTCGCGGGCATCACCGAGCTGAACGACGGGAAGACCCCGAAGTCGGTGCACGTGACCGCCACGAAGACGTCGGGCGAGACCGTCGAGTTCGACGCCAAGGTCCGCATCGACACCCCCGGTGAGGCGGACTACTACCGCAACGGCGGCATCCTGCAGTACGTCCTCCGGGGCATGCTGAAGAGCTGACGCGCACACCACCACACGCGGAGCCCGTCCCCCCGTCCCGGGGTGGCGGGCTCCGTCGCGTCGGGCGGGTCAGCCCGGGGCACCGAGCTCGCGGGAGATCCGCCGGGCCGCGTCGACGGCGGCGCGGCCGTGGTCGTCGAACACGTCGGCGGTCATCCGGACGGTCGGGCCGGACACCGACAGCGAGCCGACCGGACGGCCGTCGGTCCCGACGATCGCCGCCCCCACCGCCGCGATGCCGTCGGAGAGCCCCTCCGGGTTCACCGACCACCCGCGCTCACGGACACCGGCCAGCCGGTCCCGCAGCGTGTCCGGGTCGGTGACCGTGAACCGGGTGGAGGGCGGCAGCGGCCCCTGCAGGTAGGCGTCGATCTCGGCGTCGGGGCACGCGGCGAGGTACGCCTGCCCGGTCGCCGAGGCGTGCAGCGGGATCCGGTGGCCCAGCGGCAGGAACGCACGCAGCCGGTGCGCGGTGTCGAGCCGCTCGATGAGGACGAGGTCCCGGCCGTCCGGTGCCGCCAGGTGGATCGTCTCCCCCGTGACGAGCTGCAGCTCGTGCAGCACGGGCAGCGCGCGGTCGCGCAGGCCGCCGGCGTCGCGGGCCTGGTTCCCGACCGCGAACGCGCGGTAGGTCAGCCGCCAGCGCGACACGTCGTCGGTGGTGCACCAGCCGACCTCGGCCAGCGTCAGCAGCGTCCGCTGCACCGTGGACTTCGGCAGCCCGACGGCCCGGGCGAGATCGGACAGGCCGATCGGCTGCCGCTGGCCGACGGCCTCGATCACCCGCACCGCCGAGACCACGCTGTTCGTCGCCGCCACTGCTTGACCCCTCACGGACGAGTGATTACGGTCCCATCGTCGGTCCATTCAGCGAACCACTGTGCCATCTGATGGACCGATACGACAAGGACGCATACCAACGGGGGTAGGCACGTGGCGGTACAGATCATCGCGCTGGCGGTGTTCGCGGCGGTGTTCGTGATCGCCGAGGTCCGGCGCTCGCACATCGGCATCGTGATGTTCGCGGCCGCCGCCGGGATGGGCCTGCTCGTCGCCGGCCTGGCCCTCGACGACATCGTCTCGGGGTTCCCGGTCGACATCCTGATCCTGCTGGTCGGCGTCACGTTCTTCTTCGGGATCGCCAAGGCCAACGGCACGATCGGCCGTCTCGTGGACCGGGCACTGGTCGTGGTGGGCGACCGCAGCGGCGCGCTGCCGCTGACGTTCTTCGTGCTCACCGGCGTCGTCTCGGCGATGGGCTCGCCGCTGGGCGGTCTGGTCATGGCCCCGATCGGCATGTCGGTCGCGCACCGCCGCGGGATCGACCCGATGCTGATGGCGCTCGCGATCGGCACCGGGCTCTCCGCGGGCGGTTTCGCGCCGACGTCGCTGTTCGGCATCGTCACCTGGGGCACCGCGAACACGGCGGGGATCCCGCTGAACCCGCTGGCCCTGTTCGCGGTCGCGATCGTCGCGAACCTGGTGCTGCTGGCCGTGTCGTACCTGATGTTCGGCTCCCGCAGCCGGTCCCGGACGGCCGTCACCACCGGTGGGGGCGCCGGTCCGGAGCTCGGGGACGACGAGCCGCCGGTCGCTCGCGAGCCGTTCCGGGCGATCCACCTGATCACGGTGACGGCGATGCTGGGCCTGGTCGCGGCCGTCGTCGTGCTCGCGGTGCTCGGCAACGAGCCCGACGTCGGTGTCCTCGCCTTCGCCTTCGGCGCGGCCCTCACCCTCATCGACCCCGACCACGGTCGCGGCGCGCTGAAGGAGATCGACTGGTCGACCGTGCTGCTCGTCGGCGGGATCATCACCTACGTCGGCGTGCTGCAGGAGATCGGTGCGGTCGACCTGCTCGGCGACCTCGCTGCGCAGCTCACCGTGCCGCTGCTCGCCGCGTTCGTGATCTGCGCGGTCTGCGGGCTGGTGTCGGCGTTCGCGTCGACGACCGGCATCCTCGCCGCGCTCGTCCCGCTCGCGATCCCGCTGGTCCAGCAGGGCGGCCTCCCGGGCTGGGCCCTGATCTGCGCGCTCGGCGTCTGCTCGTCCATCGTGGACGTGTCGCCGTTCTCCACGGTGGGTGCGACGCTGGTCGCGACCACCGTCGACCCCGACGAGCGGCCGCGGATGACCGCGCTGCTGACCCGCTGGGGCCTGTCCATGGTCGTGATCGGCCCGCTCGCGCTGGTCGGTGCGCTCGTGCTGCCCGCGATGGCCGTCTAACCGTCACGTCAGGAGTTCGCAGTTGTTCCTCACCTCGCTCACCTCGGGTCACGACCTCGACCGTGCCGTCGTCGTCGGCGACGAGGCGGTGTCCCGCGCGGAGCTGGTCGACCGCGCCGGCCGGTTCGCCGCGGGCATCCCCGGTGACGGCCCGGTCGCGGTGCACGCGACGGCGTCGCTCGACACCGTCGTCGCGGTCACGGGCTGCATCCTGGCCGGCGTCCCCGTGGTGCCGGTCCCCCCGGACTCCGGGCCGGCCGAGCGCGGCCACGTGCTGCGCGACTCCGGTGCGACGGCGTGGGCCGGGGACCGTCCCGACGGCGTCGACCTGCCCGCGGTCGTCCCGGGCGGCGCCGCGGTCTCCCTCCGCGAGATCGATCCCGAGCGCACGGCGATGCTGCTCTACACCTCGGGGACCACCGGCGCCCCGAAGGGCGCTCAGCTCTCCGGCCGGGCCATCGCGTCCGGCCTGGACGGCCTGTTCGACGTCTGGGACTGGACCCCGGACGACACGGTCGTGCACGGTCTCCCCCTGTTCCACGTGCACGGCCTGATCCTCGGCGTGCTCGGGGCGCTGCGCCGCGGCTCGCGGGTGGTGCACACGGTGAAGCCGCAGCCGGCCCGCTACGCCGCGGCCGGCGGGACGATGTACTTCGGCGTCCCGACGGTCTGGAACCGGATCGTGGAGGACCCGGAGTCGGCGCGGGCGCTCGGCCGGGCCCGGCTGCTGGTCTCGGGCAGCGCGCCGCTGCCGGCGACGCTGTTCGAGCGGATCGCCGGTCTGACCGGGCAGGCGCCGGTCGAGCGGTACGGCATGACCGAGACCATGATCACGCTGAGCGCACGGGCGTCCGGCGAGCGGCGCGCGGGCTGGGTCGGGATGCCGGTCCCCGGCGCGGAGACCCGGCTGCTGCCCGCGGCCGACGGCGAGACCGGCGAGGTCCCCGACGACGGCGAGACGGTCGGGCGGCTCGAGGTCCGCGGCCCGATGCTGTTCGGCGGCTACCTCAACCGCCCCGACGCGAACGACGAGTGCTGGGCGGGCGACGGCTGGTTCCGCACCGGCAACCTCGCCGTACGCGAGCCGGGCGGGTTCCACCGCATCGTCGGCCGCGAGTCCACCGACCTGATCAAGTCCGGCGGGTACCGGATCGGGTCCGGCGAGATCGAGGCCGTGCTGATGGACCACCCCGGGGTCGCCGAGGTCGCCGTCGTCGGGGCCCCGGACCCGGACCTGGGCCAGCGGATCGTCGCCTTCGTCGTCGGTGAGGGCACGGCGGAGGCGCTCATCGACCACGTCGCGTCGCAGCTGTCCTGGCACAAGCGGCCGCGCGAGGTCGTGTTCGTCGACGCGCTGCCCCGCAACCCGATGGGCAAGGTGCAGAAGAAGCTGCTCGGTCAGTAGCTCCGCGGGAGTCCGAGGACCTGGGTCCCGATGTGGGCGAGCACCAGCTCCTCGGACACCGGGATGTTCCGCGCGATGCGGGCATCCCGGAACAGCCGCTCCACCGGGTACTCCTTGGAGTAGGCCATCCCGCCGAACGTCTGGAACGCCCGCTCGGCCGCCTCCCAGCCGACCTGGGCGCCGGTCAGCTTCGCGATGCTGGTCTCCGCGTGGCAGGGCTGTCCCTGGTCGTAGAGCCACGCGGCCTTGTAGGTCATCAGCCTGCCCAGCTCGGTCTTCGCCTTGATCTGGGCCAGCGGGAACTGCACGGCCTGGTTGGCGCCGATCGGGCGGCCGAACACCTCGCGGTCGCGGGCGTAGCGGACGGCGACGTCGAGCGCGGCGTCGGCGGACCCGACCCCGCCCGCGGCGGCGAGGATCCGCTCCGGGTTGAGCACGTCCCACAGCACCGCGAAACCGGCGTCGACCTCGCCGATCACGTGGTTCTCCGGGACGCGGACGCCGTCGAGGAAGACCTGGCTGGAGGTCACGACGTTCGAGCCCATCTTCGGGATCGGCGTGTACCGCAGCGTCCCGGCGGCGACGGCCTCCTTCACGTCGACCAGCAGCAGGGTGAACCCGCTGGTCCGGGGACGGGCGTCGGCGGCGGGGGTGGTGCGGGTGATCGCGACCATCCAGTCGGCGTTCTCCAGGCCGGAGATCCAGATCTTCTGGCCGTCGATCACGAAGTCGGAGCCGTCGCGGACCGCCCGGGTGCGGATGCTCAGCGCGTCGCTGCCCGCGTCGGGCTCGGTCAGCGCCATGCAGAAGTGCAGCTCGCCGGACGCCAGGCCGGGCAGCAGCCGGGCCTTCTGCTCGGCGGTGCCGTGCCGGGCGAGGGTGGTCGCGCCGAAGCCCGGGGTGAGGATGTAGAGGAAGGTGCCCGCGGTGCCGCCGGACGCCGCGAGGGTCTCGCAGGCGACGGCGAGCTCCAGCATCCCCTGGCCGCCGCCGCCGTACTCCTCCGGGACGGTCAGCCCGAGCCAGCCGCCCGCGGCGAGTTCCTCCCACACCTCCCACGGGAACCGGTGCTCGTCCTCCAGCCGGGACCAGTAGGCGTGGTCGTGCCGGGCGCCGATCGCGCGGACGCCCTCCTGCACGGCGAGGGCGGTCTCGGGCAGCGCGAAGTCCATCGGGCGTCCTCTCGGGATCGGTCTCAGACGAGCGGCCGGCCGAGCCGGCGGCGCACGCGCATGTCGGTCAGGCAGGCGTTGTAGGGCAGCCGGCGCACGGCGGGCGGGAGCCGGAACAGCATCGCGCCGGTCCGTCGCATCCGCTGCTCGAACGCGCGCCGGTCGTCGTCGGACCAGGGCAGGCCGAGCATGCTCCGGAACGGCTCGTGCAGGAAGCCGGTGGTGTACCAGCGGTGGCGCGCGGCGCCGATCCGGCCGGCCGGGCCGAGGTACTCGCGGTCCAGCAGGCGCTCGAAGTACGCACGCATCCGGTCGTCGATCGCGACATCGGCGAGACCGGCCGCCCAGTACTCGTCGAACGCGTCGCGGTCGGCCGGCCACTGCTCGGGCCGGACCTGCAGTGTCGTGCCGAGGGCGGCGCACTCGCGGTAGACGTCGTCGGGCAGCCGCATGCCGGGCTCCCCCAC
Source organism: Pseudonocardia sp. EC080619-01 (assembly GCF_001420995.1). Classification (NCBI taxonomy): domain Bacteria; kingdom Bacillati; phylum Actinomycetota; class Actinomycetes; order Pseudonocardiales; family Pseudonocardiaceae; genus Pseudonocardia; species Pseudonocardia sp. EC080619-01. The sequence continues at coordinate 5,341,712 of NZ_CP012184.1, read as the reverse complement.
CAGCAGCCCCCAGGTGTCCTCGAACGCCCGGTACAGGCAGGCCGCGACCCAGAGCTGCAGGTCCCGGTCGGTGGCCCGGTAGGCCACCGGGCTCTCCGCGGTGGAGACGACCCGGGCGTGCGAGCGGCCGACGGCCCGGCGGTAGGCGCGCCGGTCGTGGTCGGTGCCGAGCAGCGCGACGCCGAGGTAGGTGTTCGTCGTCCGGAACCGGTGGACCGGGTGCTCGAACAGGTTGCCGCTGGTCACCCGGCTCTCCCGGACGCCGTGACCGACCGGCGGCAGGGACAGCTCCATGATCACGTTGGCGGTCGCCGAGAGCAGGACGGGCCCGAGCACGAGATCGCGGGCCGTCCGCGGCAGCCGGGCGGGTGCGACGACCGTCATCGGGACCTCCTGCAGCGGTGCGGGATCTGAGAACGACCGTACTCAGATTGCCGGGCGGTCGGCAAGCGGGCACCATCGGCACGGTGAGCGACCTGCGGACCTACGGCGGCGTCGACGGCGACCGGCGCCGCGCGGACCGGCGGGCGCAGCTGGTCGGTGCCGGGCTGGAGCTGCTCGGCACGCCCGGCGGCGACCTGACCGTGCGCGCCGCCTGCCGCGGGGCCGGGCTCGCGACCCGCTACTTCTACGAGAACTTCACCGACCGGGACGCACTCGCCGCCGCGGTCTACGACGCCGTCGTCGACGAGGTGGCCCGCGCCGCGGCCGGGGCCGTCGACGGCGCCCCGGGCCCGCACGAGGCACGGGTGCGGGCCGGGGTCGAGGCGATCGTCGGGGTGGTGGTGGACGACCCCCGCAAGGGACGCGTGCTGTTCGGCCCCGCCCAGGCGGCCCGGCACGCCGAGACCGCGAGGCTGTTCGTGCGGCTGTTCGTCGAGCGCCGGCCGGACCCCGACGACCTGCTCGGGGCGTTCGCGGTGGGCGGGCTCGCCCGGGTGCTCGGCTCGTGGACCGCCGGTGACCTCCCCGTGGACCGTGCGCATCTCGTCGACCGGTGCACGGCGCTGCTGGTGGCGGTGCAGCGCGGCTGACTCACGCTCGCACGCGCGGCCGGCGCGCTGCTAGCGTCGGCGGTGCGCCCCCGATGGGCCCAGCCGGAAGGAGTCCCCGCACCCGCCGACGCCATGCGTCGTCGGCGTTCCCGCACGGGCCCGCGGGCGCAGCTCTCCTTCCACGTGTCTCCGCGCGCGGTCCCGCACCGACCCGGAGGAGATCCATGACCTGCACGTTCAACCACACCATCGTCGCCGCACGGGACCGCTCGGTCTCGGCGGCGTTCTTCCGCCACGTGTTCGAGGCGGCCGAGGCCCCGTCCTGGGGGCCCTTCACCAACCTGCTGCTCGACGGCGGAGTACTGATCCAGTTCGCCGATCTGCCCGAGGACCGGTTCCCGGAGGTCCAGCCGCAGCACTACGCGTTCCTCGTCGACGACGAGCTGTTCGACCGGGCCTACGGCCGGCTCGTCGCCGACGGCGTCGAGCACTGGGCCGATCCGCAGCAGACGCTGCCCGGGGAGATCAATCACGGGCACGGCGGCCGCGGGGTGTACTTCCGGGACCCGGCCGGCCATCACCTGGAGATGATCACGCAGCCCTATCTGTAGGACGGCGCGGGCCCGGGCGGCCAGACTGTCGTCGTGATCGACGACGACGCGACCGTCGCCCGGGCCCGCCGCTGGCTCGACGCGGCACGGGTGCACCCCGGCCGGGCTCCGTCCTGGATGGATCCGCTGCTCGCCGGGCTCGGCACCGCGCAACCGGGCGACATCAGCCGCAACGACCATCCGGCCGACCACGTCGGGCCCCGGCAGTCGGCGGTGCTCGTCCTGCTGGCCCTCGGCGACGACGGGCCGGAGGTCGTGCTGGAACGCCGTGCCCGCCGGTTGCGTCACCACTCCGGGGAGATGTCGTTCCCGGGCGGGCGCCGCGACGAGGGCGACGCCGACCCGGTCGCGACCGCGGTCCGCGAGGCCGTCGAGGAGACGGGCCTGCGTCCGTCCGGGGTGGACGCGGTCGCGCTGTTCCCGCGGCTCGTCCTGCTCACCGGCTTCCATGTGACCGCGGTGCTCGCGCACTGGCACACCCCCGGGCCGCTGGCCGCCGTCGACCCCCGGGAGACCGAGGCGGTGCTGCGGGTGCCGCTGGCCTCGCTCGCCGACCCGGCGCACCGGTTCGCGCTGCGCGCCGGTGGCGGGCGGTGGCGGGGCCCGGGCTTCCGGGTCGGCGACGACGTCGTGTGGGGCTACACCGGCGAGGTGCTCGACGCCGTGCTCCGGTTCGGCGGGTGGCACCGTCCCTGGACGCCCGGCCCGGAACAGGTCTGGGAGGAGCTCGCCCGCCGCCCCGACTGACTCCCGCCGAGATGCAGCTCAGCGTCGCCGGAAAGACCGGCGGAGAGCGCTGAGCCGCATCTCGGCGGGGACGGTCCGGATGCGGACGAGTCGGGTCAGGGGTGCGGGTGTCCCGGGTCGACCCACGGCACGTGCTCGGGATCGGCGACGCCGTCGATGTCGAGGTTCACCACGACCGGCTCCTGCCCGGAGCGGGTCAGCACGCACTCCAGGGGCTCGTCGTCGAGCGCGTTGATCTCCTGGTGCGGGACGTACGGCGGCACGAAGATGAACCCGCCCGGCCCGGCCTCCGCGGTGAACTCCAGGTTCTCGCCCCACTTCATCCGGGCCCGCCCGCGGACCACGTAGATCACGCTCTCCAGCTCTCCGTGGTGGTGCGCACCGGTACGGGCACCGGGGTGGATCGTGACCGTCCCGGCCCACAGCTTCTCCGACCCGACGCGGTCGTGGGTGACCGCCGCGGCCCGGTTCATCCCCGGCGTCTGCGGGGTGTTCGTGTCGAGCGCGTCCCCGGGGATCACGCGGACGCCGTCGTCGCGCCAGTCGGTGGTCATGCGGCCACCGTAACCGTCAGGACGGACGGGTGGCCCGGAAGCGGAACGACCGCCCGCCCAGCTCGGTGCCGGGTTCCGCCAGCCCGGCCGCGGCCAGCCGGGCGGGCAGCCCGTCCGGGTCGACGACGGTCATCGTGTCGCCGACGTGGATCAGCCGGAACCGCAGGCTGAGCCGCGAGTCGATGCCCGCGAACGTCCCGCCGGGGCGCAGCACCCGGGTGGCCTCGGCGAAGAGCCGGTCCTGCTCGGCGGGCGTCGGTACGTGGTGCAGCATCGTGAAGCAGACGACGGCGTCGAAGCTCCCGTCCGGGAACGGCAGGGCCGCACCGTCGCCGTGCCGGACGTCGACGCCCAGCTCCCGCCCCAGCCCGTCGCGCAGGTCGGCGGCCATCACCGGGTCCACCTCGAGCGCGGTGAGCGCACCGCTGCGCGGGGCCAGCCACCGGGTGGTGACGCCGTAGCCGGGCCCGATCTCCAGCACCTCACCGGCGAGGTCGACACCCCGGGTCGCCCACGGCAGCGTCGTGCCGTGCATCCGGTCCGCCCACGAGTCGGAGCGGCAGATCCGCTGATGGAGAACGTTCATCGCCATGCAGGCGACGCTAGGGCGCCCGCCCGGCGGCCGGGAGTCGCTAGGCTGCCGGATCGTGTCGCGTTCCGGCCTCCCGGCGCACGTGCCGGACGTCCCGGGCGCCGCCGTCCTGGTCTCCCGGATCCCGCTGGACCGCGGGCACGTGTTCGGTGAGCACGCGCACCCCGCGCACCAGCTCGCCTGGGCCGGGCGGGGTGTGCTGCGGGTGACCCTCGGTGCGACCGGCTGGGTGCTCACGCCGGGCCGCGCGCTCTGGATCCCGGCCGGCGCGGCGCACACCACGGCCGCGACCGAGGCGTCCGCGATGCGCGGGGTCTACCTGTGGCCGGACCGCTGCCCCGCCGCCTGGGACGCACCCGCGGTGCTGGCGGTCGACCCGCTGCTCGCCGCGCTCATCGACCACCTCGCCGACCTCGGGCTCGACGACGGCGAGCGGCACCGCGCCGAGATGGTGCTGTTCGATCGCCTCGGCCCGGCCCGCGACGCCGGCGGGCCCGGAACCGCCGTCCGGCTGGTGTGGCCCCGCGACCCGCGCGCCCGCCGGGTCGCCGACGCACTCGCCGCCGATCCCGCCGACCCGCGCGACCTCGCCGCCTGGGGCCGGCTCACCGGGGCCGGGGAACGGACCCTGTCGCGGATCTTCCTGGCCGAGACCGGTGTCGGCCCCGGCCGGTGGCGGACCCTGCTGCGGGTCCGGACGGCGCTGGAGCTGCTGGGCTCGGGGCTGCCGGTCGGCACGGTCGCGCGACGGGTCGGCTACGCGACGCCGAGCGCGTTCGTCGCGGCGTTCCGGCGCGCGACCGGCACGACGCCCGCCGGTGTGTTCGGCCGCTCCGGCCGGTAGCCACCGGCCGGACGGTCAGACCAGCGCCGCCGAGACGACGACGGCGACCAGCGCCCCGGCCCCGACCAGCACCCCGAGTGCCGCGCTCCACCACGCCCGCGGCGCGGGGACCGCCTCGCGCCACCGGACCGTCGCGATGCCGAGGCCGGCACCGGCCAGGGCGCACCCCAGCACCCAGAACGGCAGGAGCGCCCAGGCCACGTCCCCCCGTGCCCAGGACAGGACCAGGAAGAACAGCGCCCAGCCCGCGGCGCCGACGAGCTCCGGCCGCCGGAACGGGCCCGTCGCCCACCAACCGCCGCGCGCCGCCACGAGCACCGAGATCCCCGCGTAGACGGGGAACACCGTCGCCAGCAGGATCTGGATCCAGCCGACGAGGCCCGGCCCGTCCGAGTCGTCGCCGAACAGCGCCGGGGCGTCGAGCAGACCGACCGCGATCCGGTCGACGCCGCGGTCGGCGTTGCCGAACACCACCACGGCCCGGTCCGCGGCGGGCTCGACGAGCACCGACGTCCGGATGCCGCCGGAGCCGCCGTTCTTCCAGAGGAACGTGCGGCCGTCCTCCTCGAGGGTCTCCCAGCCGTAGCCGATCCGGCCCAGGTCGGACGGGAAGCGCGGCTGTGCGGCCGCCGAGACCACGGATCCGGGGTCGTCGAGTGCACCGACGTACCGGACGAGGTCGTCGACCGTGGACCAGACGCCGATCCCGGCCGGCGCGTCGCCGGCGCTGATCCAGGGGTGCAGCGGACGGTCGCGCAGGTCGTGCCCGATCGCGGCGCCGGTCGGCGGCGCGCCGGGGAGGCCCGTGGAGGCCATGCCGAGCGGTCCCGTCACCACCTGCTCGACCAGCTGCGGGTAGGGGGTCCCGGTCCGCTCGGCGAGCACCTGGCCGAGCAGCGCGAAGCCCAGGTTGGAGTAGACGTCCTCGCCGCGGGGGCCGAGTGTCGCGCCGTCGGCGGCGGCGAACACCTCCTCCGGGGTGCGCTCCACCGGCGGCGTGCCGACGAACCCGTTCGCCATGTTGTGCAGCAGCAGCGGGGCGCCGCCGGCGTCGACCGGCAGCCCCGACCGGTGCGACGCCAGCTCGGCGAGGGTCACGTCGCCGACCGGGCCCCACGGGCGCTGCGGGAGCACGTCACGCACCCGGTCGGTGCCGCGCACGACACCGCCGAGCTCGAGGTCGGCCAGTACCGCGCCGGTCACGGTCTTGGTGACCGACCCGATCTCGAACGGCGTCGAGGCGTCCAGCGGGGTGCCGCGGCCGTCGTCGCCGACCCCGGCCGTGACGGTCGTCCCGTCCCCGGTCACCGAGGCGACCAGGCCGTGGGCGCCGTCGTCGCCCGCGAGTGCCCGCAGGCGCTCGGCGAGCACCGGGTCCCCGGTGGACTCCGGCCCGATCGTGGCGGGGGCGGGCGCGAGCAGGGCACCGAGCGCCCCGCACACCAGGGCACCGGCCAGCGCGGCACCCAGCAGGCGTCGACCGGTCGTGGGCTCGGCGGAGGTCATGCGCCTACGTTATTCCGGAATTACGTCATAGAGCAACTCAGGAGGCGGTGAGCAGGCTCAGCGCGAACCGCCCGTCGGGGTCGGTCCACCGGCGCGTCGGCGCGAACCCGGCCGACGCGACGACCTCGTCGAGCGCCTCGGGACGGAACTTGGCCGAGATCTCGGTGACCAGCTCCTCCCCCTCGGCGAACGCCACGTCGAGATCCAGGGCGGCGACCCGGACCCGCATGTCCCGGCCCGCCCGCAGCCGCATCTCGATCCACGAGTTCTCCGCGTCCCAGAGCGCGACGTGCGAGAACGCCTCGACGTCGAAGTCCGCGCCGAGCTCCCGGTTCAGCACCCGCAGCACGTTGCGGTTGAAGTCGGCGGTGACGCCCTGCGCGTCGTCGTAGGCGGGCACCATGACGCCCGGGTCGGTCGCCAGACCGGTCCCCAGCAGCAGCTGCTCCCCCGGCGCGAGCACGCTGCGGACGTGCGCGAGGAACTCGTGCCGCGGCCCGGGCAGCAGGTTGCCGATCGTGCCGCCGAGGAAGGCGATCATCCGCTTCCCGCCCGGCTCGGCCCCCGGGAGCCGGTCCAGGTCCTTCGTGAAGTCACCGACGACCCCGTGCAGCGCGAGCGCCGGGTAGTCGCGGTGCAGCTCGTCGATCGCGCCGCGCAGGGCGGACTCGCTGACGTCCTGCGGGACGTAGCGGTGCAGTGTCCCGGCCTCGGCGAACGCGTCGAGCAGAAGCCGGGTCTTCGTCGACGATCCCGACCCCAGCTCGACGACGGTGTCCGCGCCCGACGAGCGCGCGATGTCGGCGACGGAGTCGGTGAGCAGGGCCCGCTCGGTGCGGAACGGGTAGTACTCGGGCAGCTCGGTGATCCGCTCGAAGAGCTCGGACCCGCGGGCGTCGTAGAACCACTTCGGCGGGAGCTCCTTGGGCCACGCGGTGAGGCCGCGGGTGACGTCGGCGCGCAGCGCGGCGCCGGCGTCGGCGCCGGTCAGGTGGACGTCCAGCTGGATCGTGCCGGGTGAGGTCACGGTGCTCCTTGGGTTACCGGTCGGGTGTCACCGGGTGCAGCTCGTGGTGACCCGGGCGGGCCACCACCAGGTGCCGGTCGGGCACCTGGGTCCAGTCGGGGAACGCGTGGGTGGGTTCGGAGGCGACGGTCGTCGCGTCCGGGGTGGAACGGACGGCGAGCGCGTGCCGCCAGGCCGTCGCCCAGACCGTCCCGCCGTCGGTGAGCAGCAGGTTCAGCCGGGAGTCCGGGGCGTCACGCTCGACGAGCTCGCAGGTCTCCGCGAGCACCGTGCCGGGGTCGTCGCCGGCGGCGAGCCTGCGTCGGACGAGCGCCCACAGCACGGCGGAGTCGGTCGGGGCGTCGAGGGTCATGAGGTCCTCGGCCGGGAGCCCGGACGCGGCCTTCACCAGCGACCCCGGCCACCCCCGGACGACGCCGTTGTGGCTGAACAGCCACCGGCCGTCGGTGAAGGGGGCGGCGGCCGTCTCCACGACGGGCATCCCGACCGTCGCGGACCGGATCGCCGCCAGCACCGCGCCCGACGACGTCGCCCCGGCCAGCGCCGCGAACGACGGGTCGGCCCACAGCGGGCTCGCCGAGCGGACCCGGACGGGCGCGGCGCCGGGCGCCGGGTACCAGCCGGCGCCGTAGCCGTCGGCGTTGATCGTGCCGCCGCCCCGCATGTCGGCCGGGGCGTAGGACTGCGCGAGCAGCCCGTGCTCCGGTTCGAGCAGGATCGAGGCCAGCGTGCGCGGCGGACCGAGGTGGGCCAGGTGCCGGCACACCGTCAGCGGGCGGTGTCGACGGCCGGGCGGGCGTCGCGCGCCAGCCGGAACCCGGAGAAGATCTGCCGGCGGATCGGGTGGTCCCAGTTGCGGAACGTGGCCCGCACCGCGGCCGGGTCGGTGCCGAACGATCCCCCGCGCAGGACCTTGTAGTCCTTGCCGAAGAACACCTCGGAGTACTCGGGGTACGGGTACATCCGGTAGCCCGGGTAGGGGTGCCAGCCGGAGTCGCACCACTCCCAGACGTCGCCGAGCAGCTGGTGCACGCCCAGCGCGGAGGCGCCGTCCGGGTAGGCGCCGACCGGCGCGGGCCGCAGGTGCCGCTGCCCGAGGTTGGCGTGCCGCGCGGCCGGCTCGTCGTCGCCCCAGGGGAAGCGCCGGGAGCGGCCGGTCGCCGGGTCGAACCGGGCGGCCTTCTCCCACTCCGTCTCGGTGGGCAGCCTCCTGCCCGCCCACCGGGCGTAGGCCTGGGCCTCGTGGAAGGTCACGTGGACGACGGGCTCGTCGTGCAGGACCCGCTCGACGACGCCGAACCGGCGCCGCCACCAGGTGCCGTCCGCGTCGCGGGACCAGAACCGCGGCGCGGTCAGGTCCTCGGCGAGCCGGTGCGCCCAGCCGGTGTCCGTCCAGAGCCGCTGGTCGTCGTAGCCACCGGCATCGACGAACGCGAGGTACTGCCCGTTCGTGACGGGGTAGGCGTCGATGAGGAACGCCGGCACGTCGACGGTGTGCGCAGGACGCTCGTTGTCCAGCGCCCACGGCTCCGCGGAGGTGCCCATCTCGAACGGTCCCGCCGGGACGAGCACCTCGGCGCCCGGGGTCGCCGGTGTCGCCGGGCGGGGCGGGGGCGGCGCGTCGAGCACCGGGGTGCCGTCGCGCAGCTGGTGGGTGGCGAGCATCGTCTCGTCGTGCTGCTGCTCGTGCTGGACGATCATGCCGAAGGCGAAGCCGTCGGTCTCCAGCGGACGGCCGCGCAGCGGGCTGCGGTGCAGCGCGTCGAGCGCCTTGTCCCGGACCTCCCCGACGTACTGCCGGGCCTCGGCCGGGGTGAGCAGCGGTAGCTCCACCCGGGACGAGCGGGTGTGCTGGAAGGCGTCGTACAGGCCGTCGATCTCGGGGCGCAGCGGCTCACGGCCGCCGACGTCGCGGACCAGCCACAGCTCCTCCTGGGAGCCGATGTGGGCGAGGTCCCAGACCAGCGGGGACATCAGCGGGGAGTGCTGGGCCTGCAGCTCGGCGTCGTCGAGTGCGGTGAGGCCGGTGCTGCGGTCGCGGGAGCGGGCGAGCAGCGCGGCCACGCGGTCGCGCATCGCCTCCGGGGACTCGCCGGGCACGGCGGGTCCGGTGGTCGGCTGGACGGTCATCGCACACCCTCCTCGATGCGGTGGCGCTCGGCGGTCTCGCGGGGTCCCGGGACGTCGCCCAGGTGGAGCCCGGCCGGGAACGGGACGGCGGCGGCCGCCGCGGTGCCGTCCTCCAGCGGGAACACGTCGTCGGCGGGGCACCGGCCGCGCAGCACCCGGTGCTCGGTGATCTCCCGCAACCGGGCGAGCAGCGGCCCCGGCGCGGTGGTCAGGGGGTGCCCGCCGGCGGCGAGGACCTCGTGGGCGAGCGGGAACAGCGCGGCCGCGGCGGCGGCCAGTGCCGGGTCGGCGAGCGCGTCGCGGGCCGCGGGCACCCACGCGTCGCGCACCGGCTCGCAGATCTCCCGGACCCGATCGACGACCCCGTCCGACGACGTCAGCGCGAGCAGCACCGCCGCCGGGACCGCCCAGTCGTCGCCGGGCTGGCCGTCGACGTAGCGGACCTCGAGATGGCCCTGCGGGCGGACCGGCGGGAACAGGGTCGAGACGTGGTAGTCGAGATCGGCGAGCGTCGGTGGCCGGGCGAGGATGCCGTCGCGGACCGCGCCGGAGGCCCAGTCGGCGAACGTCACCCCGGGCGGCACCGCCCAGGAACCGGTTCCGCGGACGCAGAGCAGCGGGGTGTCGACGACCCGCCGCGCCCAGGCGGCGGCCGGGTCCTCCCCCGCGGCCAGGAGCTCCGGCGGCGCGGTGCGGGACGGGTCCAGGCTGAGCCAGCACGCCTGCCGGGACGACTTCCAGCCGGTCCGGCGGCCGTGCTGCACCGGCGAGTTCGCGAACGCGGCGAGGAGCACCGGGCCCAGCTCGTGCAGCACCGCCCAGCGGTCGGCGACCGTGTCGGCGGGACCGGCGTCGAGGCTGACCTGGACGGCGGAGGTGGAGCACATGCCGCTCCGGCCGTGCGGTCCGACCTGGTCGAACACGCACTCCATCGCGGCGTAGCGCGGGAGGTCGAGGAGCCGCTGCGCGGGGCGGACCGGGTCCGCGGCGCGCGCGTGCGGGTGCAGCCCGTACCGGGCGAGGAGTCCGTGGAGGTGTGCGGCGTCGGCGGTCACGTCACCGATCAGCGGGGTGAGGCCGTCCGACGGGGCACTGGAGATCTCGATCTGGCCACCGGGCTCGACGGTGACGACACCGCCGGCGGGCAGCGGCAGCCCGTGCGAGGCGGGATCCAGGGCGGGTGGGGTGTGTGCACCGAGCGCGGTGCGCAGGAGGTCCGGGTCGACGGGGTCGGCCGGACGGTCAGGGTGGTGGAGCATCCACTCGATCTCGACGCCCACCAGGGCGGGGGGCCCGTGCTTGAAGCAGACCGAGGCGATGTAGGCCTCGGCCGCAGCCCGGCTCCGGAGCACACCGTCGCCCCGGCCGGTGCTCTCCTCGTGCGTGGTCACCACGAAAACGCTACCCCTGCCGTGTGACGATCGCAGGTCGTCGGCGGGTCCGGATCGCCACACCCGGGACGCGCCCGTCACGGCCCCCGGCAAGCCGGACAACCGTACGGAATACTGGTGCCCATGCCCCGCGTCAGCACGGACCAGCTCGCCGCACGACGGCGGCAGATCCTGGACGGCGCGCGCACCTGTTTCGCCGACCACGGCTACGAGGGCGCGACCGTCCGCCGGCTGGAGCAGTACACCGGGCTGTCCCGCGGCGCGATCTTCCACTACTTCCGGGACAAGGAGGCGCTGTTCCTCGCGCTCGCCGAGGACGACGCCGGCCGGATGGCGGGTGTCGTCGCCGAGCAGGGCCTGGTGCAGGTGATGCGCGAGCTGCTCGACGACCGCTCGGACCGCAGCTGGCTGGGCACCCGGCTGGAGGTGTCCCGGCGGCTGCGCACCGACCCGGAGTTCCGGGCCCGCTGGCAGGAGCACTCCGGTGCGCTCACCGCGGCGACCCGGGCCCGGCTGGAACGCCAGGCCGCGGCCGGCGCGCTGCGCGACGACGTCCCGGTGCCGGTGCTCGCCCAGTACCTGGAGCTGGTGCTGGAGGGCCTGGTGTCGCACCTGGCGATGGGCCTGCCCGCCGACGACCTCGACGCCGTGCTGGACGTCGTGGAGAACGGGGTCCGGGCCGCCGCCCACACCCCCTGATGCGTCGCGGCCTGCGCGGCAGGATGATCGGGCGCATGCCGTTCCCCTTCCACCCGGCCGGTGACGACCCGGTACCGGTGGCCGTCCGCGGGTTCGCCCGGGCGCACGCCGATCTCGTCGAGCTGCGCGAGGACCCGATCCACCTGGTCGCCCGGCACCGCGCGCCCGGCAGGCGGGTCGGCCTCGTCTCCGGCGGCGGCTCCGGGCACGAGCCGCTGCACGCGGGCTTCCTCGGCCGCGGGATGCTCGACGCCGTCGCCCCCGGCCCGGTGTTCACCTCACCGCACAACAAGGCCGTGCTGCACGCCTCCCGCGCCGCCGCGGGCCCCGGGGGCGTGATCCACGTCGTCAAGAACTACACCGGCGACCGGATCAACTTCGGCATCGCCGCCGAGCGGCTGCGCATGGAGGGGATCGACGTCCACCGGGTCCTCGTCGACGACGACCTCGCCACCGACGGCCTCGACACCGCCACCGGGCGGCGCGGCACCGGTGCGACCGTCGTCGTGGAGAAGATCCTCGGTGCGGCCGCCGACGCCGGCGCCGGAGCGGCCGAGCTGGCCGCGCTCGGGTCCGACGTCGCGGCCGCCTCGCGGAGCCTCGCCGTCGCGTCCCGGGCGCAGACCTCCGCCCGGACCGGTGAACCGGCGTTCGCCCTCGACGGCGAGCTCGACTACGGCGTCGGCATCCACGGCGAGCGGGCGCAGCGCTCGATCCCGCGCCCGCCCACCGGGGAGCTCGTCGCCCGGATGCTCGACGAGATCGTGGCCGGGCTGCCCGACGAGGTGGGCGGACCGCCGAGCAGCGACGTCGTCCTCGTCGTCAATGGCATGGGCGGCACCGCGCTGCTCGAGCTGTACGTGCTCGCCGAGCTCGCCGCCACCGGGCTCGCGGAGCGCGGGCTGAACCTCGCCGGGCTCCTGGTGGGCACGTTCGTCCCGGCCCTCGACATGGCCGGGTTCTCGCTGACCCTGACCCGGATGCAGCCCGCGTGGAAGGACCACTGGGCCGCACCCGCCGAGACCGCCGCGTTCCCGCGGCAGCACGAGGAGGTGGCCCGGTGATCGACCAGGACGCCGTGCTGGACCGGTTCGCCCGCGCCGTCGAGGACGGCCACGGGGCGCTCACCGACCTCGACCAGCACTCCGGCGACGGCGACTTCGGCGACAACCTGCGGGCCGGGGTCCGGCACGCGGTGCGGCTCGCCGAACGGGGCCCGCGGCGCGGGTTCTCCGCGCTCGGCGAGGTGTTCCTCGACGAGGTCGGGGGCACGAGCGGCCCGCTGCTCGGGCTGCTGTTCACCGAGATCGCACGGTCCCTGACCTCGTCGCACGCCCCCGGCACCCACGACGTCGCCGCGCTGGCCGCCGGCGCCCGGGCCGGGCTGACCGCGATCCAGCGGGTCGGCGAGGCCGAGGTCGGCGACCGGACGCTGGTCGACGCCCTCGCCCCGGCCGTCACGGCCTTGGGCCGGGACGGGGTCGCCGCGGCCGCCACCGCCGCCCGTGAGGGTGCCGAGGGGACCGCCGACCTCACCGCACGGCACGGCCGGGCGTCGTACGTCGGTGAGCGGGCCAAGGGCGAGCCCGACCCGGGCGCGGTCGGGGTCGCCGTGCTGTTCTGGGCGATCGCGCGCGTCGCCGAACCGGACGCCACGCTCACGCCGCCGCTGCCCGGCCTCGGCTGAGCGCTACGTCCGCGCCTCCTCCGGCGCGAACTGGGTCCGGTGCAGGGTGGCGTACCGGCCGCCGGCGGCCAGCAGCTCGTCGTGCGTGCCGGTCTCCACGACCTGCCCGGCCTCCAGGACGGCGATCCGGTCCGCCGCCCGCACCGTGGACAGCCGGTGCGCGATGACGATCGCCGTCCGCCCGGCGAGCGCCTCGGTCAGTGCCTCCTGGACGGCGACCTCGGACTCGGAGTCCAGGTGCGCGGTCGCCTCGTCGAGGATCACCACCCGCGGCCGGGCGAGCAGCAGCCGGGCGATGGTGAGCCGCTGGCGCTCACCGCCGGAGAGCCGGTAGCCGCGCTCCCCCACGACGGTGGCGAGACCGTCGGGGAGCAGGGCGAGCAGCTCCCCCAGCCGTGCCCGGTGCAGCGCGTCGACCATCTCGTCGTCGGTGGCGTCCGGGGCGGCGTAGCGCAGGTTCCCGGCGATCGTGTCGTGGAACAGGTGCCCGTCCTGGGTGACCATGCCGACCGCGCCGCGCAGGGTGGCGAAGCTCAGGTCGCGGACGTCGACGCCGGCCAGCTCGACGGCGCCGGAGCCGACGTCGTAGAGCCGCGGGACCAGCGAGGCCAGCGTGGACTTGCCGGCGCCGGACGTGCCGACCAGCGCGAGCAGCCCGCCACCGCGGATGTGCAGGTCCACCCCGTGCAGCACCTCGGTGTTGGTCCGCTGGTCGAGCACCGCCACCTCCTCCAGCGAGGCCAGCGAGACGTCCTCGGCGCTCGGGTAGGTGAACCGCACGTCGCGCAGCCGGACGTCGACCGGGCCGGCGGGCAGCGGCGAGGTCCGCGGTCGCTCGGTGATCGCCGGCCGGAGGTCCAGCACCTCGAAGACGCGCTCGAACGCGACGAGCGCGGTCATGACGTCGACGCGGGCGTTCGCCAGCGCCGTCATCGGCGTGTAGAGCCGGGTCAGCAGCAGCCCCAGCGCGACGACGGTCCCGGGCGGGATCGCGCCGGTCACCGCCAGGTAGCCGCCGAGCCCGTAGATCAGGGCCTGGGCGAGCGCGGACACCAGCTGCAGGGCCGTGACGAACAGCCGGGAGACCATGGCCGACCGGACCCCGATCTCGCGGACCCGGGCGACCTGCCCGCGGAAGACCGCCGCCTCCTCGCCGGGGTCGCCGAAGAGCTTCACCAGGGTGGCGCCGGGTGCGGAGAACCGCTCGGTCATCTGGTTGCCCATGGTCGCGTTCAGCTCCGCGGCCTCCCGCCGCAGCTCCGCGAGCCAGATGCCCATCCGGCGGGCGGGGAGCACGAAGATCGGCAGCAACAGCATCGCCAGCACGGTGACCTGCCAGGCGAGCCCGATCATCACGGCGACGGCCAGGACCAGCTGGATGCTGTTGGACAGCACCGTCGACAGCGTGCCGGTGATCGCGGTCTGGGCGCCGATGACGTCGTTGTTCAGCCTGCTGACCAGCGCGCCTGTGCGGGTGCGGGCGAAGAACGCCAGCGGCATCGCCTGCACGTGCGAGAACACCGCGACCCGCAGGTCCTCGATCAGTCCCTCGCCGAGCCGGGAGGAGAACCAGCGGCCGGCGAGCCCGACGACCGCCTCCAGCACCGCCATCCCGGCGATGCCCGCGGCGATCACGATGATCACCCGGGCGGCGTCCGGGAGACGGTTCGCGTCGACGATGGTGTTGACCACCCGGCCGGCCAGCAGCGGCGTGACGACACCGATCACCGCGGTGACGGTGGTCAGCGCCAGGTAGGCCAGCAGCCAGCGCTTGTACGGGCGGACGAAGGCCCAGATGCGGGGCCAGGTGCCCTCCGCGATGGAGCCACGGCGGATGGACGTCGAGTCCGCTCCCCGGACGACTCCGCGCATCAGGGTGAGCGGGCGATCCAACGGTGTGTCCCTTTCGCCGGTGGTGGACGGCGAAGGTCCACGTTACGACGACGCGGGACGCCCGGCGCGGCGACCGGTGCCGGACGGACGACGACGCCGCCCCGGGCCCGTGTCGCGGGCCCGGTCGACGGCGTCGCCGGAGGTCGTTCCTGGGCGCGCGCCGTGCCCGGCGCGCGCCGTGCCCGGCGCGCGCCGCCGCGGGTGCTACTTCTTCTTGGTGCGCGTGGCGCCTCCGCGCCCGCGCAGCGTCACTCCGGTCTCGGAGAGAACGCGGTGCACGAATCCGTACGAGCGACCGGTCTGCTCGGCGAGCGAGCGGATGCTGGCGCCCTTCTCGTACTTCTTCTTCAGATCCGCGGCGAGTTTCCCCCGCTGCGTCCCGGTGATCCGGGCGCCCTTCTTCAACTCGGCCATGGGCCCTCCTCATCCCCACCGCGGATGCCCCCGCGGACCGCCGCATCCGGCGCGACGATCAGGCCATGATGATCCAGATGATGATTTCTGGCCAGAACGCGGAAAACGAGATCGGTGAGCGGTTACCCCAAACGGCGCATACCGATCAGTGACCGGTCGAACACGGGTAGATCGATCAGCAGAACCACGTCACCCGATGGAATCTGTAGCGGACAATGGGTAGAACCCGATCATCACAGGAGCGGTCACCATCCATGATCGCGATGCTCCGGTCGGGTGATCACGACGCCGTGCGACGACCGGTGGGTGATCACCGGTCCGGCCGTCACGCGAGCTGGACGAGCTCCAGGTACTCCGCCGACCAGTGGTCCTCGGTGCCGTCCGGGAGCACGATCACCCGGTCCGGCTCCAGCGCCTCGACCGCGCCCGGGTCGTGCGTCACCAGCACCACGGAGCCCTCGAACCGGCGCAGTGCGTCGAGCACCTGCTCCCGGCTGGCCGGGTCCAGGTTGTTCGTCGGCTCGTCGAGCAGCAGCACGTTCGCCGCGGACGACACCAGCCCGGCCAGCGCGAGCCGGGTGCGCTCGCCGCCGGACAGCGTCCCGGCCGGCTGGTCGAGCTGCTCGCCGGAGAACATGAACGACCCCAGCAGCGTGCGCAGCTGCTGCTCGTGGGCGTGCGGCGAGGCGTGCCGGATGTTGTCCCAGACGCTGGCGTCCATGTCGAGCGTGTCGTGCTCCTGGGCGAAGTAGCCGGTCCGCAGCCCGTGCCCGGGGACGACGTCACCCGCGTCCGGCGTCTCGGTGCCGGCGAGCAGGCGCAGCAGCGTCGTCTTGCCCGCGCCGTTGAGGCCCAGCACGACGACCTTCGACCCGCGGTCCACCGCGAGGTCGACGCCGGTGAACACCTCCAGCGAGCCGTACGCCTTGGACAGCCCCTCGGCCGTCATCGGCGTCCGGCCGCAGGGCGCCGGGATGGGGAACCGGATCTTCGCGACCCGGTCGTCCTGGCGCTCCTCGTCGAGCCCGGCGAGCAGCTGGTCGGCCCGGCGGGCCATGTTCTTCGCGGCGACGGCCTTGGTGGCCTTCGCACCCATCTTCGCGGCCTGGGTGTGCAGCGCGGACGCCTTCTTCTCGGCGTTCGCACGCTCCCGGCGGCGGCGCTTCTCGTCGGTCGCCCGCGCCTCGAGGTACCGCTTCCAGTCCATGTTGTACTGGTCGGCCTCGCCGCGGGTGGCGTCGAGGAACCAGACCTTGTTGACGACCGCGGCCAGCAGGTCGGTGTCGTGGCTGATCACGACGAGCCCGCCCTCGTGGTTCTGCAGGAACCCGCGCAGCCAGGTGATCGAGTCGGCGTCGAGGTGGTTCGTCGGCTCGTCGAGCAGCAGCGTCGTCGCCGACTGGGAGCCGCCGTCGGAGGCCGCGAACAGGATCCGGGCCAGCTCCACCCGGCGGCGCTGGCCACCGGACAGGGTGCGCATCGGCTGGGCGAGCACCCGGTCCGGCAGGCCGAGGTGGGTGCAGATCCGCGCGGCCTCGGACTCCGCCGCGTAGCCGCCGAGTGCGGAGAACCGCTCCTCGAGGCGGCCGTACTCGCGGACGACCTTCTCGTTCTCCGGGCCGTCGACCAGCTCGGCCATCGCCGTCTGGGCCTTCTCCATCTTGGCCAGCAGCGTGTCCAGGCCGCGGGCCGACAGCACCCGGTCCTTCGCGGTGACCGACAGGTCACCCTCGCGCGGGTCCTGCGGGAGGTAGCCGACCGGCGAGTTCGACGCGATGTCGCCCGAGTAGGGCTCACCCTCCCCCGCCAGGACGCGCATCGAGGTGGTCTTGCCTGCGCCGTTGCGGCCGACGAGGCCGATCCGGTCGCCGGGCTGGATGCGCAGGTTCGCCCCGGAGAGCAGGATGCGGGACCCGGCACGCAGTTCGAGGTCGGTCGCGGTGATCACGTGAAGAAGCTCCAGACGGAGTGCGGAGGGCGGCGCTGAGAGGACGGGCTGCGGGCACGGCGGTGCCCGGTGCGCCGGCTACTCGATCAGGACCACGCGCCAAGGCTACCGGCCCGGTCGAACGGTTTCCCCACGTAGGGTCGGTCGCCATGACCGATCTCACCTCCCTGTCCGGCCGTGCGGCGCTGGTCACCGGCGCCTCGCGCGGCATCGGTTACGGCATCGCGGCCGGCCTGCTCGCCCGTGGCGCGTCCGTCACGGTCACCGGTCGCAAGGTCCCTGAGCTGGAGGCGGCGGCCGCCTCCCTCGCGGCGGAGACCGGGGCCGGCCCGGACCGGGTCCTCGCGGTGGCGGGCAACGCGGGCGACGCCGCGCACCGCACCGACGCCGTCGACCGGACGGTCGCGGCGTTCGGCTCCCTCGACGTCCTGGTCAACAACGCCGGGACCAACCCGCACTACGGGCCGCTGGTCGAGGCCGACCTCGACGCCGTCCGGAAGGTCTTCGACGTCAACGTCGTCGCCGCGCTCGGCTTCGTCCAGGAGGCACACCGGGCCTGGCTGGGCACCCACGGCGGCTCGGTGGTGAACGTCGCCTCCGTCGGCGGGCTGCGGCCGGCCGGCGCGATCGCGGCGTACGGGGCGTCGAAGGCCGCCCTGATCAAGATCACCGAGGATCTCGCCGGGCAGCTCGGCCCCGGGATCCGGGTCAACGCCGTCGCGCCCGCGGTGGTGAAGACCCGCTTCGCCGAGGCGCTGTACGCGCACGACGAGGAGGGGGTCGCCGCGACCTACCCGCTCAAGCGGCTCGGGGTGCCCGCCGACGTCGCCGAGGCCGTCGCGTTCCTGGTGTCCGACGCCGCGTCCTGGATCACCGGGGAGACCCTGCGGATCGACGGCGGCAGCCTCGCCACGGGCCGCCACGCGTGACCTCACCCGGCGACCGTCCGCCGAGCGGGTGCGAGGTCGACGTCCTCGTGCTCGGCGGCGGTCCGGCCGGTCGGGCGCTGGCAGGCGCCTGCGCGGCCCGCGGCCTGCGCACCGCGCTCGCCGACCCCGCGCCGGACCGGCCCTGGACGGCGACCTACTGCGCCTGGCCGGAGGAGCTTCCCCCCGGTCTCCCGGAGTCCGCGGTCGCCGCCCGGCCGCCGGCGCGCGTCGTCGTCCCGGGGGACGGTGGCACCCGCGATCTCGGTCCGTACCTGGTGCTGGACACCGGGGGGCTGCGCGCGCACCTGGACGCAGGACTGACCGGCGTCACCGTGCTGTCCGGCCGCGCCGACGACGGCGACGTCCGCCCCGGGCCGGACGGGTACCGGGTCCGGCTCCGGGGCACCGGCGCAGGCACCGGCACCGGCACCGGCACCGGGCACGTCACCTCCGCGCTCGTCGCCGACGCGACGGGCGCGCCGTCCCGGCTCCGCCCGGCGGCCGGGACCCGGGCCGAGCAGACCGCCTACGGCGTCGTCGTCCCGGAGGCGGCGGCCGCACCGGTCGTCGCACCGGGCGAGGCCGTGTTCATGGACTGGCGCTCCCCCGCCACCGAGCCCCCCGCGGGATGGACCGACTGGCCGACGTTCCTCTACGCCGTCCCCTACGGCGACGGCTCCGTCCTCCTGGAGGAGACCTCGCTGGCGCGGCGGCCCGGGCTGCCGCTGCCGGAACTGCGGGACCGGCTGGCCGCACGGCTGGACGCGCTCGGCGTCGTCGTGCCCGGGGACGCGCCGGTCGAGCGGGTGCGCTTCCCCGTCGACACCCCGCGCGGGCCACGCCACCCGCTGCCGTTCGGCGCCGCGACACCGCTGGTGCACCCGGCCACCGGGTTCAGCGTCGCCCCCGCACTGCGGCTCGCTCCGGCGGTCGCCGACGTCCTCGCCCGGCACCTCCCGGACGACCCGGCCCGCGCCACGACGGCCGCGCACCGGCTGCTCTGGTCACGGTCGGCCCGCCTGGTGCACCGGCTGCGACGGCACGGGCTGCGGACCGTGCTCGACCTGCCGGCCGGTCTGGTGCCGGCGTTCTTCGACGCCTTCTTCACCGGACGCCGCGGACGGGCGTTCCTCACCGGCCGCGACGACCTGCCCGGGACCCTCGCCGGGATGGCGGGGGTGTTCGGGGCCGCCACCGCACCGGTCAGGTGGCACATGCTCCGCTCCGCGGCACCGTTTCACCCGAAAGGACGGTGACCCGCCGCCCTCATGATCAGTTGAACGGGTACCAGTAGTAGCGTCGAACGACTCAGTGCAGAGGACCGCCTGCGGCGCGGAACCGGGGTGGTCCGCTCCCCACCCGGAGGTGGCCCATGCCCGCTTACCAGACCATCGTCGTCGGCACCGACGGCTCGTCCACCTCGTTCGCCGCCGTCGAGCGTGCCGCCGGGGTCGCCGCCGACAGCGGCGCCACCCTCGTCATCGTGTCGGCCTACACCCCGGCGAGCCGCGAGGACACCGCCGCGGCGGAGGACGCCCTGAAGGACGAGGCCTACCTCGTCACCGGCTGGACACCTGCCGAGGAGGCGCTCCGCGAGGCCGCCGACCGGGCCGCGAAGGTGGGTGCTGCCAACGTCAGCACGCACGCCGAGGACGGTGCTCCGGTCGACGTGCTGCGCAAGGCGGTCAAGGACCACCACGCGGACCTGCTCGTCATCGGCAACCGTGGCCTGAACACCTTCTCCGGGCGCCTGCTCGGCTCGGTCCCGGCCGACGCGACCCGCCGGGCCGGTGTCGACGTCCTGGTCGTGCACACCACCTGAGCGGTGTCGGACACCTCGCCCGGCGACGACCGGGAACGCACGGAGCTGCCGGATCCTGCGTCGATCGACTGGAGCGAGCTCCCGGACGCCGTCCTCGACGAGCTCATCCTCGGTGCGCCCCGGGAGTTCACCCGGGACGAGCTCGTCGAGATGACGGGTCTCGACCCGGAGGAGTCCGGGCGCCTGTGGCGCGCGATGGGCTTCCCGGACTCCGACCCGGACGAGCGGATGTTCACCCGCGCCGATCTCGACGCGGCACGCAAGGTCCGAGCGCTGAGCCGGGACTGGCTGCCCGATCCCGGCGCCCGGGAGGCCGTGGCCCGCGCGGTCGCGCAGTCGCTGTCCCGGCTCGCCGAGTGGCAGATCGGGATGCTCGCGCAGATCGCCGCCACCTACACCGGTGAGCTGACCCCGCGCGCGGCCGCCCAGGTCGCGGCGGACGTCCTGCCCGAGCTGGAGCACCTGCAGGCGTACGTGTGGCGGCGGCACCTGGCGGCGACGGCCTCGCGGTGGACGGCCGGCGCGCAGCGCTCCGACGCCGAGACCATGGTCGCGGACACCTGGCCGTTGTCGGTGGGGTTCGCCGACATGGTGGGCTTCACCCGCACCACCCGGCGCCGCACCATGGACGAGCTCGGCGAGATGGTGGAGCGGTTCGGCGCGGCCACCAACGAGGTGATCGCCAACGGGCGCGGGCGCATCGTGAAGACGGTCGGCGACGAGGTCCTCTACGTGACCGAGCACCCGGCCGACGCCGCCGCGATCGCGCTCGGTCTCCGGGACCGGGTGCGGACCGAGCCGTCGCTGCCGCAGCTGCGGATCGGGATCGCGCACGGCATGGTCCTGTCCCGCTACGGCGACGTCTACGGCGAGGTCGTCAACGTCGCCGCCCGGCTCACCTCCGAGGCCCGGCCGGACACCGTGCTGGTGGACCGGGAGATGCACGAGGCCCTGCGCGACGACCCGCGGTTCGACCTGCGGCGGATCGCGACCCTCCACACCCGCGGCTACACCCACCTGCGGGCCTGGGCCCTGCGCGGTGCCCGGGAACGCTGAGGCTTGACCTGCAGCCCGGTTCAGGCGGCAGGCTCACGGCCATGGCGACAACCAGCGCGACCGGCGCCCCACCCACCATGGCGGCCTACCTCGACCGCATCGGCGTCGCACCGGGGCCGCCGGACCTGGCGCTGCTCACCCGGATCGTGCGCGCCCACGTCGCGGCCATCCCGTTCGAGAACCTCGACCCCTTCACCGGGGTCGAACCGCCCGTCGACGGCGACGGCGTCGCCGCGAAACTGGTGCACGGCCGTCGCGGGGGCTGGTGCTTCGAGCACAACCGCCTCCTGCACGACGTCCTGCGCGACCTCGGGTACCAGGTCACCCCGCTGGTCGGCCGGGTCCGCATCGGGCTCGGCGACGACGCCCCCGCCACCTCACGCACGCACCGGCTGACGCTGGTCGCGACCGGCGAGGGCACGTTCGTCGCCGACGCCGGCTTCGGCGGGACCGTGCCGACCACGCCGCTGCGGCTCGTCGGCGGCACCGTGCAGCCCACCCCGCACGCCGATCACCGCTACCTCCGCGGCGACGACGGCGGGTGGCGGCTGCAACGGCGCGGGTCCGGCGACTGGGTCACCCAGTACGACTTCGACCTCGTCCCGACGCCGGACGTCGACTACGCGATGGGCTCCTGGTACCTCGTCCACCACCCGGACTCGGGGTTCCGCAACGGGCTCACCGCCGCCCGCTCCGCGGACGACCACCGCGCGACCCTCGACGGGACCCACCACACCGTCCGGTACGTCGGCGGACCCACCGAGCGTCGCGAGCTGACCTCACCGGCCGAGGTCGTCGACGTCCTGGAGGACCGCTTCGGGATCGACACTTCCGGCGTGCCCCGCCTGGAGGACCGGATCCGCGAGGTGCACTTCTCCTGAGCCCGTGCCCGGACACACGCCGGGCCGGACCCCCGCGCGGGGGTCCGGCCCGATCGTCGTGTCAGGTCGGTACCGGTGTCAGACCCGGAACCCGAGGGCGCGCAGCTGCTCGCGGCCGTCCTCGGTGATCTTCTCCGGGCCCCACGGCGGCATCCAGACCCAGTTGATGCGGATGTCGGACACCAGGCCGCCGTCCGGACCGGCGGTCAGCGCGGAGCGGGTCTGCTCCTCGATGACGTCGGTCAGCGGGCACGCCGCCGACGTCAGCGTCATGTCGACCACCGCGGTGTCGCCGTCCCGGTCGATGCCGTAGACGAGACCCAGGTCGACGACGTTGATGCCCAGCTCGGGGTCGACGACGTCCTTCATCGCCTCCTCGAGCTCCTCGACGGACGCACCCTCGGTGCTCGCCGGAGGCTCGGGCATCCCGGCCGCGCCGCGGACGACGTCCTCGGTCTCGGTGTTCTGCTGTTCGGTCGTCTCGCTCATGCCGGAGAACCCTCCGTCTCGCTGGTCGGATCGGGCAACACTGCGTCGGTGCGGGACACGGCGTCCTTGAACGCCATCCACCCCAGTAGAGCGCACTTCACCCGTGCCGGGTACTTCGCGACGCCGGCGAAGGCGACACCGTCGCCGATCACGTCCTCGTCGGGCTCGACCTGGCCCCGCCCCTGCGCCATCTCCTGGAACGCGGCCATCATCTTCCACGCCTCGCCCACCGGGCGTCCGGCGACGAGATCGTGCAGCACCGACACCGACGCCTGGCTGATCGAGCAGCCGAGCGTCTCGTAGGACACGTCGGTGACCGTCCCGCCGTCGACCTTGACCCGCAACGTGACCTCGTCCCCGCAGGTGGGGTTCACGTGGTGGGTCTCGGCGTCGTACGGCTCGCGCAGGCCGGACCCGTGCGGGTCGCGGTAGTGGTCCAGGATGATCTCCTGGTACATCTGCTGGAGCTGCACGATCACACCGTCCCGAAGAACTTCTGGGCGGCCCGGATGCCGTCGGCCAGCGCCTCGACCTCGTCCACCGTGTTGTACACCGCGAACGACGCCCGCGCGGACGCGACGATCCCGAACCGCCGGTGCAGCGGCCACGCGCAGTGGTGGCCGACCCGGATCGCGACGCCGCGGTCGTCGAGCACCTGGGACAGGTCGTGCGCGTGGATGCCGTCCACCAGGAACGACACCGCTCCCCCGCGCAGCTCCGCCCCGGGCGGACCGATGATCCGCAGCCCGTCGATCGCCGGCAGCTGCTCCAGGGCGGCCGCCGTGAGCGACGCCTCGTGCGCCGCCACCGCGTCCATCCCGATCGCCTCGAGGTAGTCGACGGCCGCACCGAGGCCGACGGCCTGCGACGTCATCGGCACGCCCGCCTCGAACTTCTGCGGCGGCGGGGCGTAGGTGGAGCCCTCCATCCGCACCAGCTCGATCATCGACCCGCCGGTGAGGAACGGCGGCAGCGCCTCCAGCAGCTCCCGGCGGCCCCAGAGGACACCGACGCCGGAGGGTCCGAGCATCTTGTGCCCGGAGAACACCGCGAAGTCGACGCCGAGCGCGTGCAGGTCCACCGGCATGTGCGGGACGGACTGGCACGCGTCGAGCACCGTCAGCGCGCCGACCGCCTTCGCCCGCTCCACCAGCTGCGCCACCGGCGCGACGGCGCCGGTCACGTTGGACTGGTGGGTGAAGGCGACGACCTTGGTGCGGTCCGAGAGCTCGAGCGAGTCGAGGTCGATCCGACCCTCGTCGGTGACGGAGTACCAGCGCAGGGTCGCCCCGGTCCGCCGGCACAGCTCCTGCCAGGGCACCAGGTTCGCGTGGTGCTCCAGCTCGGTGATCACGACCTCGTCGCCGGGACCGAGCGCGAACCGCTCGGACTCCGGGCCGAGGCCGTCCCGGACCGACGCGTTGCCGATCCCGTAGGCGACCAGGTTGACACCCTCGGTGGCGTTCTTGACGAACACGACCTCGTCGACGCTCGCGCCGACGAACGCCGCGATACGTGCCCGGGCGGACTCGTAGGCGTCCGTGGCCTCCTCGGCCAGCTGGTGCGCGCCCCGGTGGACGGCGGCGTTGTGCCGCTCCAGGAACGTGCGCTCGGCGTCGAGCACCTGGCGCGGACGCTGCGACGTCGCGCCGGAGTCGAGGTAGACCAGCGGCTTGTCCTCGCGCACGGTGCGCCCGAGGATCGGGAAGTCCGCCCGGACCCGGGCCACGGCGTCGGCGTCGAGGCCGGCCGTGGTCCCGGTTCCGTGGGTGAAGGTCATGTCAGACCGCCGCGGCAGCCTGGGTGAACCGGACGTAGCCGTTCTTCTCGAGCTCGTCGGCCAGCTCCGGACCGCCGGACTCGACGATGCGGCCACCGGCGAACACGTGCACCCGGTCGGGCTTGATGTGGTTCAGGATCCGCGTGTAGTGCGTGATCAGCAGCACGCCGGTCTCGCCACCCTCGCGGTACCGGTTCACACCCTCGGAGACGACGCGCAGGGCGTCGACGTCGAGGCCGGAGTCGGTCTCGTCCAGGACGGCGATCTTCGGGTTCAGCAGGCCGAGCTGCAGCACCTCGTGGCGCTTCTTCTCACCGCCGGAGAAGCCCTCGTTCACCGAGCGGTCGGCGAACTCGGCGGAGATGTCCAGGTCGGACATCGCCTCCTTGACCTCCTTGACCCAGGTGCGCAGCTTCGGCGCCTCGCCGCGGACCGCGGTGGCGGCCGAGCGCAGGAAGTTCGCCATCGACACGCCCGGGACCTCGACCGGGTACTGCATGGCGAGGAACAGGCCGGCACGGGCCCGCTCGTCGACCGCCATGTCCAGGACGTTCTCGCCGTCCAGGAGCACCTCGCCGGAGGTGATCGTGTACTTCGGGTGGCCGGCGACGGCGTAGGCCAGCGTCGACTTGCCCGAGCCGTTCGGACCCATGATCGCGTGCGTCTCGCCCGCGCGGACGGTGAGGTTCACCCCGCGCAGGATCTCCTTGGGACCGTCCTCGGTCTCGACCGAGGCGTGCAGGTCCTTGATCTCCAGAGTGGACATCTTCTCTTTCCGTGGTGGTCGCAGTGCCCGATGGTCGCTTCGCCGGTTGCGCTCAGGCGCCCGTGATGGCCAGCTCGGCCTCGACGGCCGCCTCGAGGCGCTCGCGCAGCTCGGGGAGGGTGATCTTGTTCAGGATCTCGCCGAAGAAGCCCCGGACGACGAGTCGCCGGGCCTGGTCCTCGGGGATGCCGCGGCTGCGCAGGTAGAACAGCTGCTCGTCGTCGAACCGGCCGGTCGCGCTCGCGTGACCGGCGCTCACGATCTCGCCGGTCTCGATCTCGAGGTTCGGGACCGAGTCGGCACGGGCGTGCTCGGTGAGCACCAGGTTCCGGTTGAACTCGAACGTCTCGGTGTTCTCCGCCGCGGCCCGGATCAGCACGTCGCCGATCCACACCACGTGCGCGGAGTCCTTCGAGTCGCTCTGCAGCGCGTTCTTGTACAGCACGTTCGACTTGCAGTTCGGGACCGCGTGGTCCACGAGCAGCCGCTGCTCGAGGTGCTGCCCGGCGTCGGTGAAGCCCAGGCCGAGCAGCTCGGCGTCCCCGCCGGGACCCGCGTACCGGATCGTCGACGACACCCGGACCAGGTCGCCGCCGAGCTGGACGGCGGTCGCGCGCAGCGTGGCGTCACGGCCGACGTTGTAGTGCTCGGCGCCGACGTGCACGGCGTCGTCGGCCCACTCCTCGGTGACCACCAGGGTCAGCCGGGAGCCGTCGCCGAGGACGACCTCGGTGTTGTCGGCCAGCACACCCGAACCCCGGTGCTCGACGACGACCGTCGCCTGCGTGTGCGGGGTGGTGCGGATGTGCAGGTGGCCGGCCGCCGTCGCGCCCGCACCGGGGCCCTCGACGGTGATCGTCACCGGGTCGAGCTTCTCGCCGTCCAGCGTCACCA
The DNA here is from genome assembly GCF_001420995.1 of Pseudonocardia sp. EC080619-01. Classification (NCBI taxonomy): domain Bacteria; kingdom Bacillati; phylum Actinomycetota; class Actinomycetes; order Pseudonocardiales; family Pseudonocardiaceae; genus Pseudonocardia; species Pseudonocardia sp. EC080619-01. Next base: position 5,316,057 of record NZ_CP012184.1, on the reverse strand, counting down.
CCGTGGCCTCGGTGAAGCCGGACCACGCCGCGGCGGCGACCCGGTCGAAGGGCACGCCGCCCTCGCCGAGCCGTGCGTCGCCGCGGCCGACCGTCTCCGTGGTGACCCCGGCGGTCTCGGTCACCGAGACCTTCGCCGAGCCCTGCAGGTCGGCGGACCCGTCGTGCAGGCCCTTGAGCCTGCGCATCGGGGTGAACCGCCAGTTCTCCTCGCGACCGCCGGGAACCTCGAAGGCCTCGACGTCGAAGGACTGGAACCGCTCGCCGGCCGAGGCGATCGGCACCTCACCCTGGCCCTCCTTGGCCCCCTTCAGCTCGGGGGCGAGGCCAGCAACATCCGACGTCATCCGACGGAACCCTCCATCTGCAGCTCGATCAGCCGGTTCAGCTCCAGCGCGTACTCCATGGGCAGCTCGCGGGCGATCGGCTCGACGAACCCGCGCACCACCATCGCCATCGCCTCGTCCTCGGTCAGACCGCGGCTCATCAGGTAGAAGAGCTGGTCGTCCGAGACCTTCGAGACGGTGGCCTCGTGCCCCATCGACACGTCGTCGTTGCGGATGTCGACGTAGGGGTACGTGTCCGACCGCGAGATCGTGTCCACCAGCAGCGCGTCACACTTCACCGTCGAACGGGAGTTCTTCGCACGCGGGTTGACCTGGATCAGGCCGCGGTAGGACGTCCGGCCGCCGCCGCGCGCCACCGACTTCGAGATGATCGACGACGACGTGTTCGGCGCCAGGTGGACCATCTTCGCGCCGGCGTCCTGGTGCTGGCCCTCGCCCGCGAACGCGATCGAGAGGACCTCACCCTTGGCGTGCTCGCCCATCAGCCACACGGCCGGGTACTTCATGGTCACCTTGGAACCGAGGTTGCCGTCGACCCACTCCATGGTCGCGCCCTCCTCGGCCTTGGCGCGCTTGGTGACCAGGTTGTAGACGTTGTTCGACCAGTTCTGGATCGTGGTGTAGCGGCAACGGCCGCCCTTCTTCACCACGATCTCCACCACGGCCGAGTGCAGCGAGTCCGTCTTGTAGATCGGCGCGGTGCAGCCCTCGACGTAGTGCACGTAGGCGCCCTCGTCGACGATGATCAGCGTCCGCTCGAACTGACCCATGTTCTCGGTGTTGATCCGGAAGTAGGCCTGCAGCGGGATGTCGACGTGCACGCCCGGCGGCACGTAGATGAAGGAGCCACCCGACCAGACGGCCGAGTTCAGCGCGGAGAACTTGTTGTCCCCGCTCGGGATCACCGAGCCGAAGTACTCCTTGAACAGCTCCGGGTGCTCCTTGAGGGCGGTGTCGGTGTCCAGGAACACCACGCCCTGCTCCTCCAGGTCCTCGCGGATCTGGTGGTAGACGACCTCGGACTCGTACTGCGCGGCGACACCGGCGACCAGGCGGGCCTTCTCCGCCTCGGGGATGCCCAGCTTGTCGTAGGTGTTCTTGATGTCCTCGGGCAGGTCCTCCCAGGAGGTGGCCTGCTTCTCCGTGGACCGCACGAAGTACTTGATGTTGTCGAAGTCGATCCCGGACAGGTCCGAGCCCCAGCGCGGCATCGGCTTCTTGCCGAAGATGTCGAGCGCCTTCTGCCGGAACTCGAGCATCCACTCGGGCTCGTCCTTGAGGCGGGAGATGTCGGCGACGACCTCCGAGGAGAGGCCACGCTTCGCGATGGCACCCGCCTCGTCGGAGTCGGCCCAGCCGAAGTCGTACCGGCCGAGCGCCGCGATCGTCTCCTCCTGGGTGAGCTCGGTGCGCACTTCAGGAGTGGTCGTCATACGGACTGCCTCCCTTTCGGGGACCGTGGTGGGAGATGGTCCCGCCTTCGGCGGGGCCTTCTTCTTCTTGCATCTTCCGCAGCCAAGCAGCTGGTTGCGGATCTACGGCGCGGGACGGCGGCGCCGAGTTCTCTTGCACGCTCCGCGACCAACCTGCTGGTTGCGGATCTACGGCGCGGGACTCCGACACCGAGTTCTCCTGCACGCTCCGCGACCAACCTGCTGGTTGCGGATCTACGGCGCGGGACGGTAGCGCCGAGTTCTCCTGCACGCTCCGCGACCAACCTGCTGGTCGTGGAGCTGCGGCGCGGGGGGTCGGCACCTTCTCCCGCTCCCCCTGCCGTGCCCGCGCGCGGAGTTCGGGATCCTCGAGCGGGACGTGTGTGGTGCACGCGGCGTCGCCGCGTGCGATCGTCGCCAGCCGCTGCACGTGGGTGCCCAGCAGCTCGGCGAACGCCTTCGTCTCGGCCTCGCAGAGCTCCGGGAACTCGGCGGCGACGTGCGCCACCGGGCAGTGGTGCTGGCACAGCTGCACCCCGAACCCGCCCCGGCGCGTCTGCGCAGCGTAGCCACGGGCGCTCAGCACCCGGGCCAGCACCTCGGCGCGGTCCTGCGGGTCACCGGCGGAGACCACCTCGGTGATCTCGGTGCCCAGCAGGTCGTGCACGCGGCGGCGCGCGAACGCGTCCACCGCGTCGTCCCCCGCCGCCTCGGCGAGGAAGCGCAGGGCCGACGTGGCCAGGTCGTCGTAACCGTGCCCGAAGCGGACCCGGCCCGCGTCGGTCAGCAGGTACTCCTTCGCCGGACGGCCGCGCCCGCGGGGGCGGGCGGACCGTACGGGTGCCCGGACCTCGGCCTCGCCGTCGGCGATGAGCGCGTCCAGGTGCCGCCGCACGGCGGCCTCGGTGAGCTCCAGCTCGGCCGCCACGACGGCGGCCGTGACCGGCCCCTGCTCCATGAGCACCCGGGCCACCGCGGCCCGGGTCCCGCTACCGGACGCGGGCAGCACCGCGTCGGACCCGTGCCCGCAGGCGGGGTCCGTGCGCGTCTGCGCCGTCCGGTTCGTTTTCACAACACCAGTGTTGCGGATATCCCGGCGGGGGGCAAAACCGGCCCCCGTTCGTCGTGACGCGGCTCACCCGTCCGGACGGTCGCGGCCGGTGAGGACCGGGGCCCCGGGCCCGGAAGCCGCCCCACTAACCTGCTGGGTCATGGTGACGCCCGAGGTCGCCCCACCCGGGCGCGACGACTCCTCCACGCGAGCGGCGCCGGCGCCCGGCTCGTCCGGACCCGGCGCCGACCCGCCGCGGACCGCCCGGCGCGGGCTGCGCGAGCAGGCACGCATCGCGCGGATCATGGGGCTGACGGGCGCGATCCTGATGGGGATCAGCGCGCTGGGGTCCGGCGCCTTCCCGGCACCGCACCCGATGAACGGCCTGCGGCTGATCGGGCTGCCCGCCCGCAACGTGACCCTGGCGATCGCCGTGACCTACGCCGGGCTGCTGATGGTCGTCACGGCATGGCTGTGGATCGCCCGGATGCTGACGGCCCGCGGCGCGAAGCACCCGGCACCCGAGCGGCGTGAGCTCACCCGCACGGCGCTGCTCTGGGGGATCCCGCTCGCGCTCGCCCCGCCGATGTTCTCGAAGGACATCTACAGCTACCTGGCACAGAGCGCGACGCTCGCCCGCGGGATCGACCCGTACACGATCGGCCCGGCGCAGGCACTCGGCGTCGACGACCCGCTGACCCGAGGCATCCCGACGATCTGGCGGGACACCCCGGCGCCCTACGGCCCGCTGTTCCTCGGGCTCGGCCGGGTGATCACCGCGTTCAGCGGCGACGACGTCGTCCTCGGGATCTTCCAGCACCGGATCCTGGCGCTGGCCGGCGTCGCGATGCTGGTCTGGGTGCTGCCGCGGCTGGCGAAGCGGTTCGACCTCGACGCCGGTCTCGTGCTCTGGCTCGGCGCCGCGAACCCGCTGGTGCTGTTCCACATGGTCAGCGGCATCCACAACGAGTCGATCATGATTCCGCTGATGCTGGTCGGCCTGCACGTGATGCTCGGCAAGGACGAGGGCGTCCGGTCACCATGGCGGATCACACTCGGAGCGGCGCTGATCGTGGCCGCGGCGTCGGTGAAGCTGCCCGCGCTGCTCGCGCTCGGCTTCGTCGGTGTGTACCTGGTCCGGCAACGTGGCGGACGGGTGGTCGACTGGGCCGTGATGATCAGCTGGCTCACCGCCGTCGCCGCGGTGGTCTTCACGTTCTTCAGTGCGATCACCACGCTCGGCTTCAACTGGCTGCGCGGCCTGTCCGCGCCCAGCGAGATCCTCAGCTGGATGTCGGTCAGCACCGACGTCGGCCTGCTCTCCGGGCAGATCGGGCGGGTGCTCGGGCTCGGAGACCACACCGACGCCACCCTCGCCATCGCACGCGGCCTGTTCGTGGTGCCGATGGTGATCGTCGTCGTGGTGCTGCTGCTCGCCTGCCTGCGCGGGCGACTCGACCCGGTCACCGGGACCGGTGCCGGGCTCGGCGCCGTGGTGCTCCTCGGGCCCGTCGTGCACCCGTGGTACCTGTTCTGGGCGCTCCTGCCGCTGGTCGCGACCCGGGCGATGCCCCGCTACCGGCGGGCGATGCTGGTGCTCTCGGCGTTCCTCGCGCTCGTCGTGCCGCCGACCGGTGCCGACTTCATCTTCCGCGCGTTCCAGCTGCCGCTGGCCATCGTCGCGTCGCTGGTGATGTTCGCGCTGTCCCTCCTCGTCGTCCGGCGGTGGCTGCGGGCGCCCGCGGAGCCGGACCCGACCCCGGTGCCGGTCCCGTGAACGCCGCGCTGGAGGTCCGCGGGCTGGTGGTCCGCTACGGCACGACGACGGCGGTGGCCGGGATCGACCTCGATCTCGCCCGCGGGGAGGTGCTCGCCCTGCTCGGCCCGAACGGTGCCGGGAAGTCGAGCACCGTCGAGGTGTGCACCGGTTTCCGGCGCCCCTCCGCCGGGCAGGTCACGGTGTTCGGCCACGCGCCCGACGACGACGCGGTCCGCCCCCGGGTGGGCGCGATGCCCCAGGGGGGCGGCGCCTATCCGGCCGTGCGCACCGGCGAGATGCTGCACCTGGTCGAGGCCTGCGCGGCACACCCGATCGACGCGAACTACCTGCTCGACGTCCTCGGCCTGCGACCGCGGGCCGCGACCCCGTTCAAGCGGCTCTCCGGTGGCGAGCAGCAGCGGCTCGCGCTGGCCTGCGCCGTCGTCGGGCGCCCGGAACTCGTGTTCCTCGACGAGCCGACCGCGGGGCTGGACCCGCAGGCCCGGCACCTCGTGTGGGACCTGGTGCGGGCGCTGCGCCGCGACGGGGTCGGCGTCCTGCTCACGACACACCTGATGGACGAGGCCGAGCAGCTCGCCGACGACGTGGTGATCCTCGACCGGGGCACCGTCGTCGCACACGGCTCCCCCGCCCAGCTCACCGCGGGCGACCAGACCGAGCTGCGTTTCCGGGCCCGGCCCGGGATGTACACCCGGGGGCTCGACGCCCGGCTGCCCGCCGGGTACGCGACCACCGAGACCGCGCCCGGCCGGTACCGGGTCCGCGGCCGGATCGACCCCCGCGCGCTCGCCGCGATCACCTCGTGGTGCGCCGACCAGGGCGTGATGGCCGACGACGTCCAGGTGGTGCGCCGCAGCCTCGAGGACGTCTTCCTCGACCTGACCGGACGGGAGCTGCGCTCGTGACCGAACGGTTCCCCGCAGGCACCTTCGCCCCCGACCCGGGGCGCGGCAACACCCTGACGATGCTGCGGGCCCAGGGCGGGCTGGAGACCCGGCTCGCCCTGCGCAACGCCGAGCAGGTGCTGCTCACCCTGCTCATCCCGGCCGCGCTGCTCGCCGCGCTGACCCTGGTGCCCGCGATCCCGGCGCCGGAGCCGCGGGTGGACTGGGTCCTCGCGTCGATGCTCGCGCTGGCCGTGATGAGCTCGGCGTTCACCAGCCAGGCGATCGCGCTCGGTTTCGACCGGCGCTACGGCGCGCTGCGCCGGCTCGCCGCGACCGCGCTGCCGCGCTGGCTGCTGGTCTGCGGCCGGCTGGCGGCGGTCGCCGCGGTCGTCGTCGTCCAGGTGGTGCTGCTCGGGATCCTGGCCCTCGCGCTCGGCTGGTCACCGGCCGGCGCCCGGCTCGACGGCGTCGTGCTGGCCGTGCTCCTCGGTGCGGCCGCATTCGGGGCGCTCGGGATCCTGGTGGGCGGCACGCTGCGGGCCGAGATCGTGCTCGCCGTCGCCAACGTCGTGTGGTTCGTACTGCTGCTGGCCGGCGGGATCGTGGTACCGGTGGCGGACCTGCCAGGGCCGCTGTCGGTGGTGGCCGCCTGGCTGCCGTCCGGGGCACTGGCCGAGGCGCTGCGTGCCGCGCTCGGGGCGGGTGAGTTCCCGCCCGCCGGGCCGCTGCTCGTCCTCGCCGGGTGGGCCGTCGTGGCCGGGCTGGTGGCGGCCCGCACCGTGCGCTGGCGCTGACCCGACCACCCCGCTGATCACGGATCGGGAAGGGAACCGGCCGGACACGGCCGCGACGCTTCCGGATCCGTGACCACCGGCCGGGCTCGGGCGATCCTGACTTCTGGCACAGGCATGACGAATCGGGCGCTGCCACGCTCGACGGGGCCAGCCCGCCACCTCCTGTACGGAGCGCCCGTGACCGTCGCGCACCCCGCCCCGCCGACCCGGCGGCTCGCCCCCGACCTCGCCCGCGGGGCGATGCTCCTGCTCATCGCCATGGCGTACGCCGGGGTCCACGCCGGCAGCGCGTTCGGCACCGACGTCGCGGGCGACCCGCTCCGGGACCGGATCGCCGCCGTCCTCACGACGCTGTTCCTGGACAACCGCGCGTTCCCGATGTTCGCGATCCTCTTCGGTGGCGGGCTGGCCTGGACGGTGGCCCGCCACCGCGCCCGCGGCACCGACGACGTCTCCGTCCGCCGGATCCTGCGCCGCCGCGGCGGCTGGCTGCTGCTGTTCGGCGCCGTGCACGCGTTCCTCGTGTTCCCCGGTGAGATCCTCGCGTCCTACGGCCTGGCGACCCTGCTGACCGGATGGCTCCTGCTGCGGCCCACCCGCTCGATCGTCCGCGCCGCGGGCTGGTTCGGCGCGCTGTCCCTGGTCACCGTCCCGATCTTCATGATCGGGCTGCGCCTCGGCGGATCGGAGATGCAGGCGGTACCGGGGTACGCCTCCCCGGAGGACTGGGTGGTCCGGCTGTGGTCGCTCCCGGCGTCACCCCTGGTCGTCGCGCTCGGCTACCCCCTGTTCCTGCTGGTCGTACTCGGCTACCTCGCCGGACGGGCCGGTCTGCTCGACGACCCGGGAGCGCACCGCCCACTCCTGCGCCGGATCGCCGGCGGCGGTGTCGCCGTCTCCGTCGCCGGGGCCGTACCGGCGGCGCTGACCGCCGTCGGCGTGCTCGCCGTCCCGCCGGTGACGGGTGGCCTGCTCCTCGCGCTGCAGGTCCTCACCGGGGTCGCGGGCGGAGCGGGGTACGCGGCGCTGTTCGCCCTGTGGGGGCTGCGTGTCGAGGCGGCACCGGGGCGGATCGTGCGCGCGGTCGCGTCGGCCGGGCGCCGCTCGCTGACCTGCTACCTGCTGAACTCGGCGCTGGTCGCACTGCTCCTGCAGCCCGATCTCGTCGGGCTCGGCCCGTCCGCCGGCGCGGCGGGTGCGCTGCTGGTCGCCGCCTTCGTCTGGACGGCGACGGTGCTGCTGGCCGACCGCCTGGAGCGGGCCGGCCGCCCCGGCCCGGCCGACGCCCTCCTCCACCGCCTGGTGCACCGCCGCCCGCTCCCCGAACCCCGCTGATCACGGATCGGGAAGGGAACCGGCCGGAAACGGCCGCGACGCTTCCGGATCCGTGACCACCGGCCGGGCCCGGGCGGCCGTTCTTCTACCATTCGTAGTGTGTCCCGCCTCCTCGCCCGCGTGCCGTCCACCCCGCCGGTGCTGATGCGCCGCCTGGCGATCGCGAACCTGGTCGCCCAGATCGGGATCGGCGTGACCGGGTCGGTGGTGCGGGTGACCGGTTCCGGCCTGGGCTGCTCGACCTGGCCGCAGTGCGAGCCCGGCAGCATGGTCCCGGTCTCGCACGCCGAGATCGCGCCGCTGCACATGTGGATCGAGTTCGGGAACCGGCTGCTCGGTGTGCTCGTCGTCCTCACCGCCGGGGCAGCGCTCCTCGGCGCCTACTTCACCCGTCCCCGCCGCCGGCGGCTCCGGGGGCTCGCGCTGGCGATGCCGCTCGGCGTCGTGGCGCAGGCCGTCATCGGCGGCATCACGGTGCTCGCCGGGCTGGCCTGGTGGACGGTGATGCTGCACTTCCTGGCGTCCATGGTGCTGGTGTGGTTCGCGGTGCTGCTGGTGTCGGCGGCGACCGAGGCCGACGGTCCCGTCACCCGCACCGTCCCGGCGGCCGGGCGGGGCCTGGTCGCGGTCTCGACGGCCGTGCTCGGCGCGCTGCTGGTCGCCGGGACGCTGGTCACCGCGGCGGGCCCGCACGGCGGCGACCCGGACACCCCGCGCCTCGACGTCGACATCCCGTTCCTCGCACAGCTGCACGCCGACCTGCTGTTCGGCTACCTCGGCACGCTCGTGGGCCTCGGCTTCCTGTTGCACGCCACCGGGGCGTCCCAGGTCCTGGTCCGGCGGTTCCGGATGCTGGTGCTCGTCGTGCTCGCCCAGGGCGCGCTCGGGGGCGTGCAGTACGCGCTGGGTGTGCCGGAGCTGCTCGTGTCGCTGCACGTGCTCGGGGCGGGGCTCGTCACGGCCGCCGCCGCCGCGGTGTGGGCGGGTACGGCCACCCGGCCCGACGCCGCGGTCCCCGGACCGGCCGCGAACCTGCCCGGGTCCGGCGCGGACCGCCCGCTCGCGGGCAGCGGCGCCGACCGCGCCTGAGCCGGCAGCGGCGCCGACCAGGGCTGAGCCGGGAACGGCGCCGACCAGGGCTGAGCCGGGAACGGCGCCGACCGGGGCTGAGCCGGGAACGGCCGGACGGATCTGCACGGGACGCCTGTAGTACGGCACTCTGGTGCCATGACCTCCGGATCCCGGCTACGGCGCGGTGGTGTCGCCGCGGCGCTCGCGGCCGCGCTGGCCGCCGCCCTCACCGCCGGCCTCGTCACCGCACGGGCCGCGTCGGCCGCCCCCGAGCTGCCGCCGGTGAGCCCGGAGGAGCTGGTGGCCTCGGTGCTGTCGGCGAAGCCCGTCGCGCTGGCCGGCACCGTCGCCGTCGACAACCGGCTGGGGCTGCCGTCGGTCCCGGGCGTCGCCGAGGACACGCTCGCCGACGGCACCTCCACCGCGCGTGTCTGGTCCGACGGTGCGGGCCACGGCCGCCTCGCACTCCCCCGTCCGGACGGCGAGCGCACCTACGTCCGTGACGGTGAGGGCACCTGGGCCTACGACTCCGCCGACCGGACCGCCACCCGCATCCCCGCCCGGACCGGCGACGGCCCGGACCGGCCCGACCGCGACCCGCAGGCCGCCGCGACGGAGATCGTCGGCGCGCTGCGCGGCACGAGCACGGTCGCCGTCGACGGCACCACCGAGGTCGCGGGACGTCCGGCGTACACCCTCGTGCTGACCCCCGCGGCCGGCGAGCGCACGGTGCTGCGCGAGGTCCGCGCAGCCGTCGACGCCGAGACCCGGATGCCGCTCGAGCTGACCGTCCTCGGGGCCGGCGCGGAGCCCGTCCTGCAGATCGGGTTCGACGACCTCACCGTCGGCCCGCAGGACCCGTCGCTGTTCACCTTCACCCCGCCACCGGGTGCCACCGTGGAGAACGCGCCCGCCCACGAGCGCGGCCGGGGTGGCCCGCCCACCGGGGCCGAGCGGCCCCGGGCGGTCGGTGAGGGCTGGGACACGGTCGTCGTCGGCACCGTCCCGCAACGTGCCCCGGACGGCACGGGCGGGCAGCCGGACCGGCCCGACCTGTCTGCCCTCGGCACACCCGTCTCCGGTGCCTGGGGCAGCGGCCGCGAGATCACCACGACCGCGGGCTCGGCGATCCTCACCGACGACGGCCGGTTCGCCGCCGGTGCGGTCGGCACCGACGTGCTCGGCGCGGCTCTCGCCCGGTGAGCGGATCCGGACTCGGCACCACCACGGGCACGGACACCGGGCTCCGGCCCGCGCCACCCGCCGCGCGGGTACGGGAGCTGCGGAAGGTCTTCGGCTCCGTCACCGCGGTCGACGGCGTCGATCTCGACGTCCCGGCCGGTTCGGTGTTCGGCATGCTCGGCCCCAACGGGTCGGGGAAGACGACCCTGATCCGCATGCTGCTCGGGCTGACCCGGCCGACCTCGGGCACCGTAGAGCTGCTCGGCCACCCCGTCCCGGGCGGCCTGGCCGCCGCTCTCCCGGACGTCGGCGCGCTCGTCGAGGGCCCCGGCTTCCACCCGTTCCTGTCCGGCCGGGAGAACCTGCGGCGGGTCGCCGCCACCGAGCCCCGGCTGTCCGACCGCGAGGTCCGGCCGGCCGCCGACGCCGCGCTGGAGCGGGTCGGGCTCGCGGGAGCGGCGGACCGCCGGTTCCGCGGCTACTCGCTGGGTATGAAGCAGCGGCTGGGCCTCGCCGCGGCGCTGCTCGTGCCGCGGCGCCTCGTCGTGCTGGACGAGCCCACCAACGGCCTGGACCCGGCCGGCACCCGGGAGATCCGCACCGTCGTCGCGGAGCTGCGGGCCTCCGGCGCCACGGTGCTGCTGTCGTCGCACCTGCTCTCGGAGGTGGAGGCGGTGTGCACGCACGTCGCCGTGCTCAAGCAGGGCACGCTGCTCGCGTCCGGCGAGCTCGGCCGCCTGCTCGACGCCGTCGCCGGGGGCTGGGAGATCGCCACCGCCGACGTCCCGGGCGCGCTGCGGGCGCTGCGCGACGCCGGCGCCACCGCCCACGCCGACGGCGCCGGGGTGCTGGCCGAGGACGGACCGGACGGCGCCGTGCTGTTCGCCGCGCTCGTCCGCGCCGGGGTGCCGGTGCACGGACTCCGCCGGCAGCGCCCGGACCTGGAGACCCTGTTCACGAGGATCACCGAGTGACCGTCACCGCCGACGCCCGCCCGGTCTCCTGGCGACGCCTGCTCGGCGCCGAGCTCCGCTGGGTGTTGCGCCGCCCGCGCACCTGGATCATGTTCCTGCTCCTGGCCGCCGTCCCGGTGCTGATGGGGCTGGGGATCGTGCTCGCCGACGGGCCCCGACGTGGCCTGGTCGGCGAGGTCGTCGGCAACGGCCTGACCCTCCCGGTCGCCGCGCTCTCGCTGCTCCTGGCGCTCCTCCTGCCGCTCGTCGTCGCCGTGGCCGCCGCGGACGCGATCGCCGGGGAGGGCCAGCACGGCACCCTGCGCGGGCTGCTGCTCGCCCCGGTCGGGCGGCTGCGGCTGGTCGCGATGAAGGCGTTCGGGGTGCTCGTGGTGGCCGCCGTCGCGGTCACGCTGGTGACCGTCACCGGGCTGGTCGCCGGGTGGGCGATGATCGGCCCGCCGGTGGTGCTCGCCGGCACCGGCGACGGCGGCGCGCTGCTCACCCTGTCCGGCTCCGTCCTGACCCTGCCGGACGCCCTGTTCCGGGTCGGCGTCGCCGCCGGATGGACGCTGGTGCAGCTGGCCGCGGTCGGCGCCGTCGCGCTGGCGGTCTCGTCGTTCACCGAGCACCCGCTCGTCGTGCTGTCCTCGGTGCTGGGCGGCCTGATCCTCTTCGGCGTGCTGGGTGCGATCCCGGCGCTGGAGCCCCTCCGCCCGTGGCTGATCACGACCGGCTGGGGCGCCGCCACGGACGTCCTGCGTGACCCGCTGCCCTGGTCGCAGCTCGGCCGCAGCTCGCTGGTGGCCGTGGGATATCTCGCGGCCGGAGCGGCCACACTGGTGGTCCGGATGCTGCGCCGCGACGCGTGAGGGCATGATCGCCCACGGCACCGGAGTCGATCGAGGAGGACACATGCGTGCGGTACGGGTGACGAAGGCCGGCGGGCCCGATGTGCTGGAGGTCGCCGAGATCGACACCCCGGCCCCGGGTGCCGGTGAGGTGCTCGTCGGGGTCGCCGCAGCCGGCGTGAACTACATCGACACCTATCAGCGCGAGGGCATCTACCCCATGGAGACGCCCTACGTCCCGGGGCTGGAGGGCGCCGGACGGGTCGTCGCGCTCGGCGAGGGCGTCGACGGCGTCGCCGTCGGGGACCGGATCGCGTGGGCCGCGACGCTGGGCAGCTACGCCGAGCAGGTCGTCGTGCCGTGGGACCAGGCCGTGCCCGTGCCCGACGGCGTCGCCGACGACGTGGCCGTCGGCGCGCTGCTGCAGGGGATGACGGCGCACTTCCTGGTGAACGACACCTTCCCGCTCGCGGGTGGTGAGACCGTGCTGGTGCACGCCGCGGCCGGCGGGGTCGGGCTCCTCCTCACCCAGCTGGCGACCGCCAGGGGCGCCCGGGTGATCGCGACGACCTCCAGCGAGGAGAAGGCGGCGCTCGCCCGCGCCGCCGGTGCGGCCGAGGTGATCGACTACACCCGGGTGGACGACCTCGCGGCCGCCGTGCGCGAGCTGACCGGCGGCGAGGGGGTGCACGCCGCGTTCGACAGCGTCGGGAGGACCACCTTCGACGCGAGCCTCGCGTCGCTGCGCAAGCGCGGGATGCTGGTGCTGTTCGGTGCCGCGTCCGGGCCGGTCCCGCCGGTCGACCCGCAGCGGCTCAACGCAGCGGGATCGGTCTTCCTGACCCGGCCCAAGCTGTTCGACTTCGTCGACACCACCGAGTCGCTGCGGGCGAAGGCCGGCGCCGTCTACGGCGAGGTCGCGGCCGGCCGGCTCGACGTCCGGATCGGGCACACCTACCCGCTGGAACAGGCCCGGACCGCACACGAGGACCTCCAGGCGCGGCGCACGACCGGGAAGCTGCTGCTCCTGCCGTCCTGAGCCGGGATGCTATGAACGGTCCTGTGCCGAGCCAGCCCGCGGAGACGCCCTTCCACGATCTCGACGCCTACCTCGCCCTCCCCCGCCTCGCCGGGCTGGCGCTGTCACCCGACGGCAGCCGCCTGGTGACCGGCGTCGCGGAGCTCGAGACGGACGGCACGCGGTACCGCACCGCGCTGTGGGAGATCGATCCGGCCGGGGAGGACCCGCCGCGCCGCCTCACCCGTGGGGCGGCCGGCGAGTCCGGCCCGGTCTTCACCCCCGGCGGGGACCTGCTGTTCCGGTCGGCGCGGTCCGATCCGGACGCGTCCGGCGACGGCGAGACGCCGTCGGGGCTGTGGCTGCTGCCCGCGGGCGGGGGTGAGGCACGCCCGGCCGGGACGCGTCCCGGCGGGATCGACGACGTCGTCGTCGCGCGGGAGGCGGGGACCGTCGTCGCGTCGTCTCCGACCCTGCCCGGGGCGGTGACGGGCGCGGACGACGAGCGCCGGCGTACCGCCCGCAGCGAGGCGAAGGTCTCGGCGATCCTGCACACCGGCCACCCGGTGCGGCACTGGGACCACGACCTCGGGCCCGCCGAGGTCCGGCTGCTCCGCAACGACGGCGCGGACTGGACCGACCTGACACCGGCCCCGGGCCGCGCGCTGGACGAGGCCGGCTTCGACGTCTCCCCCGACGGGACGACCGTCGTGACCGCCTGGAACACGCCCCGCGGGAACGGGCGGCGGCGCAGCCGGATCGTCGCGATCGGCACCGACGGCGGCGGGCACCGCGACCTCCTCGCCGGCGACGGCCACGAGTACTCCGGGCCGCGGGTCTCCCCGGACGGCCGCACCGTCGCCGTCCTCCGCGAGTCGGTGTCCACACCGGACACCGCCCCGCGCACCGATCTGGTGCTGGTCCCGCTCGCCGGGGGCGCGCCGCGCCCGGTCGCGCCCGGCTGGGACCGCTGGCCGTCGGCCGTGCGGTGGGTCCCCGACGCGTCCGCGCTGGTCGTCACCGCCGACGAGGACGGCCGCGGCCCGCTGTTCCGCATCGATCTCGGCGCCGGCCCGTCCGACGACGTCGTCACCCGGCTCACCGGCGACCACGGCTGCTACACCGATCCGGTGCCGAGCCCGGACGGCCGCTGGGTCTACGCGCTGCGCACCGCCTACGACGCCCCGCCCGCACCGGTCCGGGTGGACGCCCGCACCCCCGGCGCGACCCCCCTCCCCCTGGCCGGCCCGGCCGACGCCCCGGAGCTGCCCGGCACGCTCACCGAGGTCGAGACCGTCACCGGGGACGGCACCCGGGTCCGCGGCTGGCTGGTGCTGCCCACCGGTGCCGGCCCGGACGCCCCGGCCCCGCTGCTGCTGTGGATCCACGGCGGGCCGCTGAACAGCTGGAACGCCTGGTCGTGGCGGTGGAACCCGTGGCTGATGGCGGCCCGCGGCTACGCCGTGCTGCTCCCCGACCCGGCGCTGTCCACCGGCTACGGCCAGGACTTCGTGCAACGCGGCTGGGGTCACTGGGGCGGGCCACCGTTCGACGACCTCATGGCCGTGACCGACGCCGCCGTCGCCCGCCCGGACGTCGACGCGACCCGTACGGCCGCGATGGGCGGCTCCTTCGGCGGCTACATGGCGAACTGGACCGCCGGGCACACCGACCGGTTCGCGGCGATCGTCACGCACGCCAGCCTCTGGGCGCTCGACCAGTTCGGGCCGACGACCGACCACGCCGAGTACTGGCTGACCGAGATGACACCGGAGATGGCGCGGGAGAACAGCCCGCACCTCCACGCCGACGCGATCACCACGCCGATGCTGGTGATCCACGGCGACCGCGACCACCGGGTCCCGATCGGCGAGGGCCTGCGGCTGTGGTGGGACCTGGTGTCCCGGCAGGCGGACCCGGAGGCGAACCCGCACCGGTTCCTGTACTTCCCGGACGAGAACCACTGGGTGCTCGCGCCGAACCACGCCAAGCTCTGGTACGAGACCGTCCACGCGTTCCTGGCGGCGCACGTGCTCGGCGAGGAGTGGGAGACCCCCGAGCTGCTCCGGTGAGCACCGGCCCCGAGGCGGTCGCGGAGGCCCACACCCGCCGCACCAGGACCGACCCCTGGCTCCGGGCGTTCACGGCCCCCGTCCCGGCCCCGGTTCGCACGGGATCAGGTCGCTCGCACGGGATCGGATCCCGTGCGGGCGGACCGAAGCCGTGCGAACACGGGCGGGAGGCTCCGCGGGGGGCGCTCGACGGGATGCCGGTCGCCGTGAAGGGGCGGTGGCGGCTCGGGGGCGGGGCGCCGGCGGTGCGGCGGCTGCTCGCGGCGGGGGCCGTCCCGATCGGGACGACGTCGGTGCCCCGCGGTCCCGGGTACCAGACGTGGGGTGCGACCGACCGCGGCCCGACCCGCAACCCGTGGCGCGGCGACCGGTCGCCCGGCGGGTCGTCGGCCGGGTCGGCAGCGGCCGTCGGAGCGGGCATCGTGCCGCTCGCGACCGGGTCGGACGGCGCCGGCTCCGTCCGCATCCCGGCCGCCTGGTGCGGGATCATCGGGTACCGGCCGACGTCCGGGCTGGTGCCGTCGACGGACCCGACCGGGCTCGCGACCCCTGGTGTGCTGGTCCGGGATCCCGCGCTGCTGCGGCCCTGGCTGGACGCGGTCACCACGGGACCCGTGCCCGCCGGGTCCGGTTCCGGGGCCGGGAGCGACGCGGGGTTCGCCACGGCCGCGTGGTCCGACGATCTCGGGTTCGCCGCCCGGGAGCTCGATCCGGACGTCGTCGGGATCGCCCGGGCCGCGGCGGCCGACCTGCTCCGCGCGGCGGGGGCGGCCGCCGTCGACGTCCCGCTGCGGCTCCACGACCCCGCTCCGGCCTGGACCGCCCTGCGCCACCCGGACGCCGGTCCCGCCGCGGTCCGGGCCGCCCACGAGCTGCGCGCCGCGAACGACCGGGCGCTACGGGCGTTCTTCGCGCGGGCCGACCTGCTCCTCACCCCGACCACCCCTGCGGGGCCGCACGGTCACGACGGACCAGGCGGGCGGATGAGCGTGGCCCTGACCTGGGCGTTCAACCTGTCCGGGCATCCCGCGGTGAGCGTCCCGGCGGGGTTCGGCCCGGACGGCTGTCCGGTCGGCCTGCAGATGGTGGCCCGCCACGGCGCCGACGAGGCGCTGCTCGATCTGGTCGCGGCACACGTGCCGGTGGCCCGTGCGGCACCGTTCTGACCGCACGCACGACCCCGCACGGGGCGGCGGATCAGAACAGCAGCGGGAGCCCGAGCGCCGCGTCGACGGCGATCGCCGCGAACAGCACGCACAGGTAGATGTTCGAGAGGTGGAACAGCGGCATCGGCGACACCTCGCCGCCCGCCTTCACCTCGGCGTGCAGCTTGTGCGCCCGGACGACGAAGTAGATACCGCCGAGCGCCGCGACGGCGAGGTACACCCACGACGTCGCCGGCAGCAGGAGCAGGCTCCACGCCACCATCACCCAGCTGTAGACGACGATCCGGACCGTGACCGCGGGAGCGGGGGCGATCACCGGGAGCATCGGCACACCGGCCGCGGCGTAGTCCTCGCGGTAACGCATCGCGAGCGCCCAGAAGTGCGGCGGCGTCCAGAAGAAGATCACGCCGAACATGACCAGGGCCGGCCACTCGACCGAGCCGGTGACGGCGGCCCAGCCGATCACCACCGGCATGCAGCCCGCGGCACCGCCCCAGACGATGTTCTGCGAGGTCCGCCGCTTCAGCAGCAGCGTGTAGACGAGCACGTAGAAGGCGATCGCGGCCAGCGACAGCGCGGCGGCGAGCCAGTTCGTGGTGAACCCGAGCCAGACCGAGCTGAGCGCCGCGAGCACCAGACCGAAGATCAGCGCGTGCCGGGTGGGGACCTGGCCCTTCGCCAGCGGCCGCCGGGCGGTGCGCTTCATCTTCTGGTCGATGTCGGCGTCGGCGACACAGTTCAGCGCGTGCGCCGCGGCCGCGGCCATCGCCCCGCCGAACAACGTGGCGACGATCAGCCACAGCGACGGGACGCCGCGCTGCGCGAGGAACATCGCGGGCACGGTGACCACGAGCAGCTGCTCGATGATCCGGGTCTTGGTGAGGCCGAGGTAGGCCGCCACGGTGGCGCGCACCCGGGCCCACCGGCCCGCCGGTGCAACCGGCGCGGGCGCCTCGGTCGCCGCCCCGGACCCGGCCGGCGGGGGCTGTGCGGGCTCCGGGGAGTCCGGCGTGACCTCGGCGGGCGCGAATCCGGCGGTCGAGGTCTCGACGGCCCGGTTCCGCCGGGAGGCGGGTGCGCTCACCTGTTCGTACCTCGCTCGGCTCGGCAGTTCTTCGACTCCGTCCCTGCGCGGTGGTCGACCGCACGGTCCGGGGCTGAGAGCGGAGGTCGCCGGAGTCCCGCCGACGCTCTAGTTCTACAGCGCGTCGATGCTAACCCTTCGCATGCCGGAGGGCCCCGCGGGGTACGCCCGTCCCGGGTGTCCGGAACGGGCGCCGTGACCGGCGGCAAAGCCGCAGGCCCCGGGCCCGCGCAGTAGGGTGGGCGCCGCCGGGGGCGGCAGCGGTGCCGCCGGGTCCTCCGGAGCGCCGCAGCGTGTCCGAGGAGCCTGCGGAGTGCACGCAGACCGCCCGCGGCACGACCGTCACATGCCGACGCGAGTACAGGAGCCACCGTCTTGTCCGAGACCGCCACGTCCCCCCACGCCGGGGACGCCGCCGTCGCCGCGCTCACCCGCGCGCACGTGCCCGCCGACTGGACCGACCTGGACCGCAGGGCCGTGGACACGATCCGCGTACTCGCCGCGGACGCGGTGCAGAAGTGCGGCAGCGGCCACCCGGGCACCGCGATGAGCCTGGCCCCGCTGGCGTACACGCTGTTCCAGCGCGTCATGCGGCACGACCCGGCCGACCCGGACTGGATGGGCCGCGACCGGTTCGTGCTCTCCGCCGGGCACTCCAGCCTCACCCTCTACATCCAGCTGTACCTGGCCGGCTACGGCCTGGAGCGGGAGGACCTGGAGCAGCTCCGCAAGTGGGGCTCGCTGACCCCGGGTCACCCGGAGTACGGCCACACCCGCGGCGTCGAGATGACCACCGGCCCGCTGGGCCAGGGCCTCTCCTCCGCGGTCGGCATGGCGATCGCGTCGCGCCGTGAGCGCGGCCTGTTCGACCCGGACGCCCCCGAGGGCGCCTCGCCGTTCGACCACCAGATCTACGTGATCGCCTCGGACGGCGACATCGAGGAGGGCGTCGCCTCCGAGGCGTCGTCGCTGGCCGGCCGCCAGGAGCTCGGCAACCTCACGGTGATCTACGACGCCAACGAGATCTCGATCGAGGACGACACCGCGATCGCCCTCAACGAGGACACCGCGAAGCGCTACGAGGCCTACGGCTGGCACGTCCAGACCGTCGAGGGCGGCGAGAACGTCACCGGCATCCTCGACGCGCTCGAGGCGGCCCGCGCCGAGACCGCACGGCCGTCGATGATCGTGCTGCGCACGGTGATCGGCTACCCGGCGCCCAACAAGATGAACACCGGGGCCGCGCACGGCGCCGCGCTGGGCGACGACGAGGTGCGCGCCGTCAAGGAGGTCCTGGGCTTCGACCCGGACCGCGACTTCGAGGTCGACGACGACGTGCTCGCGCACACCCGCGCGGTCGGCGAGCGCTCCCGCGCCGCACACGACGCGTGGCAGGGCACCTTCGACGAGTGGGCCGGCCGCGAGCCGCACCGCAAGCAGCTGCTCGACCGGCTGGTCGCGGGCCGCCTGCCCGAGGGCTGGGCCGAGGCGCTCCCGACCTTCGAGGCCGACGAGAAGGGCCTCGCGACCCGGAAGGCGTCCGGTTCCGTGCTGGCCGCCCTCGCCGACGTCCTGCCGGAGCTGTGGGGCGGCTCGGCCGACCTCGCGGAGTCGAACAACACCTCGATGAAGGGCGTCGACTCGTTCGGCCCCAAGTCGGCGTCGACCGGCATGTGGACCACCAGCCCGTACGGCCGCACGCTGCACTTCGGTGTCCGCGAGCACGCCATGGGCGCGGTCCTCAACGGCATCGCGCTGCACGGCCCGACCCGCGCCTACGGCGGCACGTTCCTGGTCTTCTCCGACTACATGCGCCCGGCCGTCCGGCTGGCCGCGCTGATGAAGACCAACCCGATCTACGTCTGGACGCACGACTCGATCGGTCTCGGCGAGGACGGCCCGACCCACCAGCCGATCGAACACCTCGCGGCGCTGCGCGCCATCCCGGGCCTCTCGGTCGTCCGCCCCGGCGACGCCAACGAGACCACCTACGCCTGGAAGGCCGCCCTCGAGGCGGTCGACGGCGGCCCGGTCGGGTTCGCGCTCACCCGGCAGAACGTCCCGACGCTGACCGGTACGACCGCCGAGGGCGTCGCCCGCGGCGGCTACGTCCTGGAGGAGGCCTCGTCCGGCGTCCCGCAGCTCGTGATCGTCGCGACCGGCTCGGAGCTGCACCTCGCGGTGCGGGCGCGCAAGACCCTCGAGGCCGAGGGCTTCGGTACCCGGGTGGTGTCGATGCCGTGCATCGAGTGGTTCGAGGCGCAGGACCAGGACTACCGCGACTCGGTGCTGCCGCCCGCGGTGCGGGCCCGGGTGTCCGTCGAGGCGGGCATCGCGATGCCGTGGCGCGGCTACGTCGGCGACGCCGGCCGCTCGGTGTCCATCGAGCACTTCGGCGCCAGCGCCGACCAGGCCACCCTGTTCGAGAAGTTCGGCTTCACCGCCGACACCGTCGCCGAGGCCGCGCGGGAGACCCTCGCCGCGGCCGAGAAGAGCTCCTGAACCCGACGGCACCCGATCGCAAAGGAGAGCAACCCATGAGCAACGATCGTCTGGCCGCACTGTCGGCGGCCGGGGTGTCCATCTGGCTCGACGACCTGTCCCGCGAGCGCCTGAACAGCGGCAACCTCGCGCAGCTGATCGAGCAGAAGAACGTCGTCGGGGTCACCACCAACCCGACGATCTTCGCCGGGGCGCTGTCCGACGGCGCCGCCTACGACGAGCAGGTCCGTGAGCTCGCCGCCCGCGACGCCGGCGTCGACGACGCGATCCGCGAGATCACCGTCGCCGACGTCCAGCAGGCCTGTGACGTCTTCTCCGGCACCTGGGAGCAGACCGGCGGCGTCGACGGGCGGGTCTCGCTCGAGGTCGACCCGCGCCTGGCGCACGACACCGAGCAGACCGTGGCCCAGGCCCAGGACCTGTTCAAGGCCGTCGACCGGCCGAACCTGCTGGTCAAGATCCCGGCGACCGAGGCGGGCCTGCCCGCCATCACCCGGGCCACCGCGGAGGGCATCAGCGTCAACGTCACGCTGATCTTCTCGGTGGAGCGGTACAAGGCCGTCATGGACGCCTACCTCACCGGCCTGGAGCGGGCCCTGGAGAACGGCCAGGACCTGGCCCGGATCCACTCCGTCGGCTCGTTCTTCGTGTCCCGCGTGGACAGCGAGATCGACGGCCGGCTGGAGAAGATCGGCGGTGACGAGGCGCTCGGCCTGCGGGGCCGGGCGGCGGTGGCCAACTCCCGGCTGGCCTTCGCGGCCTACCGGAGCGCGTTCTCCGGCGCCCGCTGGGACGCACTGGCCGCCGAGGGCGCGAACGCCCAGCGGCCGCTGTGGGCGTCGACCGGGGTCAAGAACCCGGACTACCCGGACACCCTCTACGTCACCGAGCTCGTCGTCGGCAACACCGTCAACACGATGCCGGAGAAGACGCTCGAGGCGTTCGCCGACCACGGCGAGGTCGAGGGCGACAAGGTCACCGACACCGCGGGTGCGGCCCAGCAGGTCTTCACCGACCTCGAGGGCGTCGGCATCGACCTCGACGACGTCTACACGGTCCTCGAGAACGAGGGCGTCGAGAAGTTCGAGAAGTCCTGGACGGAGCTGCAGGACACCGTCCGGCAGCAGCTCGAGGCTGCGAAGTAGTTGGCGGACGACACTCCCGGCGGCGACGGGGCCGATCTCGGCTCCGCCGCCGCCGGCGGTCCCACCGGGCACTCCCCCGCTCCCGTCCGGGTGCTCCTCGCCGGAGAACCCTTCGCGGGGGCGGCGCGGCGGATCGCGGCCGAGCTGGCTGGCGAGACCGTCGCGTCCCGGCTCGCCGACGGCGACCCCAGCGTCTGGGGGTCCGCCGCGGCGGGCCGGACCGGCTGGACCGCCCTCGCCCGCAGGTCCCGGCCGCTGGCCGGGCAGGTCGCCGCGCTGCGCGAGCGGTTCGCCGTCGCCGGCGCGCACCGGGTGCTGCTGGTCGGCACCCCCGACGCCGTCTCCGCCGCGCGGCTGGTCGCGGCCCACTCCCCCGACACCACCCGGCTCACCGCGCTCGACAGCGCGGACCCGGTGCAGGTCGCCGAGGCGCTGTCCGGCGCGCTCGACGAGACCGTGCTGGTCGTCGCGGACCCGGCCGGTGACGACCCGGTGGTCGGCGCCGTCCGGCACACCGTCGCGGCCGTCCTCGCCGACGAGGTCGGCCCGGCCGCGCTCGCCGCCCGCACCGTGCACGTCACCGAGCCCGGTTCCCCACTGGACACACCGGACCCGGACGGCACCGTCGTCGTCACCCTCGACGCCGACGTCCCCGGCCGGTTCGGCGCGCTCGGACCGCTGGGCCTGGTGCCCGCCGGGCTGGCCGGTGCCGACGTCGCCGGGCTGCTCGCCGACGCCGTCCCCACCGAGCAGGCCCTCGCCGCCGACGACCCCGACAACCCGGCCCTGCTGCTCGCCGGGGCGCTGGCGGCCGCCCGCGGTTCGGTGCTCGTACTGCGCGACGAGGTCCGGTCCCCGGCCGTGACGGCCTGGCTCGGACCGCTGCTGACCGCGGCCGGCCTGGTCGCGGTGGCCGCCGGCCCCGGCGAGCCGGTGCCCGCCCGGGCCGGCGCGGAGGCCGGACCACCCGGCGCCGTGGAGGTGCACGCCGACGGCACCGGGGCGGTTCCCGGGCCGGGTGGCGGCGCCGTCCGCACCGACGCGGGGCCCGGCGCCGCGATCGTGCTCTGGCAGGTCGCGGCCGCACTCGCCGCGCGGGTGCTCGACGCCGACCCGTTCGCCCCCGCGGTCCCCACCGCCGATCCCGGCGGGCCCGACCCGGAGCCGTCCTTCACCGACGGCGGGATCGCCGTGCACGCCGGGGACTGGCTGCCGTCCGGGGTGGACACCGTCGCCGGTGCCCTCGACGCCCTCGCCGCCGCCGCGGGCGACGGCGGTCACCTGGCGGTCTCCGCCTGGCTCGATCCCGAGTCGGACGCCTCGGTCGGTGTGCTGCGGGGCCCGCTCGCCGAGCGCGCCGGGCTCCCGGTCGCGTTCGGCTGGGCTCCCGGCTGCCGGGCCGGTGACACCGGCGCGCCCGACCGCGCCGTCCACTGCCACCTCACCGGCGGCGGCCTCGACGGTGGTGAACCGGCAGGCGACCCGGTGTCCGACGGCACCGTGGGGTCACCCGGCCCGGGTGGTGATGATCCGTTCGGCGCGGGAACCGCGCCGGAACCGTCCGGACTGGCTAGCCTTCATGCGGCGCAGGCCCGCGCGGTCGTCGAGGACCAGCGGCGCCGGGGACGGCCGGTGCTGCGGCTGCACCTGGCCGATCGGCTGACCGGCCTGGTCACGCTGGCGCGAGCCGTCCAGAACTGACACGGTCACACACACAGGAAGGCCGAGGAGCGATGCCCACCGCGAACGGCGGCCGGACCAACCCGCTGCGCGATCCCCGCGACAAGCGGCTCCCCCGCATCGCCGGCCCGTGCGGACTGGTGATCTTCGGGGTCACCGGTGATCTCTCCCGCAAGAAGCTGATGCCGGCGATCTACGACCTCGCCAACCGCGGCCTGCTCCCGCCGGGCTTCGCGCTCACCGGGTTCGCCCGCCGCGACTGGGACTCCGAGGACTTCGGACAGGTCGTGTACGAGGCCGTCCGGGAGCACGCGCGGACCCCGTTCCGCCAGGAGGTCTGGGACCGGCTGGCCGAGGGCCTGCGGTTCGTCCAGGGTGCCTTCGACGACGACGCCGCGTTCGACGAGCTCGAGCGCACCGTCCGCGAGCTGGACGAGAAGCGCGGCACCGGCGGGAACCACGCGTTCTACCTGTCGATCCCGCCCAGCGCGTTCCCGGTCGTCTGCAAGCAGCTCGCCCGGTCGGGGCTGTCCGCCCAGGAGGACCCGGACGTCTGGCGCCGGGTGGTGATCGAGAAGCCGTTCGGGCACGACCTGGCCTCGGCCAAGGAGCTGAACGCGATCGTCAACGAGGTCTTCCCCGAGGACTCGGTGTTCCGCATCGACCACTACCTCGGCAAGGAGACCGTCCAGAACGTCCTCGCCCTCCGGTTCGCGAACCAGCTGTTCGAGCCGATCTGGAACGCGAACTACGTCGACCACGTGCAGATCACGATGGCCGAGGACATCGGGCTGGGCGGGCGTGCCGGCTACTACGACGGCATCGGCGCCGCCCGGGACGTCATCCAGAACCACCTGCTGCAGCTCCTCGCCTTCACCGCGATGGAGGAGCCGACGTCGTTCTCGTCGGACGAGCTGCGCGCCGAGAAGATCAAGGTGCTGAAGGCGGTCAAGCTCCCGCTGCCGCTGGACGAGACCACCGCCCGCGGTCAGTACGACGGCGGCTGGCAGGGCGGCGAGGAGGTCCCCGGGCTCAAGGAGGAGGAGGGGTTCAACCCCGACTCCACGACCGAGACCTTCGCCGCGATCACCTGCGAGGTCGAGAACCGCCGCTGGGCCGGGGTGCCGTTCTACCTGCGCACCGGCAAGCGGCTCGGCCGGCGGGTCACCGAGATCGCCGTCGTCTTCAAGCGTGCCCCGCACCTGCCCTTCGACGAGACGATGACCGAGGAGCTGGGGCAGAACGCCCTGGTCATCCGGGTCCAGCCGGACGAGGGGGTGACGATGCGGTTCGGCTCCAAGGTGCCCGGCAACCAGATGGAGGTCCGCGACGTCACGATGGACTTCGGCTACGGCAACGCCTTCACCGAGTCCTCCCCCGAGGCCTACGAGCGGCTCATCCTCGACGTCCTGCTCGGGGAGCCGTCGCTGTTCCCGGTGAACGAGGAGGTCGAGCGGTCCTGGGAGATCCTCGACCCGGTCATCGAGCACTGGTCGGGGTTGCCCGACGGGCCCGACGGCTACCCGGCCGGATCCTGGGGTCCCGACTCGTCCGCCGAGATGCTCGCCCGCACCGGTCGCCACTGGCGCCGGCCCTGACCTCCGAGGAGCCGACACACATGATCATCGATCTGCCGTCGAGCAACACCTCGGCGGTCAACCGCAAGCTCGTCGAGCTGCGCGAGTCCGGCGGCGTGTTCGCGCTGGGCCGGGTGCTGACCCTGGTCGTCGTCACCGACGACGGGCCGGAGCTGGAGCGCTCGATCGACGCCGCCAACGCCGCCAGCCGCGAGCACCCGTGCCGGGTCATCGTGCTGGCCCGCGGGCAGCGCCGGGCCTCGCCGCGGCTCGACGCGCAGATCCGGGTCGGCGGTGACGCCGGCGCCAGCGAGGTCATCGTGCTGCGCGGCTACGGCCCGCTCGCCGCCGAGGAGGCCGGTGCCGGCATGGTCATGCCGCTCCTGCTGCCCGACGCACCGGTCGTCGCCTGGTGGCCGGGCGAGGCCCCGGCCGCACCGTCGGAGGACGCCGTCGGGCGGCTCGCGCAGCGCCGGATCACCGACGCGCTGTCGTCGAAGAACCCGACGAAGGCGTTCGAGCAGCGGCGCAAGGACTACGCCCCCGGCGACACCGACCTCACCTGGACCCGGCTCACGCACTGGCGGGCCCAGCTGGCAGCCGCGCTGGACGTGCCGCCCCACGAGGAGGTGACCTCGGCCGTCGTCGCGGGTGAGGTCGTGTCGCCCTCCACCGAGCTGGTCGCCGGCTGGCTGGCGTCCGCGCTCGGGGTGAAGGTGAAGCGGTCGCCGTCGGAGAAGGCCAACGGGCTGTCGATGGTCCGGCTCGTCCGCGCGTCGGGCGACGTCGAGCTGGCCCGTCCGGACGGCAAGACGGCCCGGCTCACCCAGCCCGGGCAGCCGGAGCGGCTGATCGCGCTGGCACGGCGGCACGTGTCCGACTGCCTCGCCGAGGAGCTGCGCCGGCTCGACCCGGACGAGGTCTACGCCGAGGCGCTCGAGGGAGTGTCCCGGGTGACCCGCGGCCGTACCCCGGTGAAGGTGTGAGCATGAGCGAGAACGTGCAGGTCGCCGTCCACCCCGACGCCGACGCCCTGGCCGCCGCCACCGCGGCGCGGCTGATCACCGCGCTGGTCGACATCCAGGCCGGCGGTGCCGTCCCTCGGGTCGTGCTCACCGGTGGCGGGGTCGGGATCCAGCTGCTGCGTGACGTGGCCGCCTCCCCGGCCCGCGACGTCGTCGACTGGGGGTCGGTGGACCTGTTCTGGGGCGACGAGCGCTTCGTCCCGGCCGACGACGCCGAGCGCAACGAGAAGCAGGCCCGCGAGGCCCTGCTCGACCAGCTGCCGCTCGACCCGGCGCGGGTGCACCCGATGCCGGCCGCCCCCGCCGACGGCGGCACCCGGGAGGAGGCCGAGGAGGCCGCCCGGGACTACGCCCGGGTGCTGCGCGACCTGGCCGGGCCGGACGGCGACGGCATCCCCGCCTTCGACGTGACGCTGGTCGGCATGGGCGAGGAGGGGCACACGCTCTCGGTCTTCCCGGACTCCCCCGCCGTGCACGAGCAGGCGCCGTCCGTCGTCGCGGTGTTCGACTGCCCGAAGCCGCCGCCCACCCGCATCTCGCTCACGCTGGCCGCCGCCCGGCGCTCGCGTGAGGTGTGGGTCGTCGCCGCCGGGGCCGGCAAGGCACCGGCCGTCGCGGGTGCCCTGACCGGTGTCCCGGAGACCGAGCTGCCGGTCGGCGGGGCGCGGGGGACCGAACGGACCCGCTGGCTGCTCGACACCGCGTCCGCCGCCGAGCTGCCCGGGTCGCTGCACCCGCGGCCCTCCTGAGCCCACGACCGGGACTGTGAGATCGCGCCCGTCCGGCGGGTGCCGGGCGCGGCGCTCCGGTTAGGGTCCGCCGCATGCGCATCGGCACCCCGCTCGGCCCGGCCCCCACCCGCGTGCTGCTCCTCGGCTCGGGTGAGCTGGGCAAGGAGGTCGCGATCGCCTTCCAGCGCCTCGGCGTCGAGGTGGTCGCGGTCGACCGCTACCCGCACGCACCCGCGCACCAGGTGGCGCACCGCTGGCACGCGATCGACATGACCGACCCCGTCACGCTCGCCACGCTCATCGAGCAGGAGTCCCCGGACCTGATCATCCCGGAGATCGAGGCGATCGCGACCACCGCGCTGGCGGCGATCGAGGCCGCGGGCACGACCGTCGTGCCGACCGCCCGCGCCGCGCAGCTGACGATGGACCGTGAGGGCATCCGGCGGCTCGCCGCGGAGGAGCTGGGGCTGCCCACGTCGCCCTACGCCTTCGCCGACACCCTCGACGAGGTCCGCGCGGCCGTCGACCGGGTCGGGCTGCCGTGTGTGCTCAAGCCGGTCATGTCGTCGTCGGGCAAGGGACAGTCGGTCCTGAAGTCGGCCGACGACGCCGAGGCCGCGTGGGAGTACGCCCGCACCTCGGGCCGGGTGTCCGCGCCGCGCGTGATCGTCGAGGGCTTCGTCGAGTTCGACTACGAGATCACCCAGCTCACCGTGCGGCACGCCGGCGGGACCGCCTTCTGCGACCCGATCGGCCACCGCCAGGAGAACGGCGACTACGTCGAGTCCTGGCAGCCGCAGCCGATGTCGGACGCGGCGCTCGCCGCGTCCCGCGACGTCGCCGGCCGGATCACCGAGGCCCTCGGCGGGCGCGGGATCTTCGGCGTGGAGCTGTTCGTCCGCGGCGACGAGGTGCTGTTCTCCGAGGTGAGCCCCCGCCCGCACGACACCGGGCTGGTCACGCTCGCCACCCAGCGGCTGAACGAGTTCGAGCTGCACGCCCGCGCCGTCCTCGGCCTTCCGGTCGACACCGCGTTGCGCGCCCCCGGCGCGTCCGCGGTGGTGTACGGCGGTGACGACCTCGACGCGCCCGACTACGAGGGCGTCGCGGAGGCGCTCGCCGTCGAGGGCGCCGACCTGCGGCTGTTCGGCAAGCCGTCGGCGAGCGAGCGCAGGCGGATGGGGGTCGCGGTGGCGTACGCCGACGACGTCGACACCGCGCGGGAGCGGGCCCGCCAGGCCGCCGGGCACGTCCGGCCGGTCGCCCGGAGCTGAGTCCCGCCTGCGGTGGGCCGGTCCGCCACGCCGCCCACGGCGGGCCGGACGCGACCTACCGCGGGTAACCTCGACGTCGGAGGTGGAGCGATGGCGGGTCGCACCGGACTGGTGGTGGCGGGCGCCGGAGCCCGCGGCGCGTACGAGGCGGGGGCGCTCACGGAGCTGCTCCCCCGGCTGACCCGTACCTGGTCGGCGCCGTCGGTGCTGGTCGGGACGAGTGCCGGCGCCCTGAACGTGGCCGCGCTCGCGGGCCTGACCGGCACCGATCCCGAGGAGGCCGCTGCCGAGCTGGTGACCCGCTGGGAGTCGGTGCGGACCAGTGAGGTCGTCGCGCTCCCGTCGTCGGCGTTCGAGGCGGGCGCGGCCTACCTGGGCGACCTCGCCGGTGTCCCGTCCGCCCTGCGACGGCTGCTGGGGCTGCCCGATCGCGTGACCCGGCTGCTCGACGCCGAGCGCCTGCGCCCGGTCGTCGAGCGGGTCGTCGACTGGGACCGGCTGCATCACGCGATCGCCCGCGGCCCGGTCGACGCGGTCGGGGTGGCGTGCACGTCGGCGGGCACCGGTGGGACGGTCGTGTTCGTCGAGCGCGGACCCGATGTCGGGCTCCCGCCCTACGACCCGGGCCGCGACATCCGCTACGTCGACGCCGTGCTGACCCCGGACCACCTGCTGGCCTCGGCCGCGGTGCCGGTGCTGTTCGCACCCCGCCGGATCGAGGGCCCCGACCCCGGCTGGTACCTGGACGGCGGTGTCCGCCTGAACACCCCGCTCAAGCCGGCGCTGCGGCTCGGCGCGGACCGGATCGGCGTCGTCGCGACGACGCCGGCCGTGCCGGTGCCGGAGGCGGCCGACCCGCCCGCGGACGTCCCCGACGTCTACGCGGTCGCCGCGCTCGCGCTGCGGATCGTGCTCGGCGCGGGCGTCACCGAGGACCTCCGGACGCTGCGGGCGGTGAACGAGCTCGTCGAGCGCGGTGTGGACGGGCGGCACCGCCGGATCGGGAGCTGGTTCACCGGGCCGCCACCGGACCGCGGGACCGAGCTCGCCGACCTCGCCGCCGAGGTCCGCCGGACCGAGTACGGCGGCCTCTGCGCGCTGCGCAACCCGTCGCTGTTCGTGCTGGAACGACTGGTCGGCGGCGGGGTGCCGGACGTCGACCCGACGCACGGGGCGGAGCTGCTGAGCTTCCTGTTCTTCGATCCGGCGTTCGCGTCCGCGGCGGCGGCGCTGGGGGCGGCGCACGCGACGTCGGCGGCTGCTCCCGACGGGCCGGAGCCGGCCCGGCGCGCCCGCGCGTGACCCGGGACCGCCACCGCCACCGCACCGGGCGGGGTCGGACGGCGTCGCTGCCGCGTTCGCCCGTCCGGACCCGGACGACCGCCTCGACCGGCTGCACCCAGATCTTGCCGTCGCCGATCGTGCCGGTCCGGGCCGCGGCGGCGATACCGTCGACGACCTTGTCGACGAGCTCGACATGTTGAGCACGCATCGGGACCGACCGGCCCCGGCGCACCAGACCGGACATCGGTGTCGCAGCACCCCGAAAACGGACCATCGGCGTGATCCGGGCGGTTCCCGCCGTGGCCGATGAGTCCGCACGACACCCCCGGTCGGTACTGCGGACAGCGGCCCACACCGGACCGCCCGGGGAAGGGACACCGCCATGACCACCAGGTCCACCACCGCCACGACCGGCTCGGCCCGCCCGCTCGCCGGGACGATCGCCCTCTGGGTGCTGCAGGTCGTGCTCACCGGCGTCTTCGTGATGGCGGCACTACCGAAGATCAGTTTCGATCCCGTCGCCGTCGCCGGGTTCGACCTGCTGGGGCTGGGCGTGCCCGGCATGGTCGTCGTCGGCTGGCTGGAGCTCGCCGGGGCGGTCGCGTTGCTGGTCCCGAGGCTGTGCGGGCTCGCGGCGACCTGCCAGGTCGCCCTCATGGTCGGCGCGACCGTCGTCACCGCGATCCTGATGCCGGGGATGATCGCCTTCCCGGCGGTGGTGCTGGTGCTGGTCTGTGTCGTCGCCTGGTTCCGCCGGCACGACACCGCGGCGCTGCTGCGGATGGTGCGCCGCTGAACGCCCCGCCGCCCCGGAGACGACCTCCGGGGCGGCGGGCCGTCGCGGGGTCAGACGGTCTCGTCGGTGAGCCGGCCGTGGTTGTGGTCGTCGTAGGCGGCGAGATCGAGGAAGCCGTGCCCGGAGTAGTTGAACAGGACGACCTTCGCCTGACCGGTCTCCTTCGCGGCCAGCGCCTCGTCGATCGCCGCGGCGATCGCGTGCCCGGTCTCCGGTGCGGGGATCCTCCCCTCGGTCCGGGCGAACTGCTTGGCCGCCTCGAACACCTTGCCCTGCGGGTAGGCGGCCGCCTCCATGCGCTCGTCCCGCACCAGGGCCGACACCAGCGGCGAGTCGCCGTGGTACCGCAGGCCGCCCGCATGGATCGACGGCGGCACGAAGTCGTGCCCCAGGGTGTACATCGGCATGAGCGGGGTGAGCCCCGCGGTGTCGCCGAAGTCGTAGTCGTAGCGGCCCTGGGTCAGCGTCGGGCAGGACAGCGGCTCGACGGCGAGCAGCCGCACACCCGCGTCGGGGACGAACGGGAAGGCGATGCCGCCCAGGTTCGAGCCACCCCCGCAGGACCCCACGACGACGTCGGGCAGCCGCTCCCCGGCCAGCTCGAGCTGTTCCTTCGCCTCCAGCCCGATCATGGTCTGGTGCAGCACGACGTGGTTCAGCACGGAGCCGAGCGCGTAGTGGGTGTCGTCGCGGCCGACGCAGTCGCGGACCGCGTCGGAGATCGCCGAGCCGAGCGATCCGGGCTGGTCCGGCTCGTCGACCGGGGACGCGACGACCTCGCCGCCCCAGGTCTCGATCGCGATCCGCCGGTAGGGCTTCTGCCCGTACGAGGCCCGCACCATGTAGACCTTCAGGTCCAGGCCGAACTGCGCCGACGCGAACGCCAGCGCGGTGCCCCACTGCCCGGCGCCGGTCTCGGTGGTGAGCCGGGTGGTGCCGTCCTGGGCGTTGTAGAACGCCTGCGCCACCGCCGTGTTGGTCTTGTGGCTGCCGGACGGTGAGACCGACTCGTCCTTGTAGTAGATCCGGGCCGGTGTCCCGAGCTCCCGTTCGAGCCGGGCGGCCCGCACCAGCGGGGTCGGGCGCCACAGCCGGAGGATGTCGAGAACCTCACCGGGGACGTCGATCCACGGTGCGGCGCTCACCTCCTGCTCGATCAGCGCCGCGGGGAAGAGCGGCGCCAGGTCGTCGGGGCCGACCGGCTCCCGCGTCCCCGGGTGCAGCGGCGGCTGCAGCGGGGCCGGCAGGTGCGGCACGACGTTGAACCAGGCCTCGGGGATCCGTTCCGGTGGCAGCGTCCAGCGGGTCATGACCTCGGAACCTATCCCGGAGGTGCCGTGGGTCACGAGAGGGGCGCGTCTCCGGGATCGTCGATCCGCACCGCGACCTGCTCGTTGTCGTGGGTCCAGCAGACGTAGGAGTAGCGGACGCCGTGCTTCTCGGCGTACTCCCACCAGGCGCGGGCCTCGTCGCGCTCCCAGCCCGGGAAGTTGAGGAACTCGTCGAACAGCACGATGCTGCCCACACGCAGCCGCGGGCCGACGGCGGCCAGCACGGTCACCGCCGACGAGTACAGGTCCGAGTCGACGTGCAGGAAGTCCACCGGGCCGGGGTGCTCGGCCAGGAACCCGTCGAGGGTGTCGTCGAACAGACCGGGGACCAGCTCGGCGCCCGGGATCTCGGGCAGCGCTCCGACGTCGTCGAACGCGCCGGCGGGGAACCCCGCCCGCCACGTCTCGGGCAGGCCGGTGAAGGTGTCGAAACCGTGGACACGGCCGTCGGCGCGGTGCGCGGCGATCATGCGGAGGGTCCTGCCGCGGTAGACGCCGAACTCGCACGCCATGCCACCGGAGGGGGCCAGCGAGAGCGCGTGCGCCAGCGTCGCGTCCGGGGCCGGCAGCGCGACCGCCCCGGCCAGGTGGTCGCGGGCGAACCGGGCACTGCTCGCGACGGCCTCCCGCTCGCCGGCGGCGAAGACGTCGCGCCGGTCCCGGATCTCGGTGGCCCGCAGCTCGGAGAGCACGCGGTCGGCCTCGGCGCGGACGCGCCCGTCCAGCTCCTCGCGCAACGCGGCCAGCTCGGCCCGCAGCGTCGCCGTCTGGGCGGCGGTGTGCCGGGCCAGCGCGGCGTCGACCAGCCGGCCGGCGCGGCGGCGGGCACCGTGCAGCAGTGTGCGGGGGCCGCGGATCTACAGCTCCCGGGACGCCCGGAGCCGGCCGAGGGCCTCCTCCAGGATGGCCTCGCCGTCGGCGTCGCTGCGCCGCTCCTTCACGTAGGCCAGGTGCGTCTTGTACGGCTCGGTGCGCGGCGCGGCCGGCGGGTTCTCGGAGTCACGCCCGCCGGGCAGGCCACAGCGCGGACAGTCCCACGTCTCCGGGACCTCGGCCTCGGCGGCGAACCAGGTGTTGTTGACGTGTCCGTTCACGCAGTAGAACGGGATCCGTTCGCGTGCCGCGGTCTCGCCGCGCTCGGACTCGCCCATCGGACCGGCCCCGACCCGGGTGCCGCGGATCGCGTTGCCACCAGCCATCGTGTCGTCCCTCTCGCTCGCACTGGCGCGATTACGGTGTCAGGCGTTGCCGGCCAGCAGGAGGCCGTTGCCGACCACCGCGATGAACCAGATCAGCCCGACGAAGATCGTGTAACGAGCGACGTTCCGGTCGGCGGCCGCGGAGCCGGACAGGCTCGACTGGACGCCACCGCCGAAGAGGCTGGTCAGACCACCGCCCTTGCTGCGCTGCAGCAGGACCAGCGCGATCAGCATCACGCTGGTCACGATGAGGATGATCTGCAGGGTCAGGATCACGTGCACTTCCCAATCTGCGGTCGCTCGTGGAGTGGCCCAGGATACTCCGACACCCCGGGACCGTGTCCGGCCGGGTCGCCCACCTCCCCCACATGCGGCTCGGGGAGCTCCGGCCTGGGCCGGAGCTCCCCGAGTCGTGGACACGTGGCGGGACCGCCGGGCTACGGCAGGGGGCCGCCCGCGGCGATCGCCGAGAGCTTCGCGAACTCCTCGGCGTCCAGGCTCGCCCCGCCGACCAGCGCGCCGTCGACGTCGGTCTGGGCGACGATCTCCCCCACGTTCGACGACTTCACCGAGCCGCCGTAGAGGATCCGGGCGCCAGCGGCGACGTCGTCGCCGTAGAGCTCCTGCAGGGTCTCGCGCAGCGCGGCACAGACCTCCTGGGCGTCCGGGGGACCCGCGACCTTCCCGGTGCCGATCGCCCAGACCGGCTCGTAGGCGAGCACGATCCCGGCCGCCTGCTCGGCGGACACCTTCTTCAGGGCGCCGCGCAGCTGGTCGGTGCAGTGCTGCACGTGCGTGCCGGCCTCGCGGACCTCCAGGCCCTCGCCGACGCACAGGATCGGGGTGATCCCGTGCTTGAGCGCGGCGAGCACCTTGGAGTTCACGACCGCGTCGTCCTCGGCGTGGATCTCCCGGCGCTCCGAGTGCCCGACGACGACGTACCGGCAGCCCAGCTTCGCGAGCATCACCCCGGACACGTCACCGGTGTAGGCACCCGAGTCGTGCGGGGACAGGTCCTGCGCCCCGTGCACGACCCTGAGCTTGTCGCCGTCGATCAGCGTCTGGACGCTGCGGATGTCGGTGAACGGCGGCAGGACCGCGACCTCGACCTTGTCGAAGTACCGGTCGGGCAGTGCGAAGGCGAGCTTCTGCACGACCGCGATGGCCTCGAGGTGGTTGAGGTTCATCTTCCAGTTGCCCGCGATGAGCGGGGTACGGGATGCCATCAGGCCTCACCCTCCAGGACCGCGACGCCCGGCAGGGTCGCGCCCTCGAGGAACTCGAGCGAGGCGCCACCGCCGGTGGAGATGTGCGAGAAGCCGTCCTCGGCGATGCCCAGCGCCCGCACCGCGGCCGCCGAGTCACCCCCGCCGACGACGGAGAACGCGGCCCCGTCGGCGATCGCCTGCGCGACCCCGCGGGTGCCGTCGGCGAACGGCGCCATCTCGAACACGCCCATCGGGCCGTTCCAGAAGATCGTCCTCGCCTCGGCGATCCGCGCGGCGAACGCGCGCACCGAGTCCGGACCGATGTCCAGGCCCAGCCAGCCGTCCTCGATCGCGTCCACCGGCACCGTCTTCGTGTTCGCGTCCGCGGAGAACGCGTCGGCGACCACGACGTCGGTCGGCAGGACGATCTTGCCGGACTCCAGCAGGGTCCGGCAGGTGCCGACCTGGTCGGACTCCAGCAGCGAGGAGCCGACGCCGTGCCCCTGGGCGGCGAGGAAGGTGAAGCACATCCCGCCGCCGACGAGCAGCGTGTCGACGGTCGGCAGCAGCGCCTCGATCACGGCCAGCTTGTCCGAGACCTTCGACCCGCCGAGCACGACGGCGTAGGGCCGCTGCGGGTCCCCGGTCAGGGTCCGCAGCACCTCGACCTCGGAGAGGACGAGCCCGCCGGCGTAGGGGTCGAGCCGCTGCGCGACGTCGTAGACCGACGCCTGCTTGCGGTGCACCACCCCGAAGCCGTCGGACACGAACGCCGCGTCGTCGCCCACGAGCGAGACCAGCTCGTCGGCGAACGCGCCGCGCTCGGCGTCGTCCTTGCTGGTCTCGCGGGCGTCGAACCGGATGTTCTCCAGCATGACGACGTCGCCCGCCGCCATGCTCGGGAGCGGCCTGCCGTGCTCCACCAGCCGGACCGGGGCGCCGAGCAGCTCACCGAGCCGCCCGGCTGCCGGGGCCAGCGAGAACCGGGCCTCCGGGCCGTTCTTCGGACGGCCCAGGTGCGCGGTGACGACGACCTGCGCGCCCGCACCGGACAGCGCCTGGATGGTCGGCACCGAGGCGCGGATGCGGCCGTCGTCGGTGATGTTCCGGTCGTCGTCGAGGGGAACGTTGAGATCGGAACGGACCAGGACGGTCCGGCCCTGAACGCCCTCGGCGACGAGGTCGTCGACGTTCTTCACAGCTTCGACGCCACCAGCCCGGCGATGTCGACCAGACGGTTCGAGTAGCCCCACTCGTTGTCGTACCAGCCGACGATCTTGACCTGGTTGCCGATGACCTTGGTCAGGCCCGCGTCGAGGATGCAGGAGTGCGGGTCGGTCACGATGTCCGAGGACACGATCGGGTCCTCGGTGTACTTGAGGACGCCCTTCAGCGGGCCCTCGGCGGCGGCCTTCATCGCGGCGTTGACGGCCTCGACGGTGGTCTCGCCCTTGACCTCGACGGTCAGGTCGGTGGCCGAGCCGGTGGGAATCGGCACCCGCAGCGCGTAGCCGTCGAGCTTGCCCTTGAGGTGCGGCATGACCAGCGAGATCGCCTTGGCGGCACCGGTCGAGGTGGGGACGATGTTCAGCGCGGCGGCCCGGGCGCGGCGCAGGTCCTTGTGCGGGCCGTCCTGCAGGTTCTGGTCGGCGGTGTAGGCGTGGATCGTGGTCATCAGACCCTTCTCGATCCCGACCAGGTCGTCGAGCACCTTGGTCATCGGCGCCAGGCAGTTCGTGGTGCAGGACGCGTTCGAGACGATGTTCTGCGAACCGTCGTAGTCACCGTCGTTGACGCCCTTGACGATGGTGATGTCCTCGTCGGACGCGGGGGCCGAGATGACGACCTTCTTCGCGCCGGCGTCGAGGTGCTTCGACGCGGCGTCGCGCTTGGTGAACAGCCCGGTGGACTCGACCACGACGTCGACGCCGAGGTCCTTCCAGGGCAGCTCGGCGGGGTCGCGGACGGCCAGGCCCTTGAAGCCCTTGCCGTCGACCACGATCTCGTCGCCCGAGGTGGTGACCTCGTAGGGCAGGCGGCCGAGGATCGAGTCGTACTTCAGCAGGTGCGCGAGCGTCGCGTTGTCGGTGATGTCGTTCACCGCGACGATCTCGATGTCCGTCGTCCCGGCGGCGCGCTGGGCGTCCACCGCCCGCCAGAAGTTCCGGCCGATGCGGCCGAAGCCGTTGACTCCTACGCGGACCGTCACAGTGCCTCCATGGGCTCGTCGTGCGTGTCGTCTTCGCCCCGGCACGCCGGGTCCCGGCGGCGGGGGTGGCAGGTCGATCGCCGCACTCCGCCCCGTCGGGCGGAGGCCACGTGCCGTGCTCGGCCGCCACCCTATCGGCGCATCGGCGCGCGCGGATCCCGCGTACCCCGTGACCTGCGCCGCGATCCGCTCCTCGCACCCGGCCGTGGCCCGTGCCGGACGCCCGGCACGGGCCACCGGCGACCGCTCAGGCGATGCGCAGGAACTTCCGCCAGGCGGGACGGGTGTCGGCGACGGCGGCCGCGGCGCGCTCGTCGTCGGAGAAACCGTCGACCGGCTCGTGCGGCTGGACCGCCCGGGCGCGGGACACGAACGCCGTCGCGGCGGACAGCGCGGCGGTGACGCCGGCGGCGCCGGGCCCGGCGGTGATCGTCGCCGGGGCGGGGACGCCGAAGCGCGCGGCGGCGGCCGGCCCGTCCGTCCGCTCGGCCAGTGCGACGGCGGCGGTGCCCTGCCCGTCGTCCGTGGCACCCTCGGCCTGCTCCGTGGCGGCCTCGGCCGGACCCGCCGGCTCCGGGCGCTTCGCGGCCGGGATGCCACCACTGGTGACGTCGACCAGCGCGACCTCCCAGGCGTAGGTCGAGCGCTGGTGGGCGATCCGCTCCCGCACGTGGGACGGGTCGCCGACCGCCGCCTCGCCGACCAGCAGCACGACGACGCGCTCCGGCCGGTCGTCCTCCGCACGGGCGGCGAGCTCGTCCCCGACCGCGTCGAGCAGGCGGGCGGCGCCGATCCTCAGGTCGGGGCCGTCGACCGGACGGAGCTTCGTGGCGAGCGCGGTGCGCGCGCCGCCGGCGTCCACCGGGGTCGCGGGCGGGTGCGAGCCGTCGGCCAGCGAACGCGTCAGGTCGTCACCGGTGGACAGCACGACCTGCAGCGACCCCGGCTCCGCGGCCTGGGCGTCGAGCAGGTCGACGAGGCCGGCGCGGAGGGCGGGGAGCAGCGGTCGCAGCATGCTGGATCGATCGAGATGCACGGCGAGAAGAGTGGAGCCCGGGTTCGTCACGGCGGCATCATGCCGGACCCGCCGCAGCGGCCCGGTGACGGGGTGTGATCACCGCGGAGGGCGGGCCGGAGGGGTCCGCCGACGCCGTGCGTCAGCGCCCCTCCTCCTCCAGCATCTCGGCCGTGACGGCCGACTCGGTGTCCGGGATGCCCAGCTCGGCCGCCTTCTTGTCGGCGGTCTGCAGCAGCCGCCGGATCCGGCCGGCGACCGCGTCCTTGGTCATCGGCGGGTCGGCGAGCTGGCCGAGCTCCTCCAGCGACGCCTGGGTGTGCTGGGCACGCAGCGTCCCGGCCGCACGCAGGTGCTCGGGCACCTCGTCGCCGAGGATGTCCAGGGCGCGCGAGACCCGGGCGGCCGCAGCGACCGCGGCCCGTGCGGACCGGCGGAGGTTGGCGTCGTCGAAGTTCGCCAGGCGGTTCGCGGTCGCCCGGACCTCGCGCCGCATCCGCCGCTCCTCCCAGGACAGCACGCTCTGGTGCGCGCCCATCCGGGTCAGCAGCGCACCGATCGCGTCGCCGTCGCGGACGACCACCCGGTCCGCCCCGCGGACCTCACGGGCCTTGGCCGCCACCCCGAGCCTGCGGGCCGCGCCGACCAGCGCGAGCGCGGCCTCCGGGCCGGGACAGGTGACCTCGAGCGCGGAGCTGCGGCCGGGCTCGGTCAGCGAGCCGTGTGCCAGGAACGCGCCCCGCCAGGCGGCCTCGGCGTCGGACAGGTCCCCGGACACGACGGGCGGCGGCAGCCCGCGGACCGGACGCCCCCGGTTGTCGAGCAGGCCGGTCTGCCGGGCCAGCCCCTCGCCGTCGCGGATCACCCGGATCACGTAGCGGGCGCTGCGGCGCAGCCCGCCCGCCGTGATCACGTGGGCGTCGGCGGTGTGGCCGTACAGCTCGTGGATCTCGCGGCGGAGCCTGCGGGCCACCGATCCGGTGTCCACCTCGGCCTCGATGACGACGCGGCCGCCCACGATGTGCAATCCGCCGGCGAAGCGCAACAGCGAGGCCACCTCGGCGCGCCGCGACGACTGCTTGGTGACGGTGAGCCGGCTCAGCTCGTCCTTCACCGTGGCGGTCATGGCCATTCGGGGCTCCTTCCGCGCTGCGGGCCGTGGTCGTCGTTCCCTGTCGTTCCGGCCTCGCGCCGGCCCACCGGGGCCAGGACGTCGAGCACCTCGAGCAGGGCGCCCGCGAGGGCGTCCGGATCGTGCCGTGGGGTCGCTGCGTCGGCGTCGGCGACGTCGGCCAGCCACACCCGACCGCCGGGGACCAGCAGGTCGGCCGCCGCCGCGTGCAGCCTGTCCGGCAGTGGTACCGACCCGCTGTCGGCCAGGACGGCGTGCGCCCGCAGGTCGGGCGCGTGACCGGACAGTACTTCAAGGTGCTGCTCCGGCGAGAAACCGGCGGTCTCCCCCGGCTCCGGTGTGAGGTTGAGCAGCACGACGCGGGCCGCGGAGGTCTCCAGCAGCGCGTCGCGCAGGCCGGGCACGAGCAGGTGCGGCAGCACGCTGGTGAACCACGAGCCGGGCCCCAGCAGGACGGCATCGGCCTCCAGGACGGCGCGTACGGCCTCGTCGCAGGCCGGCGGATCCTCCGGCCGGAGCCACACGCGCCGGACGCGGCCGGGGGTGGAGGCGACCGCGACCTGCCCGCGGATGCGGTGCGCACGGTCCCGGCCGTCGAGTGCGACCTCCGCCTCGATGTCCAGCGGCACCCGGGCCATCGGCAGCACCCGGCCGGCGCAGCCGAGCAGCCCGCCGAGGGTCTCCAGCGCCCGGACGGGATCGCCGTCGCGCTCCAGCAGGCCGGCGAGCAGCAGGTTCCCGACGGCGTGCCCGGCCAGCGCACCGTTGCCGCCGAAACGGTGCTGCACGAGACCGGACCAGAACCGGCCGTCGGCGTCGTCGGCGGCCAGCGCGGACAGCGCCATCCGCAGGTCGCCGGGCGGCAGCAGCCCGAGCTCGCGGCGCAGCCTGCCCGAGGACCCGCCGTCGTCGGCGACGGTGACGACGGCGGTGATCCCGGCGACGGCCGGGCAGCGGCGCAGGGCGGTCAGGGTGGCGTGCAGGCCGTGGCCGCCCCCCAGCGCCACCACCCGCATCCCGTCCGGTCCGGTCACTCGCGCCCCATGTCGCGGTGCTCGACGTTGACCTGGACGCCGTCCTGCGCGGACAGCCGCCTGCCGATCTCCTCGGAGATCGCGACCGAGCGGTGCTTGCCGCCGGTGCAGCCGACGGCGACGGTCAGGTACCGCTTGCCCTCGCGGCGGTAACCGGCGCCGACCAGGTCGAGCAGCTCCAGGTAGCGGTCGACGAACTCCTCGGCGCCCTCCTGGGACAGCACGTAGTCGCTGACCTCGTGGTCGCGCCCGGTGTGCTCGCGCAGCTCGGGGATCCAGTGCGGGTTGGGCAGGAAACGCACGTCGACGACGAGGTCGGAGTCGAGCGGGAGCCCGTACTTGTACCCGAACGACAGCACCGTGATCCGCGTGGCGGCGTGCGCGCTCTCCCCCGCGAACGACCCCTCGATCCGCGACCGCAGGTCGTGCACGGACAGGTTCGAGGTGTCCACGACGAGATCGGCGTCCTCGCGGAGCGGGCGCAGCACCTCGCGCTCGGCGTTCAGCCCGTCGGTGATCCGGCCGGCGCCCTGCAGCGGGTGCGAGCGCCGGTTCTGCTCGAACCGCCGCACCAGGACGGCGTCGGACGCCTCCAGGAACAGCAGCCGCGGCCGGTAGCCCCGTCCGTCCAGGTCCTTGATGACCGCGCCCAGGTCGTCGGTGAAGGCACGGGACCGCACGTCCATCACGACGGCGATGCGCGCCACCTCGCCGCGCGCCCGCGAGCCGAGCTCCACCATCGTCGCGATCAGCTCCGGGGGCAGGTTGTCGACGACGAACCAGCCGAGGTCCTCCAGCACCTTCGCCGCGGTGCTGCGCCCGGCCCCGGACAGGCCGCTGACGACGGCGACCTCGATACCCGGGCCACCGTCCGGAACCTGCTCCCCTGTGCCCGTCATCGCTGTTCCCCCTCGGTCGACGCTCCGGTCCCGTTACCGCCGTGCAGTGCGGCGACGACGGTCTCCGCGGTGCGCCGGCCGAACCCGGGCACCCCCGCGATCTCCTCCACCCCGGCCGCGCGCAGCTTGCGCACCGATCCGAAGTGCTTCAGCAGCGCCTGCCGGCGGGCCGGGCCGAGCCCGGGGACGCCGTCCAGCGCGGAGGCCGTCATGCCCTGGGAACGACGCTGGCGGTGATAGGTGATGGCGAAACGGTGCGCCTCGTCGCGGACCCGCTGGAGGAGGTACAGACCTTCACTCGTCCGGGAGAGGATGACGGGATCGTCGTCGTCCGGGAGCCAGACCTCCTCGAGGCGCTTGGCGAGACCGCACACGGCGACGTCGGTGATCCCCAGCTCGGCGAGCTCGGCGGCCGCCGCGTCGACCTGTGGTTTCGCCCCGTCGACGACGAGCAGGTTCGGCGGGTAGGCGAACTTCTTCGGCCGGCCGGTCTCCGGGTCGATGCCGGTCCGGACGGTGTCGCCCGGGGCCACCTCGCCGAACCCGGCGGTGGGCTCGGGCTCGTCGGCGGTCTCGGCCAGGAAACGCTTGAACCGGCGCCGGACGACCTCGGCGATGGACGCGACGTCGCCCTGGTCGCTCGCGTCCTTGATCTCGAACCGTCGGTACTCCGACTTGCGGGCCAGCCCGTCCTCGAACACGACCAGCGAGGCGACGACGTTCGTGCCCTGCACGTGGCTGACGTCGATGCACTCGATCCGCAGCGGGGCCTGGTCCAGCTCCAGGTTCTCCTGGATCTCCTGCAGCGCCGCCGAGCGGGCGGTGAGGTCGCCGGCCCGGCGCAGCTTGTGCTGGGCGAAGGCCTCCTTGGCGTTGCGGGCGACGGTCTCGGCGAGGTCCTTCTTGTCGCCGCGCTGCGCCACCCGCAGCGACACCTTCGAGCCGCGCAGCCCGCTCAGCCACCGTTCCAGGGCGGCCCCCTCGGCGGGCAGCACCGGGACGAGGATCTCCTTCGGGACGGGCTGCATCGCGTCGTCGGCGGCGCCGGCGAGCGCGTGCTGCTCGCCGTAGAACTGCGACACGAACCGCTCGACGAGCTGCTCGGTGTCGGTCGGCTCGACCTTGTCGATCACCCAGCCGCGCTGGCCGCGGACCCGGCCGCCGCGGACGTGGAAGATCTGGACGGCCGCCTCCAGCTCGTCCTCGGCGAAGGCGACGACGTCCGCGTCGGTCCCGTCGCCGAGGACGACGGCCTGTTTCTCCATCGCGCGGCGCAGCGCGCCCAGGTCGTCGCGCATCCGGGCGGCCCGCTCGAACTCCAGGTTCTCCGACGCCTCCGCCATCTCCTGCTCGAGCCGCCTGACCATCCGGTCGGTCCGGCCGGAGAGGAAGTCGGAGAAGCCCTCGACGATGTCGCGGTGCTCGTCGGCGCTGACCTTGCCGACGCACGGCGCCGAGCACTTGTCGATGTAGCCGAGCAGACAGGGACGGCCGATCTGGCCGTGCCGCTTGAACACCCCGGCCGAGCAGGTGCGGGCCGGGAACACCCGCAGCAGCAGGTCGAGGGTCTCCCGGATGGCCCAGGCGTGCGCGTAGGGCCCGAAGTAGCGGACCCCCTTGCGCCGCGGCCCGCGGTAGACGTGCAGCCGCGGGTACTCCTCGTTCATCGTCACCGCGAGGACCGGGTAGGTCTTGTCGTCGCGGTAGCGGACGTTGAACCGGGGGTCGTACTCCTTGATCCAGTTGTACTCGAGCTGGAGCGCCTCGACCTCGGTCCCGACGACGGTCCACTCGACCTTCGACGCGGTCGTGACCATCTGCCGGGTGCGCGGGTGCAGCCCGGACAGGTCCGCGAAGTAGGAGTTGAGCCGCTGCCGCAGGCTCTTCGCCTTGCCGACGTAGATCACCCGGCCGCGCGGGTCGGAGAACCGGTAGACGCCCGGCGACTCCGGGATCGTCCCGGTCGCCGGACGGTACGTGCTCGGGTCGGCCATGGTGCTTCCCAGGGTAGTTCCGGGGACCGACACGCGGTCCGGCCCCCGGCTCCGCCGGGCGCCCCGAGCGGGGTGTAGGGACGGACCGGTGCCGGCATCCCCGCGCACCGGCGCGCCGCGGCCACCGTGGCGGGGCCGCCGTCGGAGACTGTCGGGGCCCTCCGGTAGAACCGCCCTCGAACACGAGTTCGACCCGCCCGGCCCGAGGAGAGCCCATGAGCACCGCGCACGACATCGAGTTCGGCACCGCGCCGGGCGAGGTCCCCGTCCCGGAGGCGCGGCTCGACACCATCCGGAAGCTGCTGGCCAAGGCCGAGCGCGCCGGCACGCCGGACGAGGCCGAGATCTACACCGGGAAGGCCGTCGAGATGATGGCCCGGCACGGGGTCGACGAGGCGCTGCTCGCGGCCACCGGCCCCCCGCGCACGGACCCGATCGGCCGGGCGACGATCGACATCGACGACCCGTACAGCGGGGCGAAGGCCCGGTTGCTGGGCTGGACAGCGGCGGCGCTGCGCTGCCGGTGGGTGATGCACGACCACCGCAACGGCCGGGTCGCCGCGGTGACCGTGTTCGGCCACGCGTCGGACCGGGAGCGGGTCGAGCTGCTCTACACCTCGCTGCTGCTGCAGAGCTCGGCCCAGGTGAGCGCGCTGCGCCCGCCGCACCCGGGCGAGTCGGTCGTGGCCTACCGCCGGTCCTGGATCTACGGGTTCGCGGCGCGGATCCACCAGCGGCTGCTCGAGGCCGAGCAGGAGATCGTGTCCGAGGTCGCGGAGGCGGGCGGGGCCGGGCCCGGCGGGTCCACCGGCCCGTCGGTCGAGCTGGTGCTGGCCGATCGGGGCGACCGCGTCGACGAGGCGTACGCCGCGGAGTTCGGGACGTTGCCGCGGGCCCGCAGGCCGCAGGTGTCGGGCTCGGGCCACCGGCGGGGCGCCGCCGCGGCCGACCGGGCCGATCTCGGCGGTCCCGCGGTGCAGGGCCGGGGCCGTGTGCGCGCGCTGGACCGCTGACCGGCCGGGCGCCGGTCCGGCCCGGGGCGGGTCACTCCCCCAGGACGGCGGCGCGGTGCAGCTCGCGCAGGTTCCGCACGCCGCGCACGGCGAGACCGCGGTCGACGGCCTGGACGGCGAGGACCGGGTGGTACTCGTCGTCGGGCAGCTCCAGGCGGGCCGAGGAGGCACCGTCCGGGAAGGAGACGCCGAGCACCTCGGTCCAGGGGAACCAGCGGGTGCTCAGCACGTTGCGGACCTCGATGCCGTTGCGGTCGGCGCGGGCCCGCGGCCGGGCCATCAGCAACAGCCCACCGGCGACGAACGCCCCGATCACCACCATCGCGACCTGGTCGGCCGGGCGGAAGATCACGCCGGTGTCCTCCGCGGGCATCAGGTACGCGACGACCACGAAGAAGACCATGATCGCGGCGGCACAGACCCAGGCGGTGACCAGCAGCGCGCGGGGGCGCAGCGTCACCGCGTCCGGCCCGGGCCCGGTCGCGTCGGCCCGCGGGGTGTCCTGCTGCGGCTGCTCGGTCACGGTGTGTCCTCCCTGCGGGGCCCGGTCGGGGCCACGGCTCACGTGCTGGTCGCGACGCCGGCGCGCAGGTCGCGCAGCACCAGCGCCGACTCGAGGGCGGCCAGACAGGCCTCGGTGCCCTTGTCCTCGGCCGAGCCCGGGGCACCGGACCGGTCCACCGCCTGCTGGACGGTCTCGGTGGTGAGGACACCGTTCCCGACCGGGGTGGCCTCGTCGAGGGCCACCCGGGTCAGGCCGGACGTCACGGCGTCGCAGACGTACTCGAAGTGCGGGGTGCCCCCGCGCACGACGACGCCGAGGGCGACGACCGCGTCGTGGGTGCGGGCGAGCTCCTGGGCCACGACCGGGAGCTCCACGGTGCCGGGCACCCGGACGACGGTCGGCTCGGTGCCGGATTCGCGCGCGGTCGCGACGGCCCGCTCCAGCAGGGCGTCGACGATCTCGGCGTGCCAGCGGGCGGCGACCACACCGACCCGGAGCCCGGTCGCGTCCAGCTGCGTGGCCCCGGCGGGCCTGCCCTCACCGCTCATGGCTCGATTCTCGCCGGTCCGGCGGCGCACCGGGGCACCGGGGTGTTCCCGGGCCCGGTGCGCTCCACCGGTGCCGCTCCGGTCAGCGGCCGGGGTCCGCGACGCCACCCAGGTCGGGCAGGTCGTGGCCCATCCGGTCGCGCTTGGTCCGCAGGTAGCGCAGGTTCTGCGGGGTCGCCCGGACCGGCATCGCCTCGCGGCCGACCACGCGCAGGCCGTAGCCCTCCAGGCCCGCCCGCTTGTCCGGGTTGTTGGTGAGCAGCCGCATCG
This sequence comes from Pseudonocardia sp. EC080619-01, assembly GCF_001420995.1. NCBI lineage: Bacteria > Bacillati > Actinomycetota > Actinomycetes > Pseudonocardiales > Pseudonocardiaceae > Pseudonocardia > Pseudonocardia sp. EC080619-01. Next base: position 5,272,663 of record NZ_CP012184.1, on the reverse strand, counting down.
ACCGCACGCCGAGGTCGGCGAGGATCTGGGCGCCGATGCCGTAGTCGCGGGCGTCGGCGGGCAGGCCCATCGCCAGGTTGGCGTCGACGGTGTCGGCGCCGGCCTCCTGCAGCTGGTAGGCCTGCAGCTTGTGCAGCAGGCCGATCCCCCTGCCCTCGTGCCCGCGCATGTAGAGCACCACGCCGCGGCCCTCGTTCGCCACGGCCTCCAGGGCGGCGTCGAGCTGGGGGCCGCAGTCGCAGCGCAGCGAGCCGAGGACGTCGCCGGTGAGGCACTCGGAGTGCACCCGCACGAGCACCTCCTCGCCGTCGTCGGCGGGGGTGCCCACGGGGCCCATGACCATCGCGATGTGCTCGACGCCGTCGAGCAGCGAGTCGTAGCCGTAAGCGAGGAAGTCGCCGTGCCCGGTGGGGATCCGGGCGGTGGCGATCCGCTCGATGTGCTTCTCGAACCGGCGCCGGTAGGCGATGAGGTCCGCGATCGTGATCAGCGTGAGGTCGTGGTCGGCGGCGAAGACGCCGAGCTCCTCACCCCGGGCCATGTCGCCCGCGTTCTTCTCCGACACGATCTCGCAGAGCGCACCGGCCGGCGGGAGGCCTGCCATCCGGGCCAGGTCGACGGCGGCCTCGGTGTGGCCGGGGCGGCGCAGCACGCCGCCCTCGCGGGCCTGGAGCGGCAGCACGTGCCCCGGGCGGACGAGGTCCGCGGACTCGGTCGCCGGGTCGGCGAGCAGCTGGATGGTGCGGCAGCGGTCCTGCGCCGAGATGCCGGTGGTGACGCCCTCCTTCGCGTCCACGGTGACCGTGTACGCGGTCCGGAAGGAGTCCCGGTTCGTGTGGTGCATGGGCGGCAGGTCGAGCCGCTCGCAGGTGTCCTCGGTGATCGCCACGCAGACGTAGCCCGAGGTGTAGCGCACGGTGAAGGCCAGCAGCTCCGGGGTCGCCTTGGCCGCGGCGAAGATGAGGTCGCCCTCGTTCTCGCGGTCCTCGTCGTCCATCACGACGACGGGCTTGCCCTCGGCGATGTCGGCGATCGCCTTCTCGATCTGGGCGAAGCGCTCCGCCCGCTCGCTCGGGCCCATCACGGTGTGCGGGTGCTCCGGCAGCTTGCCGGAGGCGTCCGCCTCCGGAGCGCTGCCCGGGGTGGTCGACGGCTCGCTCACCGCGCGGCCCCTTCCTGTCCGGACCCGGGGCTGCCCTGCAGGTACCCCGCGGTCATGCGTTCCACGTACTTGGCGATCACGTCGACCTCCAGGTTGACCGGGTCACCGGGGGCGCGCGAGCCCAGGGTGGTGTCGGCCAGGGTCGTCGGGATCAACGCCACACCGAACCCGTCCGGGTACACCGTGGCGACGGTCAGCGACACGCCGTCGACGGCGACCGAGCCCTTCTCGACGACGTACCGCGCGAGCTCGGCGGGCAGCGAGAAGCGGACCTCGTCGCTGCGGTCACCGGGGGTGCGCGAGACGACGGTACCGACGCCGTCGACGTGGCCCTGCACGATGTGCCCGTCGAGGCGCCCGCCGGCGGGGACCGCCCGCTCGAGGTTGACGCCGGAACCGGCGCCGACGACGCCGATCGAGGTGCGCTTCAGGGTCTCCGGGACGAGCTCGAGGGTGAGCACCTCCGCACCCGTCCCGTCCACGACGGCGGTGAGGCAGCACCCGTTCACCGCCACCGACTCGCCGTGCCCGACCTCGGCGGCCAGTGCCGCCCGCACGGTCAGGACGACGACGTCGCCGTCGGTCCGGACGTCGACGACCTCGCCGACCTCCTCCACGATGCCGGTGAACATCGGTGTTCCCTCCTGCTATCCGATCGGCGCGGGCGCCGGTCGTCCGTCGATGACCACGTCCCCGCCGCTGCGGCGGACCTCGTCCACCTGCAACCGCACGATGTCCGCGATCGTTCCCACCCCCGCGTCACCGAGGGCGTGCGGGCCCGCACCGAGCAGGGCCGGGGCCAGGTGCACCAGCACCCGGTCGACGGCGCCTGCGGCGACGAACGCTCCGGCCAGGGTCGGCCCGCCCTCGAGCAGCACGTCCACCGTGTCGCGGCGGACGAGTTCGGCGAGCACCTCACCCGGATCGCGGGTTCGGAGGTGGACCACCTCGGCCTCCCCTGCGGCCCGGTTCGAGAGCCGCGCGCCGGGCGGGACGTCGCGGTGCCCGACCACCACGCGCAGCGGCTGGTGGTCGAACAGGGTGCCGTCGGGCCGGCGAGCGGTCAGCGCCGGGTCGTCGTCCAGGACGGTACCCGTGCCGGCGACGATCGCGTCCATCCTGCGGCGCAGGTCATGCACCTCGGCGCGGGCCTCGGGGCCGGTGATCCAGCGGCTGGTCCCGTCGGCGGCGGCGACCCGCCCGTCGAGCGTGGTCGCCACCTTCCAGGTCACGTGCGGGCGTCCGGTGTGCTGGCGGTGCAGCCAGCCCCGCAGCGGCCCGCGCCCGACCTCACCGGCAAGTGTGCCGAGCGTCACCTCGACCCCGGCCGCGCGGAGCCGGTCCAGGCCGCCCGCGGCGACCGGGTTCGGGTCGGCGAGCGCGGCGTACACCCGGGCGATCCCGGCCTCGAGGAGACCGTCGACGCACGGCGGGGTCCGCCCGCTGTGGTTGCAGGGCTCCAGGGTCACCACGGCGGTCCCGCCGGCGGCGCGGTCCCCCGCCTCGGCCAGCGCGACCCGCTCCGCGTGCGGCCCGCCGGGCGGCGTGGTGGCCCCGGTCCCGACGACGGCGCCGGCCCGGTCGAGGACGACACAGCCGACGGCGGGGTTCGGGCTGGTCGTGCCGTGCACGAGATCGGACGCGGCGAGGGCGCGGCGCATCGCGGCCGGCACGGCGTCCCGCGCGGTCGTCCGCGCAGCGTCCCGCCGTGCGGTGTGCGCGGAGTCCGGCGCCGCGTCGTCGCGTGGGGTCACCCGCCCGGTCCGGTCAGCCGGCCCAGCGGTGCGGGTTGCTGCGGCGCACGCTGTCGCGCAGGGCGGCGACGGCGCGCCCGGGGTCCTCGGCGTTGTAGACGGCGGACCCGGCGACGAAGCAGTCGACGCCGGCCTCGGCGGCCTGCTCGATGGTCTCGGCGTTGATACCGCCGTCGATCTCGACGATCAGCTTCAGGTGCCCGGTGTCGACGAGCCGGCGCGCCGCGCGGACCTTCTCCAGCACCTCGGGCATGAAGCTCTGGCCGCCGAAACCGGGCTCGACGCTCATCACCAGAAGGGTGTCGTAGTGCTTGAGGACCTCGACGTACGGGTCGAGCGGGGTCCCCGGCTTGATCGACAGGCCGGCGAGGGCACCGGCGGCCCGCAGGTCGCGGGCGAGCATCACCGGGTCGCGGGCGGCCTCGACGTGCACGGTGACGTTCTTCGCGCCGGCCTCGGCGTAGCCGGGGGCCCAGCGGTCCGGGTCCTCGATCATGAGGTGGCAGTCGAGCGGGATGCCGGTGGCCGCGCGCAGGCTCTGCACGACCGGGAGCCCGAGGGTCAGGTTCGGGACGAAGTGGGCGTCCATCACGTCGACGTGCAGCCAGTCCGCACCGGGGTCGCCCGCGGTGCCGTCGGCCGACGGCCCCACGGCGGCGGCCTCGTCCGCGAGCCGGGCGAAGTCCGCCGAGAGGATGCTGGGCGCGATCATCGGGTGCACGACGGCAGGCTATCCCTGCCACCCACGGCCTCCGGCACCCCCGTGCGAGGGAGGAATCACACCGCGCACGAGGGTGACGGGCATCAGCCGAGCGGCTTGCGGATCAGGGCGAGGAACATGGCGTCGGTCCCGTGCCGGTGCGGCCAGAGCTGCACCGCAGGCCCGTCGCCGAGACCGGGCAGGTCCGCGGGGAGGCAGGCGCGGGCGTCGAGCTGCTCGACCGGGCCCGCCGGGCCGGGACGGTCCTCGCGACCGACGATCCGCCCGACCACTCCGGCGGTCTCCGACACGTGCGGCGAGCAGGTCACGTACGCGACGACGCCGCCGGGCCGCACGTGCCCGAGCGCGGCGACGAGCAGCTCGCGCTGCAACCGGGTGAGCGCGGCGGTGTCCTCGGGGCGGCGGCGCCAGCGTGCCTCCGGCCGCCGGCGCAGCGCACCGAGGCCGGTGCAGGGGGCGTCGACGAGCACGCGGTCGAAGCCGCCCTCGGGCAGCGGCGCCTCACGGCCGTCGGCGACGTGCACGGTGACCGGGAGGTCGGCGGTGGCCTCGCGGACGAGCCCGGCGCGCCGCTCGCTGCTCTCGACGGCGTCGAGCGTCCCGCCGTGAGCCGCGACCAGACCGCCGAGCAGCGACGCCTTGCCACCGGGGCCGGCGCAGAGGTCGAGCCAGCGACCGGTGTCCTCGCCGAGCAGCTCGGCGCGGGCGAGCGCGGCGGCGACGAGCTGGCTGCCCTCGTCCTGGACGAGCGCGAGCCCCTCGGCGACGGCATCGAGTTCGCCGATGTCACCGCTGCCCGGCTCGAGGTGCACCCCGTAGGGCGACCAGGGCGCCTCCTCCCCGCCGGTCGCCAGGGCGAGCTCCTCGGCGGAGATCTCCCCGGGGCGGGCGAGCAGGTGGACGCGGGGCCGGGCGTCGTCGGCCGCCAGCGCGGCGGTCAGTTCCTCACCGGTGTCGCCGAGGGAGTCCGCGAACGCCTGGGCGATCCAGCGCGGGTGGGCGTGCCGGAGCGCGGCGTTGCCGACCGGGTCCTCCGCCGGGTCCGGGGCGAGCCGGTCGAGCCACTCCGCCTCGTCGTGCTCCCCGATCCGGCGCAGCACGGCGTTGACGAACCCGGCCGACTGCGAGCCGTGGTCGCCCCGGACGAGCTCGACGCAGGTCGAGACCGCGGCGTGCGCGGGAACCCGGGTCCGGAGCAGCTGGTAGGCGCCCAGCCGCAGCGCGTCCAGCAACGGGTGCTCGATCTTCGACAGCGGCCGGTCGGTGCAGGCGTCGATGACGGTGTCGAGCAGTCCCTGGGCACGCAGGGTGCCGTAGCCGAGCTCGGTGGCGAGCGCGGCGTCCCGATCCCGGAGCCGGTACCGGCGCAGGATCCCGGGCAGCGCGAGGTTGGCGTAGGCGTCCCGCTCCCGGACGGCGGTCAGCAGGTCGTACGCGGCCTGCCGGGCCGGGTCGACGGCCGGTGGGCGGCCGGGCCCGACGCGGCCACGGGGCGGCCCCGCGTTCCGCGGGCCCGCGGTGCGCTCGCGCCGTCCACCGTCGCGCCGGTCGTCGTCGCGGCGGGGCGACCGGCCGGTGTCGCGGTCCCGGCGTGGACGGCCGTCCCCGCCGTCCCGCTGGTCCCGCCCGCGGAAGCCACCGTCGCGCGGGGCTCCGGTGTCGCGCCGCCGGGCGACGTCGCCGCCGGACCGGGAGTGGCTGGGGCGACGGTCGTCCCGGCCACCGCGGTCGGGGCGGTCGGGGCGGTCGCCGCGGGCACGGTCGTCGCGCCGCGGGCGGTCGTCGCGGCGGTCCCGGTCACCACCACGTGGACGGTCGTCGCGCCGGTCCCGGTCGCGGGCGTCACGGGGGCGCCCGCCCCGGTCACCACCCGGCCCACGCCGGTCGCCACGGGGTGCGCCGCGGTCGTCGCGGCGGCGGTCGTCGCCGCGCGGTCCGGGGTCCTGCTCGCTCACGTCGTCTCCTCGGCGGTCGTCCGCCGCGGCCGGGAGCGTTTCCCGGCCGTCCTCGCTCGTCTCGCTGTCCCTCCGCGGGCCCGGTGTCCCCGGCCCCACGGGGTCACCTCAGGTACTCGCCCGGTTCGATCCGGGCCCCGCGGGCCCAGTCCGGGGCGGGCATCAGGCGCTTGCCCTTCGGCTTCACCTCACCGAGCTCCACCGGGACGGTCGCCGTCCCGGCCAGCACCCGGCGGCGCTCCACGCGCAGCTCCCCCGGCGCGAGCTCGACCTCACCGGTCCGCAGCGGCCGCACCGGGCCGAGACCCAGCCGGTCGTCACGGAACTCACACCACGCCCCGGGCTCGGGGGTCACCGACCGGACCAGGCGGTCGATCGCGGCGGCCGGCGACGAGAGGTCCACGCGCGCATCGGCAGGGGTGACCTTCGGGGCGAGGGACACCCCCTCGGCCGGCTGCGGCACCGCCTCGACGGTGCCGTCCTCGATGCCGTCCAGCGTCGCGGTGAGCAGCTTCGCACCGGACTCGGCGAGCCGGCCGAGCAGCGCTCCCGCGGTGTCGCCGCCGCCGACCGTCTCGGTCACGACGCCGAAGGTCGGGCCGGTGTCCATGCCCTCCTCCAGCCGGAAGGTCGTCGCGCCGGTCACGTCGTCGCCGTGCCGGAGCGCGGCCTGTACCGGCGCCGCGCCGCGCCAGGCGGGCAGGAGCGAGAAGTGCAGGTTGACCCAGCCGTGCGCCGGCACGTCCAGCACCGCGCGGGGCAGCAGTGCCCCGTAGGCGACGACCGGTGCGCAGTCCGGCGCGAGCTCGCGCAGCACCTCCACGAACTCCGGTCCGGCGGGCTTCGCAGGCGTGAGCACCGGGATCCCGGCCTCGTCGGCGAGCGCGCCCACGGGCGAACGGGTCAGCCGGCGTCCGCGCCCGGACGGCGCGTCCGGCCGGGTGAGGACGGCGACGACGTCGTGCCGCGGGGAGTCGAGCAACGCCCGCAACGCGGGGACGGCCGGCTCGGGGGTGCCGGCGAACAGCAGCCTCATCGCGCCCTGCCGAACATCGGGTGCGGGCTGGTCCGCACGACGGGCTCGGGCTCACCGAACCACGATGCCTCCCGGATCTCGCGCATCGCCTGCTTCCGGGTCTCGGCGTCGAGGCGGTCGACGAAGAGGACACCGTCGAGGTGGTCGGTCTCGTGCTGGATGCAGCGCGCCAGGAGCTCCGACCCCTCGACGACCTGCGGCTCGCCGTGCACGTCCCAGCCGCGGCCGACGACGGTCAGCTTCCGCCGGCAGTCGAAGCCCAGACCGGGGATGGAGAGACAGCCCTCCGGGCCGACCTGCTCCTCCTCGCCGACCGCCTCCCACGTGGGGTTGATCAGGTGACCGGCGAACCCGTCGCACTCGTAGACGAACACCCGCCTGCTCACGCCGATCTGCGGCGCGGCGAGGCCGGCCCCGCCCTCGGCGTGCATCGTGTCGGTGAGGTCGGCGACCAGTTTGCGCAGCTCCGCGTCGAAGTCGGTGACCTCGGTGGCGCGGGTGCGGAGCACGGGGTCGCCGAACAGCCGGACGGGCTGGATGGACACGGTTCTCCTCGCGGACGGTGCGGACGGTGCGGACGGACGTGCGGGCGGGCCGCGGCGGCAGGCGGCGGCCGGGAGTGGTCGGCGCTCCATTGTGCCACTGCACGTCCGCGCCGGGCCGGGCCCCGCGGCCGCGGCGCGGCGGACCCGATGGCGCCTGCCGGGCGGCGTCCGGTGGACCGGCGCACCGGCAGGACCCGGGCCGGGCGTGCCGTGCCGGGCCGGCCGGGCCGGGCCGGGCCGTGCCAGGCTCAGTCGATCTCGTCCGGGTCCAGGCGGACCCGCACGGTCTCCGGTGCCTTCCGCGCGGTCCGCGACGCCTGGGCGTCGTGCAGGGCGGCGGCGAGCCGGCGCCCCGACCGCCGCGGAACCCGAAGCAGCCCCCGTTCCCGGACGTCGTCGCGGTCCGGGCCGGTCCCCCCGGGCCGCTCCACCGGGTCGATCTCCACCGGCCCGAGCAGCTCCACCCCCTCCGGCGGGTCCCGGTCCGGGTCGAGGACGGCGTCGCAGATCTCCGCGACCGCGGCGGGCGGTCCCTCGACCGCCGCCATCCGCACCGCGGGCGGGAACCCGACCTCGGCACGCTCGGCCAGCTCGCCCTCGGCGTGCCAGGCCGGGTCCCACCGGACGAGTGCCTGCACGGTCGGGATCGACGAGTCGGCGACGACCACGACCCGGCCGCCGTCGCCGTGCGGGACGACCCCGGCGGCCGCGGCGAACCAGCGGCGCAGGGTCTCCTCCGCGACCCGCAGGTCCGGGCGGGCGAGCATCGCCCACCCGTCCAGCAGCAGCGCGGCGCCGTAGCCGCCCTCGGCGACCGGCTCCGCGCCGGGCGTCGCGACGACGAGCGCGGGGCCGGCCTCGACGTCGTCGAGCACCGCCACGCCACCACCGGACGTCCGCACGGGCACACCCGGGAAGGCACGGCCCAGCTCCTCGGCGGTCCGGCCCGCGCCGATCACCCCGGCCCGCAGCCGCCGGGACGCGCAGTTGCCGCACCGGAAGGAGGTCTCCACCCGCCCGCACCAGCGACAGGACGGCAGCCCGGACGAGCCGTCGTCGCCACGGGCTCCGCCCGGGCCGGGCCGCGGGAGTCCCAGCGGCCCCGCGCAGTGCCGGCACCGTGCCGCCTCCCGGCAGGACGCGCAGGCCAGGAACGGCAGGTAGCCCGAGCGCGGCACCTGGACCAGCACCGGGCGCCCGGCGGCCAGCGCGGTCCGGGCGGCCTCGAACGCCACCCCCGGGACCCGCGCCGCCCGGGCCGACGGGTCGCGCACGAGCTGGGTGTCGGACTCGCCGATCGCGGTGACCCGCGGCGCCCGGGCACGGACGGTGGCCCGGTCGGCGACGACGGCCTGTGCCCACCCGGACTCGACGAGCAGCTGCGCCTCCGCGGTGCGGGCGAACCCGGCGACCAGCACCGCCGCGCCCTCCCGGTGGGCGCGCAGCACGAGCACGTCCCGGATCTGCGGGTACGGCGCGCGGGGCTCGGAGTGGGAGTCGTCGCCGTCGTCCCAGACCGCCAGCAGGCCGAGCTCACCGAGCGGGGCGAACGCCGCCGACCGCGTCCCGACGACCACCCGGACGCTCCCCCGGCGCACCGCCAGCCACCGGCGGTAGCGCTCGGCCGGGCCGAGGTCCGCCGAGAGCGCGACGACGGCGTCGTCACCGAGCTGCGCCGCGCAGGCGGCGTGCAGCCGGTCGACGTCGCGCTGGTCGGGCACCACCAGCAGTGCCGAGCGGCCGGCCGTGCGGCACGCCGCGGCGGCCTCGGCGAGCCGGGCCGCCCAGTCCTCACCGGGCACCGGCTGCCAGACGGCGTGCGCGGCCCGGCCGCCGGCCAGCGCGTCGAGCAGGGCTCCGCCGCGGGGGTAGGTCTCCCAGCCGGCCCGATCGGGCGCGGCGGGCTCGGGCACGGTCCGCTCCCGCGGCGTCTCCGACTCCACGCGCGCGTGCCGGGCGGGGATCGCGAGCCGCAGGACGTCGGCGAACACCCCCGCGTAGCGGTCGGCGACGGCGCGGGACAGACCGGCCACCTCCGGTGTCAGCACCGGCTCGGCGGACACCACCTTGTCCACCCAGGCGAGCTTCCCGCCGTGCGCGGAGTCCTCGACCCGTTCCAGCAGGTACCCGTCGAGCATCCGGCCCGCGAAACGCACACGCACCCGCACGCCGGGCACCGCGGCGTCGTCGAGGTGCGACGGGACCCGGTAGTCGAAGGGGCGGTCCAGGTGCGGCAGCGGGACGTCGACGGCGACCCGCGCAACCGGCAGCGCGGCAGCCGCCGTCCACTCGCCGCGGTTCCTCGCGGGGCGCCGGGCCGGCGACCCACCCGTGCGGGCGGTGCGGGGCGTCGCGGGAGAACTCACGCGGTGGGTCTACCACGCGGCACCGACCGGCCCCGGACACGCCCGTGGCCGGGCCCGCGCGATGCGGACCCGGCCACGGTGTGGTGCGGGGCGGTCAGGCTCCGACGGCCGACTTGAGCGCGTCGGCGCGGGAGGTGTCCTCCCACGGCAGCTCGACGTCGGTCCGGCCGAAGTGGCCGTACGCGGCGGTCGGCGTGTAGATCGGCCGCAGCAGCTTGAGGTCGCGGATGATAGCGGCCGGACGGAGGTCGAAGACCTCCTCGATCGCCTTCTGGATCTTCGCCGGGTCGACGTTCTCGGTGCCGAAGGTCTCGACGAACAGCCCGACCGGGGCGGCCTTGCCGATCGCGTAGGCGACCTGCACCTCGATGCGGCCGGCGAGACCGGCGGCGACGGCGTTCTTCGCCACCCAGCGCATCGCGTACGCGGCGGAGCGGTCGACCTTCGACGGGTCCTTGCCGGAGAAGGCGCCACCACCGTGGCGGGCCATGCCGCCGTAGGTGTCGACGATGATCTTCCGGCCGGTGAGGCCCGCGTCACCCATCGGGCCGCCCAGGACGAACCGGCCGGTCGGGTTGACGAGCAGCTTCGGCTCGGCCGGGTCCCAGCCCAGGGCCTCGACCTCGGGGTTCACGACGTGCTTGCGGATGTCGGGGGCCAGCATGCCGTCGAGGTCGACGTCCGCGGCGTGCTGCGAGGACAGCACGACCGTGTCGAGGCGGGCCGGCTTGTCACCCTCGTAGTCGATGGTGACCTGGGTCTTCCCGTCGGCACGCAGGTAGGGCAGCGTGCCGTTCTTGCGGACCTCGGTCAGCCGGCGGGACAGCCGGTGCGCCAGCGCGATCGGCAGCGGCATCAGCTCGGGGGTGTCCTCGCAGGCGTACCCGAACATCAGGCCCTGGTCGCCCGCGCCCTGCTTGGCGATCTCGTCCTCGGCGGACTCGACGCGCTTCTCGTAGGCGGTGTCCACGCCCTGCGCGATGTCCGGGGACTGCGCACCGATGGCGATGTTCACGCCACAGGACGCGCCGTCGAAGCCCTTCGCCGACGAGTCGTAGCCGATCTCGAGGATCCGGTCCCGCACCAGCTGCGGGATCTCGACGTAGGCGTTGGTCGTGACCTCACCGGCGACGTGCACCTGTCCGGTCGTGACCATGGTCTCGACGGCCACGCGGCTGCTCGGGTCCTGCGCGAGCATCGCGTCGAGAACTGTGTCGCTGATCGCGTCACAGATCTTGTCGGGGTGGCCCTCGGTGACCGACTCACTCGTGAACAGACGGCGGCTCGTGTTCGACACGCGCTGTATCTCCATCCCGTTGGGGGTACTGCGTTCACTCCGGCGCGGCGAAGACGCCGCGCACGCCAGGGACGCGTCCATGATCGGAACGCCCTCCGAGCGGTAACCCTAGTCCAGATTTCGGCTCCCCACGGGGTAGCGGAGGGGGACCTCACATACGGAGCGTGTTCGACAGCGGGTCGCCAACTACCCGCTGTCGCCGGATGGGGTGATTGACCGTCGCCGTCACGAATCGATCGGGCGTCGGCTCGTTGGTCGTGTCGACGCACCCGCACACCGGCGGGAGCGGCACGGGACCAGACGGAACGGCGGGTCCGCCGTCCGCCGTCGGCACGGAGGTTGAACCACGATGAAGCCGAACTCGCGACGGATCGCCGCCGTCGTCGGCGCCCTTGCGGTGACCGGCGTCACCGCGGTCGGTGTGATCGCCGGCACCGCGACCGCGGCCAGCACCGGCACCTGCACGTCGAGCGTCAACGTGCGCTCGGAGCCCTCGGAGACCGCACCGATCGTCGGTGTCTGCGAGCGCGGCGAGAGCACTTCGATCGGTGAGACCGAGGACGGCTTCGTCGAGCTCCCCGAGTTCGGCGGGTGGGCCGTCGCGGACTACGTCTCGACCTCGGGCTCGTCGTCCCCGCGGACCGGCACCTCCGAGGACTCGCTCACGCCGAGCAGCTCGGAGCGGTCGGCCTCGCCGACGACCAGCAGCAGCCCGCGCTCGTCGTCCTCCGACGACGAGGGGTCGGCCGACCGGAGCGGCTCGCCGTCGGAGTCCTCGGACTCCACCGGGTCCTCGCGCACCTCCGAGCGGTCGGCGTCGCCGTCCTCGGAGCGCAGCGCGACGCCGGCCGAGTCGTTCTTCTCGGACGACGACGACTGAGTCGACCCACCAGCGACGACGGCCCCGCCCCGGAGCGATCCGGGTGCGGGGCCGTCGTCGTCGGAGCGGTGCGGTGGCTCAGACCAGGCGCGGGGTGACCGCGTCCCAGATGCGGGAGGCCAGCAACGCCTTGGAGCCCATCGGGAGTTCCTCCTCGCCGCCGTCGCGGGCGAGCAGCCAGCCCGCGTTGTCCGGGGTCTCGAAGGCCTTCCCCTCACCGACCGCGTTGACCACCAGCAGGTCGCAGCCCTTGCGGGCGAGCTTCGCGCGGCCGTGGTGCAGGACGTCGCCGTCGGCGTCGCCGGTCTCGGCGGCGAACCCGACGATCACCTGGCCGGGCCGCGGGGTGTCGTGCACCAGGCCGGCGAGGATGTCGGGGTTCTGCACCAGACGCAGCGGCGGCGGCTCGGCGCTCCCGCGCTTGATCTTGTCGGCGGCGGTGTCGACCGGCCGGAAGTCGGCGACGGCGGCCGCCATCACGACCGCGTCGGCGTCGGCTGCGGCCGACCGCACGGCGGCCTCCATGGCTCCGGCGGACCCGGCGGGCACGACCTCGACGCCGGCCGGCGCGACGAGATCGGCGGTGTGCCCGGCGACGAGGGTGACCCGCGCGCCACGCTGGGCCGCCACCCGGGCCAGGGCCCAGCCCTGCCGCCCGGACGACCGGTTGCCCAGGTAGCGGACCGGATCGAGGTTCTCGCGGGTGCCACCGGCGCTCACGACGACGTGCCTGCCCTCGAGATCACGGGGCAGCGCGTCGGGGCGCTCGAGCAGCAGCCGGGCGAGATCGAAGATCTCCGCCGGGTCGGGGAGCCGCCCCTTGCCGGTGTCGGCACCGGTCAGCCTGCCGGACGCGGGCTCCAGGACGACGGTGCCCCGGGACCGCAGCAGGGCCACGTTGTCCCGGGTGGCGGGGTGCTCCCACATCTCCGTGTGCATGGCCGGGGCGAGCAGCACCGGACATCGTGCGGTGAGCAGTGACGCGGTGAGCAGGTCGTCGGACCGGCCGTGCGCGAGGCGGGCCATCAGGTCCGCGGTGGCCGGCGCGACGACGACGAGATCGGCCCGCTGCCCCAGCGCGACGTGCGGGACCTCGTGCACGTCGGTGAACACACCGGTCGCGACCGGGCGCCCGGACAGCGCCTCGAACGTGGCTGCGCCGACGAACTCCAGCGCCGACTCGGTGGGGACCACGCGCACGGCGTGACCGGACTCGGTCAGCCGGCGCAGCAGCTCCGCGCTCTTGTAGGCGGCGATGCCGCCCGAGACGCCGAGCAGGACCTCCGGTGCCGTCTCGGGCATGGGTGGGTCTTACTCGCCCTCGGTGTGCTCGAGCATGCCGGCCTGGATCTCGCGCATGGCGATGGACAGCGGCTTCTCGCGGGCACCCGGCTCGACGAGCGGGCCGACGTACTCCAGCAGGCCCTCGCCGAGCTGGGAGTAGTACTCGTTGATCTGCCGGGCGCGCTTGGCCGCGTAGATGACCAGCGCGTACTTCGAGCTGACCTGGCCCAGCAGGTCGTCGATCGGCGGGTTGGTGATGCCCTCGGGGGCGGTGATGCCGGCGGTCGGCGTGCTCACAGAGAAGCTCCTGGAGAAGAGAGTGGTCCGGTGACGCCGTGGGACGTGCTCACGCCGCGTCTCGGTCGACCGCCAATGCTACCAACCGGCGGATCACGGCCTGCAGGTCGTCGTTCACGACGACCTCGTCGAACTCGTCCTGCGCGTCCATCTCCTCGATGGCGGTCCGCAGCCGGCGTTCCCGTTGCTCGGTGGTGTCGGTGCCGCGGTCGGTGAGCCGGCGGGCCAGCTCCTCCATCGACGGCGGCGCGACGAACACGGTGACGCACTCGGGCAGCACCCGCTTCACCGAGCGGGCGCCCTGCAGGTCGACCTCGACCAGCACCGGGCGCCCGCCGCCGAGTGCCTGCTCGACCGGCACCCGTGGCGTGCCGGAGCGCTGCAGCCCGCCGTGCACCTCGGCCCACTCGAGCAGGTCACCGCGCTCGATCAGCGCGTCGAACGTCTCGCGGGTGACGAAGTGGTAGTCACGGCCGTCGACCTCACCCGGCCGGGCCGGGCGGGTCGTCGCGGACACGCTGAACAGCAGCTCCGGCAGCGCCTCGCGCAGGCCCGCGACCACGCTGCTCTTCCCCACGCCGGACGGCCCGGCCAGCACGAGCAGGCGGCCACGGGCCGGCCGGTCGTCCTCGCCGGGGGGCGCGGTCGGCACGTCGGAGGAAGGTCCGGTCACGGGATGCGCCGGATCAGCTCGGGTAGCGCTCGAGGAGCGCCTTGCGCTGGCGGTCGCCGAGGCCACGCAGGCGACGGCTGCTCGCGATCTCCAGCTCCTCCATGATCTGCTGCGCGCGGACCTTGCCCACGTTCGGCAGGGCCTCGAGGAGCGCGGAGACCTTCATCTTGCCGAGGACCTCGTCGGTCTCGGCCTTCTTGAGCACCTCCTCCAGGGTGGTGCCCCCGCGCTTCAGGCGGTCCTTCAGCTCGGCCCGGGCCCGGCGGGCGGCCGCGGCCTTCTCCAGCGCTGCGGCGCGCTGTTCCTCGGTCAGCTGGGGAAGGGCCACGGTGTTCCTCCGTACGTACGTTTTCCGTGTCGTGCTGTGTTCTCGTCGCCGCCGCGGGGCGGCGACCGGGCGGTGGGACACCGACCCGTCCGGGGGACACCCCCGGATCCGAATCGAACGTACCCACGCCCTCCACAGCACCGTCAATGGGGGTCCCACCACCGGTTTCGCCGTCCCCGGGGTGATCATCGGCACGCTCTGTGACGCTTCTCGCGGTGCCGTCCGGCTCCCCCGGACGACGGGTCGGCGCAACGCACTCCCCCGGTCGGCCGAACCCGGCCCGCGGGGCTGCGCCCGAACGCCCGCCGGGTGCGCCCAGGACGCCGGCCGGGCGCGGGACGCCCGCGGCGCCCGGCCGGTCGGCACCGCGCCGGGTCGCCCACCGACGCGGAGGTGTCGTCCGGCTCGGGAGCGCCCGGGTCCCGGGCCGGTACGGGCCGTGGGGCCCGCGACGGCCTGTGCTCGGGCCCCGGACGCCCTGCACGGTGCCGGGAGCGCCGGTGGGCCGCTCAGCGCGATCCGGCGCGCCCCGGCGGCTCAGCGCGATCCCGGCGCGCCCCCGGCCCGCTCAGTGCGATCCGGCGCGCGCTGAGGCCAGCTCCTCCCCCAGCGTCCGTGCCGCGTCCTGCAGCGCCACCGGATCCGGACCGGCCCGCAGGACCGACCGTGCGGCGACCGGCAGGACCGGACCGGCGGTCCCGGCGAACCGGGCGACGACGTCGGCGGGGCTCGCGCCCTGCGCGCCGAGCCCGGGCACCAGCACCGGCCCGTTCACCCCGGACAGGTCCAGGCCGTGCTCCCTGGTCCCGCCGACGACGACGCCGACGTCCCCGCACGCCCCGGCCCCGGCCCCGGCCCCGGCGTTGCGGACACCGGCCGCGTCGACCACGGCCTGGGCGACCGTGCCGCCCCCGGGAGCGGTCGCCAGCTGCACCGGCGCCCCCTCCGGGTTGGAGGTGCGCGCCAGCACGAACACGCCGCGCGCGGCCTCCGCCGCCGCGACGAACGCCGGCTCCAGCGAGTCGAACCCGAGGTAGGGCGACAGGGTGAGCGCGTCCGCGCCGAGCGGGGCGCCGACCCGCAGGTAGGCGTCCGCGTAGCCGTCCATCGTGGACCCGATGTCACCGCGCTTGGCGTCGAGCAGGGTGAGTGTCGGTGTCCCGGCGAACCCCGCCAGCAGCCGTTCCAGGACCGCGACACCCGCCGCGCCGTGCCGCTCGAAGAACGCCGCCTGCGGCTTCACGACCGCGACCGTCCCGGCGAACCCGGCCAGGCAGGCGTCGGCGAAGGAGGCCAGCCCGTCGGCGTCGTCGGTCAGGCCCCACTGCGCGAGCAGCGCCGGGTGCGGGTCGATCCCCGCGCACAGCGGCCCGTGCGACGCGACGGCGTCGACGAGCCGCTGCCCGAACCCGGTCACTCGCCGGTCCGCAGGGCGGCGTGCGCCTGCTGCAGCGACCGCACGCCGAGCCCGCCGGAGGCGAGCGCCTCGATGCCCTGCACCGCCGCAGCGGCCCCCTGCACGGTGGTGACGCACGGGACACCGCGGGAGACCGCGGCGGCCCGGATCTCGTAGCCGTCGACACGCGGGCCCGGGTTCCCGACCGGGGTGTTGACGATCAGGTCGACGTCGCCCGCGAGGATCGTGTCGACGATCGTCGGATTCTCCGTGCTCGACCCCTCCGAGTGCTTGCGCACCACGGTGACCTCGATCCCGTTGCGGCGCAGCATCTCCGCCGTGCCCTCGGTGGCGAGCACCTCGAAGCCGATGTCGGCGAGCCGACGCACCGGGAACACCATGGCCCGCTTGTCGCGGTCGGCGATCGAGACGAACACCTTGCCCGAGGTAGGCAGCGAGCCGTAGGCGGCGGCCTGCGACTTCGCGAACGCCCGGCCGAACGCCGAGTCGAAGCCCATGACCTCACCGGTGGACTTCATCTCCGGGCCGAGCAGCGGGTCGACGCCCTGGCCCGCGGTGTTGCGGAACCGGTTGAAGGGCAGCACCGCCTCCTTGACCGCCACCGGCGAGTCGGCCGGGAGCGCCCCGCCGTCGCCGGCCGCCGGGAGCAGCCCCTCGGTGCGCAGCTCGGCGATCGTCGCGCCGAGCATGATCCGGGCCGCGGCCTTGGCCAGCGGCACCGAGGTCGCCTTCGACACGAACGGCACGGTCCGCGACGCCCGCGGGTTGGCCTCCAGCACGTAGAGCACGTCGCCGTGCAGGGCGTACTGCACGTTGAGCAGGCCCCGCACGCCGACGCCGTGCGCGATCGCCGCGGTCGCCTCCCGCACCTTCACCATCACCGAGGAGCCCAGGGTGATCGGCGGCAGCGTGCACGACGAGTCACCGGAGTGCACCCCGGCCTCCTCGATGTGCTCCATGACGCCGCCGAGGTAGACGTCCTCGCCGTCGCACAGGGCGTCGACGTCGATCTCGATGGCGTCGTCGAGGAACTTGTCGACCAGCACCGGGCGGTTCGACGAGATCGTGGTGGCGCGGGCGATGTAGCCGGCCAGCGACGACTCGTCGTAGACGATCTCCATGCCGCGCCCGCCGAGGACGTAGGACGGCCGCACCAGCACGGGGTAGCCGATCCGGGACGCGATCTCCCGGGCACCGTCGAAGCTGGTGGCCATCCCGAACTCCGGCGCGGGCAGGCCCGCCTTGCGGAGCACCTCGCCGAACTCGCCGCGGTCCTCGGCCAGGTCGATCGCCGCCGCCGACGTCCCGACGACCGGCACCCCGGCCTCGGTGAGCCGCTGCGCCAGCCCGAGCGGCGTCTGGCCGCCGAGCTGGACGATCACGCCCGCGACCGTGCCGGACTCCTGCTCGGCGTGCACGACCTCGAGGACGTCCTCGAAGGTCAGCGGCTCGAAGTAGAGACGGTCGGCGGTGTCGTAGTCGGTCGACACCGTCTCCGGGTTGCAGTTGACCATCACGGTCTCGAACCCGGCCTCGCGCAGCGCCATCACCGCGTGCACGCACGAGTAGTCGAACTCGATGCCCTGCCCGATCCGGTTCGGCCCGGAACCGAGGATGAGCACCTTCGGCCGCTCGGTCTGCGGGGCGATCTCCGACTCGGCCGCGGGATCGGTCTCGTAGGCCGAGTAGTGGTACGGGGTCTTCGCGGCGAACTCCGCGGCGCAGGTGTCGACGGTCTTGTAGACCGGCCGGATCCCGAGCCGGTGCCGCAGGCTCCGCACGCCGTCCTCGCCGGCGAACTCGGGCCGGACGGCGGCGAGCTGCCGGTCGGACAGGCCGTACCGCTTCGCCCGGCGCAGCAGCCCGGCGTCGAGCACCGGGGCCGCCTCCAGCTCGGCGCGGATCTCGCCGAGCAGCGCGATCTGGTCGACGAACCACGGGTCGATCCCGGACGCCTTGGCGACGTCGTCGACCGACTGGCCCGAGCGCAGCGCCCGCTCGACCTCGTAGATGCGGCCGTCGACCGGGGTCGTGTAGGAGGGCTCCCCCTCCGGGTCGGGCGTCGTCCAGAACCCGGCGCGGTCCCGCTCCATCGAGCGCAGCGCCTTGCCCAGCGCCTCGGGGAACGAGCGGCCGAGCGACATGGCCTCGCCGACCGACTTCATGGTCGTCGTCAGCTCGGGGTCGGCGCCGGGGAACTTCTCGAACGCGAACCGCGGGATCTTCACCGCGACGTAGTCCAGCGCGGGCTCGAACGCCGCGAGGGTCTCGCCGGTGATGTCGTTGCGGATCTCGTCGAGCGTGTAGCCGACGGCCAGCCGGGCGGCGATCTTCGCGATCGGGAACCCGGTGGCCTTCGACGCCAGCGCCGACGACCGGGACACCCGCGGGTTCATCTCGATCACGACCAGGCGCCCGGTCTCCGGGTGGATCGCGAACTGGATGTTGCAGCCGCCGGTGTCGACCCCGACCGCGCGCAGCACGGCGATGCCGACGTCGCGCATGTGCTGGTACTCGCGGTCGGTCAGCGTCATCGCGGGCGCGACGGTGATCGAGTCACCGGTGTGCACGCCCATCGGGTCGAGGTTCTCGATCGAGCAGACGACGACCACGTTGTCGTGGTGGTCGCGCATGAGCTCGAGCTCGTACTCCTTCCAGCCGAGCACCGATTCCTCGATGAGGACCTCGGTGACCGGGGAGGCGTCGAGCCCGGCACCGGCCAGGCGGTCCAGCTCGTCGGACGAGTGCGCCATGCCCGAGCCGAGCCCGCCCATGGTGAACGACGGCCGGATGACCACCGGCAGCCCGAGCTCGCCCGCGGCGGCCCGGACCTCGTCCATCGAGTGGCAGACCCGGGACCGCGGCACGTCGCCGCCGACCTGGGTGACGATGTCCTTGAACTTCAGCCGGTCCTCGCCGCGCTCGATGGCCTCGACGTCGGCGCCGATCAGCTCGACGCCGTAGCGCTCCAGGACGCCGTTCTCGTGCAGGGCGATCGCGGTGTTCAGCGCGGTCTGCCCGCCCAGGGTCGCGAGGATCGCGTCCGGGCGCTCGGTGGCGATGACCTTCTCGACGAACTCGGGGGTGATCGGCTCGACGTAGGTGGCGTCGGCGAACTCCGGGTCGGTCATGATCGTCGCCGGGTTGGAGTTGACCAGCGAGACGCGGATCCCCTCGGCCTGCAGGACCCGGCACGCCTGGGTGCCGGAGTAGTCGAACTCGCAGGCCTGGCCGATGACGATCGGACCGGAGCCGATCACCATCACGTGCTGGATGTCGTCGCGGCGGGGCATCAGCGGTCCTCCTGCCGGGCCTGCTGGTCGTCCTGGTCGGACGAGGTGGTCGGGTCGGCCGGGGGTGGTGGCCAGGGTCGGTCGTCGACGGGGCCGGACCGGCCGGTCACCGGGTCGGCGTCCTCGGACGACCCGCCGGCGGGCGGGTCGGCGTCGTGGCGCAGGGCGTTCTCGACGTCGGAGAACGGTGCGGTGAGGGGGTCCGGGGTGCCGGGCCGCCCCACGGCGGGCATCCGGCCGGTCTCCGGCTCGGGATCCCCGGCCCGGTCCGGCACGGCCCGCGCACCGGCGGGCGGGGTGACCGGGAGCCGGGTGGTGTGGTCGGACCCGTCCGCGGTCCCGGTGTGCGGGCCCTCGGGGCTGCCGGGCTCGATCGGCGCGGCCGGCACCGCGGTGGCGGCCGGACGGTCCGGGTTCAGCTCCACCGACGGGCCCGCCGTCGCCGACGGCGGCGCGGCAGGCGAGGGCTGCGCGGTCTGCCCGGGTGCGGGGGCCGCTGCGCCTCCGGCGCCGGCCCGGGCGTCCGCCTCGGCCTCGTCCTCGGGCAGCACCTCGACCTCGGGGTACGGCGCGGGCTCGACGCCCTCGGGCCGCTGGCCGGCGACGCCGGCGTAGCCGACCGGGTGCTCCGCCATCAGCTGCACGAACCGGTCGAACAGGTCCGCGGCGTCGTGCGGGCCGGCTGCGGCCTCCGGGTGGTACTGCACCGAGAACGCCGGGAAGTCCAGCCCGGCCATGCCCTCGACGCAGCCGTCGTTCGGGCAGGTGTGGGTGATCTGCGCGCGGCCGTACGGGGTGTCGAACTCCTCGCCCGCCTCGCCGGCGACGGCGAAGCCGTGGTTCTGCGAGGTGATAGCGACCCGCCCGGTGGCGTGCTCGACGACCGGGATGTTGATGCCGCGGTGGCCGTAGCGCAGCTTGTAGGTGGAGCGGCCCAGCGCGCGGCCGAGGATCTGGTTGCCGAAGCAGATCCCGAACAGCGGGATCCGGCGCTCCAGCACCTGCTTCGCCAGCTCGACCGGGCCGTCGGCGGTGGCGGGGTCACCCGGGCCGTTGGCCAGGAAGAATCCGTCCGGGCGCAGCGACTCGACGGTCTCGATGGTGCTGGAGGCGGGCAGCACGTGCACCTCGATGCCGCGCGCCGCCATCATCCGCGGGGTGTTGAACTTGATCCCGACGTCGAGCGCGGCCACGACGAACCGCTTCTCCCCGACCGCGGGGACCACGTAGGTCTCGGCGGTGGTGACGGCGCCGTAGAGGTCGGCGCCCTCCATCTGCGGGCTCCCCTTCACCCGCTCGACGAGCTCGTCGTCGGGCGCCAGGGCGTCACCGGAGAAGATCCCGGCGCGCATCGCGCCCCGCTCGCGCAGGTGCCGGACCGCGGCGCGGGTGTCGATCCCCGCGACCCCGACGATCCCCTGCCCGCGCAGCGCGTCCTCCAGCGAGCCGGTGGACCGCCAGTTCGACGCCCGCCGGGCGGGGTCGCGCACGACGTAGCCGGCGACCTGGATGCCGGACGACTCGTCGTCGTCGTCGTTCCAGCCGGTGTTGCCGATCTGCGGTGCGGTCTGCAGCACGATCTGACGGTGGTACGACGGATCGGTCAGGGTCTCCTGGTAGCCGGTCATCCCGGTGGTGAAGACGGCCTCGCCGAGCGTCTCCCCGGTGGCGCCGTACGCCTCCCCGCGGAAGATCCGCCCGTCCTCGAGCACCAGTAGCGCGGTCATTCCCGAACCTTCCCGTCCTGCGCCGTGATCCGGCCACGCAGAACCGTCGCGACCACCGCTCCGGGCAGCCGCATTCCCTCGTACGGCGTGTTCGCCGCCTTGCTCGCCAGGTTCGCCCCCCGGACCGTCCACACCGCGTCCGGGTCGACGAGCGCGAACGACGCCGGCTCCCCCTCCGCGATCGGACGGCCCTGGTCGGGCAGTCTCCCGATCTCCGCGGGGCGCTCGGAGAGCACCCGCGCCACGCCGTGCCAGTCCAGCAGACCCGGCTCGACCATGGTCTCGATCAGCACCGACAGCGCCGTCTGCAGGCCCAGCATGCCCGGCTTCGCGGCCTGCCACTCGGTGTCCTTGTACTGCTGCGCGTGCGGGGCGTGGTCGGTGGCGACGACGTCGATCACGCCCTCGGCCAGCGCCTCCCGCATCGCGCGGGTGTCGTCCGCGGTGCGCAGCGGCGGGTTCACCTTGTTGACCGGGTCGTAGCTCGACAGCCGGCTGTCGGTGAGCAGCAGGTGGTGCGGGGTGACCTCGGCGGACACCTGCACGCCCTGCGCCTTCGCTGCGCGCAGCACCTCGATGGTGCGGGCGGTCGAGATGTGGCAGACGTGCAGCCGGGCGCCGGCCTCACGGGCCAGCGCGCAGTCCCGGGCGACGATCGTCTCCTCGGCGGTGGCGGGCCAGCCGGTCAGGCCGAGCCGGGCCGCTGCCGCGCCCTCGTGCGCCTGCGCGCCGCCGGTGAGCCGGTGGTCCTCGGCGTGCTGGGCGATCACGACGTCGAGCGCGGAGGCGTACTCCAGCGCCCGGCGCATGATCAGCGGGTCGTTCACGCAGCGGCCGTCGTCGGAGAACATCCGGACGCCGGCCCGCGAGTCGGTCATCGTGCCCAGCTCGGCGAGCTTCTCGCCGCCCAGCCCGACGGTGACGGCGCCGACCGGGTGGACGTCGACCAGCCCGATCTCGGCGCCGCGCCGCCACACGTGCTCGACGACGACGTCGGAGTCGGCGACCGGGTCGGTGTTCGGCATCGCGAACACCGCGGTGAACCCGCCCAGTGCCGCGGCGCGGCTGCCGGTCTCGATCGTCTCGGACTCCTCGCCACCGGGCTCGCGCAGGTGGACGTGCAGGTCGACGAGCCCCGGCAGCAGGACGGCGCCCTTCGCGTCGAGCACCTCGACGCCGTCGGGGGCGGTCAGGCCGGTCCCGACGGCCGAGACGACACCGTCGGCGACGAGCACGTCGACCGGGTCCTCGCCGTAGGGCCGGGCGTTGGTGATCAGCAGGTCGGTCATTCGGGAGCTCCGGCGAGAAGGTGGTAGAGGACGGCCATCCGCACGTGCACGCCGTTGCGCACCTGGTGCAGCACCGCGGAGGACGGGGCGTCGGCGACCGCGGGGGCGATCTCCATGCCGCGGATCATCGGGCCGGGGTGCAGGACCACGGCGTCGTCGCGCAGGAGCCTCGAGCGGTCCTCGGAGAGCCCGTAGCGCACCGCGTACTCCCGCGAGGACGGGAAGAACCCGCCGTGCATCCGCTCCGCCTGCACGCGCAGCATCATCACCGCGTCCAGCGCGGGCAGCTCCGCGTCCAGCTCGTGCGAGACCCGGCACGGCCAGGACTCGACGCCGGCCGGCAGCAGCGTCGGCGGCGCCACCAGCACCACCTCGGCGCCGAGGGTGGCGAGCAGCAGCACGTTGGACCGCGCGACCCGGGAGTGCAGGACGTCGCCGACGATCGCGACCCGGCGCCCGGCGATGCCGCCGAGCCGGTCCCGCAGCGTCGCGGCGTCGAGCAGGGCCTGGGTGGGGTGCTCGTGGGTGCCGTCGCCGGCGTTGACGATCGCGGTGGGCGTGCCGGTGACCTCACGGTCGGCGTCCACCCAGTGCGCCAGCCGGTGCGCCGCGCCCGACGCCGGGTGCCGGGCCACCACGCAGTCGGCGCCCATCGACGACAGCGTGAGGGCGGTGTCGCGCAACGACTCGCCCTTCGAGACCGACGAGCCGGACGCCGACACGTTCACGGTGTCCGCGCTCATCCACTTGCCGGCGATCTCGAACGACACCCGGGTGCGGGTGGAGTTCTCGTAGAACATCGTGATGACCGTGCGGCCGCGCAGCGTCGGCAGCTTGCGGACCTCGCGGCCCAGCAGGGCCTGCCGCAGCCGGTCCGCGGTGTCGAGCAGCGCCGTGGCCTCGCTCGCGTCGAGGTCGGCGGCCGAGAGCAGGTGCCTCACGCGGACTCCCCCTGACCGATCCACACACCGTCGCTGCCGTCGATCTCGGTGAGCGACAGCAGGATCTGCTCCGAGCGCGAGGTCGGGACGTTCTTGCCGACGTAGTCGGCGCGGATCGGCAGCTCGCGGTGCCCGCGGTCGACGAGCACGGCCAGCTGGACGATCCGCGGACGGCCCTCGTCGCGCAGGGCGTCCAGCGCGGCGCGGGTGGTGCGCCCGGACATCAGGACGTCGTCGACGAGCACGACCAGCTTGTCGTCCACACCGCCCTCGGGCATCGCGGTGGACTCCAGCGCGCGGGCCGGGCCGCGCCGCAGGTCGTCGCGGTAGAGGGTGGCGTCGACCGAGCCGACGGCCGGGGCGACGCCGGCGAAGTCGGTGATGGCGGCGGCCAGCCGGTGGGCGAGATGGACCCCGCGGGTCGGGACGCCGAGCAGGACGAGGTCGTCCGGCCGGTCGGTGCCGAACGCGGTCTTCTCGATGATCTGGTGCGCGATGCGCGCGACGGTGCGGGTGACGTCGGCGGCCGAGAGCAGTTCCCTGCCCGGGTCCTGCGCGCCGATGTCCCCGCGGCGGTTCTGCGCCACGAGAGCTTCTCCTTCCCCGCCTCACCGGACGGGTCTTAAAGGACGGTGTTGCACGGCCAACCTAGCAACCGCACCGGTGTGACGCGGCTCCGGCCGATCGGCGTCACAGCGGTGTCCGTCACCCGTCGGAGGTCACGGTCCGGTGACGATCCGCATCGGTCACACCCGCTGTCGCTCCTGTCACTGCGATACCCGGTTCTGCCCTTGCGCACCCACAGGGGCGGGTGGTGCACACGCCCGCCCACACCCAGCGCTACCGCTGACGAGGGATGCGGACTGCCCCGTTCGTGTGGGAAACCGCTCGTCAACCCCCCGAGCAGGGGGTCGAACTTGACCGCGCCGGACCGGACCCGGAAGATTACTCTCCGTATCAATCAGGGAACGTGCAGCGGGCATCGTGCACGGCGCCGCGGCGAGCGCGACGGACGGGGAACCGGACGCGCGAGCAGCCGCCCCGACCGGGAACCACCCACAGGGGCGACGGCAGGGCCACCTGCCGGTGCACCGGCGGTGACGACCGGTGGGGCCGCACGGACCGTAGGAACGAGGGGATCGATGGGCGACTACGCCAAGGCGCTCGGGGGAAAGCTCCGGGCGATCAGGCAGCAGCAGGGGCTGTCGCTGCACGGCGTCGAGCAGAAGTCGGGCGGCCGCTGGAAGGCCGTGGTCGTGGGCTCCTACGAGCGCGGCGACCGTGCCGTGACCGTGCAGAAGCTCGCCGAGCTCGCCGACTTCTACGGCGTGCCGGTGGCCGAGCTGCTGCCGGAGGGCCGGATCCCGTCCGGGAGCGAGCCCGCCACCAAGATCGTGATCAACCTGGAGCGGCTGCAACAGCTCCCCGCGGACAAGGTGGGCCCGCTGGCCCGCTACGCCGCGGCCATCCAGAGCCAGCGCGGCGACTACAACGGCAAGGTGCTCTCCATCCGTGCCGAGGACCTGCGCTCGCTCGCGATCATCTACGACATGTCCCCGGGTGAGCTGACCGACCAGCTCATCGACTGGGGTGTCCTGCCTCCCGAGGCACGCCCCGGGAACCCGGTGGGATGATGGGTCTGCGCCCGGCGCGTCCCAGGGGAAGGGTGACGCGCCCGGCGCCTCCACCGGCGGTGGCGGCCGGTGATCTGCACAGTCTCCCGGCCGCCGCCGACCGGCCCGTACGACGCGAGAGCCCGCATCCCGGTCCGGGGTGCGGGCTCTCGTCGTCGGGGTGTCGCTACAGCGTGGCGCGCAGGTGCTCGGCGATGTCGGAGATCTGCCCGAGGACACCGTTGACGTAGCGCGGTGAGTCGTCGGTCGACAGCGTCCGCGCCAGCTCGACCGCCTCGGTGATGGCGACCGGGTCGTCGACGTCGTCCACCCACAGGAGCTCGTAGACGCCGATCCGCAGCAGGCCGCGGTCGACCGCCGGCATCCGGTCGACGGTCCAGCCCTCGGCGTGCTCGGCGAGCAGCTGGTCGATCCGCTCGCGGTGCGTCGCGACGCCCTCGACGAGCCGGGCGGCGTAGTCCTGGACCGGCGGGGCGTCGTCGGTCTCGCGGCGGGCGGTGAGCACCTCCAGGGGTGCATCACCGCGCGCCTCGGCCTCGAAGAGGATGTCCAGGGCCCGCTTGCGGGCCTTGGTCCGTGCCCGCATCTCAGCTCGTGCGGCCGAGGTACCGGCCGTCCCGGGTGTCGACCTTCACCTTGGTGCCGGTCTCGAGGAACAGCGGGACCTGGATCTCGGCGCCGGTCTCCAGGGTGGCCGGCTTGGTGCCGCCGGTGGAGCGGTCGCCCTGCAGGCCCGGGTCGGTGTGCTCGATGATCAGCTCGACCGAGGTCGGCAGCTCGACGAACAGCGGCTCGCCCTCGTGCAGCGACACCTGGGCCGACGCGTTCTCCAGCAGGTACTTCGCGGCGTCACCGACGGCCTTCGCCGAGATCGGGATCTGGTCGAAGGTGTCGCCGTCCATGAAGACGAAGTCGGAGCCGTCGCGGTACAGGTAGGTCATGTCGCGGCGGTCGACGGTCGCGGTGTCGACCTTGGTCCCGGCGTTGAAGGTCTTGTCGACGACCTTGCCGGACATCACGTTCTTGAGGGTGGTGCGCACGAACGCACCGCCCTTGCCGGGCTTGACGTGCTGGAACGCCGTCACGGTCCACAGCTGGCCCTCGAGGTTCAGCACCAGGCCGTTCTTCAGGTCGTTCGTGGTCGCCACGTGCGCGTTCTCCTGATCGGGTGTCGGGTCCTGCGGTCGGGCACCGCCGACGGCCCGCGCCGGCGCGCCCACGGCCCGGCCGGCGGGGCGGGCGGCGCGTCGCGGGGGACGTCCCGGGTGCCTCGGGCGCACCCTCCCGCGCGGGCGGTGCGCACCTGTGTTGTCAAGGGTACCGGCACGCTGTTCACCTGCCCGTTCCGGGCCGCCTGCCAGGATGTGCCCATGACGGTGCGGGTGGTGGTGGCCGACGACCAGGCCGTGGTGCGTGCGGGGCTGCGGACGGTGCTGGCGGCGGCGCCGGACATCGAGGTCGTCGGCGAGGCGTCCGACGGCGGCGCGGCGGCCGAGCTGGCCGAGTCGCTGACCCCGGACGTGGTGCTGATGGACGTCCGGATGCCCGGCACCGACGGCATCGAGGGCACCCGGCGGATCCGGGCCCTGCGCGACCCCGGCATCCGGGTGCTGGTCGTGACGACGTTCGACCTGGACCGGCACGTGTACGACGCGCTGCGGGCCGGGGCGTCCGGCTTCGTGCTCAAGGACGTCGAGCCGGAGGACCTGCAGGTCGCGGTCCGCACGGTGCACGCGGGCCACGAGCTGTTCGCACCCTCGGTCACCCGGCGGCTGGTCGGGTCGTTCGTGCCCGCCGACCCGGAGCCCGGCGCCGGGCCCGCCGGTGCGCTGACCGAGCGCGAGCGTCAGGTGCTCGGCCTGGTGGCCGCCGGTCTGTCGAACGCCGAGATCGCGGCCCGGCTCGTCCTGGGCGGGACGACGGTCAAGACGCACGTGTCGAACCTGCTCACCAAGCTGGACCTGCGCGACCGGGTGCAGCTGGTGGTGTTCGCCTACGAGCACGGGCTGGTGGGGGCCGCCGGTGACGACGGCTGAGCCGCGCGACGACCGGCCCGGCCCGCTGCCGGGTACCCGGGCCGGCGACGCGGCGCTGGCCTCGGCGGTCCTGCTCACCGCGCTGATGGAGGTGCTGTCGACGCGGGTGCCCGGGGCGCCCGTACTCCCCGGCCTGCTCCCCGGGGCGGCCGGCACGGTCGCGGGGACGCTGACCGCGACGGCGCTGGCCGCGATCGTCCTGGTGCGCCGGTACCGGCCGCGCCGGGCGTACGCGCTGGTGGCGATCGTGTCCGTGGTCCAGTTCGCGATGATCGCCACCCCGACGACGTACGTGTGGCCGGTGCTCGCGTTCGCGGTCGCGCGGGCCCCCGGGCGCGCCGCCGCCGTGCTGGTGCTCGGCTGGGCCGGAGCGGTCGCCGGGTTCACCGCGGCCGGTGTGCCGATGTTCGGCGACCTCGGCACCGCCGCGGGCGCCGCCGTCGGTGGCGGCCTGGTCATCGCCGTGCTGGTGCTGGCGGGCGGGGCGGCCGGGCGCTACACCCGGGCCGCGGCGCGGCGGGAGGACCGGATCCGGGAGGAGACCGAGCGGGCCCGGCGCTCGGCGGCGCTGCGCACCGAACGGGCCCGGATCGCCGAGGAGATCGGCAGCGGCGTGCTGTCCGGGCTGCACCGGCTGGTCGGGCTGACCCGGCGGTGGGAGCCGGCCGGTGCCGGTGGGACCGTCCCCGTGGCGTCCGAGGCGGAGCTGCGGGCGCTCCGCGACCAGGCCCGGTCGGTGCTCGCCGCGATGCGGCGGGTGCTGGGGATCCTGCGCTCCCCCGACTCACCCGACCCCACCGACCCTGCCGACCCGCCCGGCTCCTCGGACTCCGGGACCGGCTCACCGGGCCCCGGAACCGGCTCACCGGGCCCCGCCGGCCAGGAGCCGCGTGCCCCGGACCGGCGGCGCGGATGGCCGCTGCCGGACCGGGCCGGGCTGGCCGCGCAGGCCGCGTTCCTCGTCGTCGCACTGCCGGCGGCGGCGCTGCCCGTGCCGCCGTCGCTCGACCCGGATCTCGCACGGTTGCTGGGGACCTTCGGGCTGCCGTTCGAGTCGCTCCCCGGGTTGCTGGTGGTCGCGCTGCAGTTCGCGCTGATCGCCTGGTGGCGCACCGCGCCCGTCCCGGCGGTGCTGATCGCCGGGGTGTGCACGGTCGTCACCGCCGGGCTCGGTGCCACCAACCTGTTCGCCGACACGTCCTGGCTGCTGCTCGTGTGGGGTGCCGCGGCGTACACCCGGCCCCGGTGGTCCGGGCCCGCCGTCACGGTGTCGACGCTGACCTGGCTGGCCGGTGCGATGACGTTCGGCTACGCGAGCGCCGTCGGCGGCACGGCGTGGCTGCTGTTCGCCTGCCTCGGCACGGTGCCGGTGTGGGTCGCGGGCGTGCTGGTGCGGCGGCACCGGCTGGAGACCGAGCAGCGGCACCGGGACCGCGCGGAGGCCGGTGACCGCGACGCCGTCACCGGGGAGCGGCTGCGGGTCGCCCGCGACCTGCACGACGTCGTCGCCCACCACGTCAGCGCGATCGCGGTGCAGGCCGGGGCGGCACGGATGGCCGCGGACCCCGCCGTCCGCGCGGAGGCCGTCGCGCACGTCGCCGAGTCGGGGCGCCGGGTCGCCGAGGCGTTGCCCGAGCTCGAGGGCCTCACGCCGGACCCGCACGGCGTCCCGCTGGACGCGGCCGGTGTCGCGGAGCTCGTCGGCCCGTCGCGGGTCGCCGGCCTGCCGGTCACCGTCTCCGTCGAGGGCACGCCGCCCGCCGACACCGGCGACGCGGAGCTGTTCGCCCAGCGCATCCTCACCGAGTCGCTGACCAACGCGCTCCGGCACGCGGGCCGGTCCGGGACCCGGGTGCGGGTCGTGCACCGGGAGCCGGTGCTGGAGGTCGAGATCTCCGACGACGGCCCGGTCCCCGGCCACCGGCCCGACGGCCAGGGCTCCGGCCTGGGCCTGGTCGGCATGCGCGAACGGGTCGAGCTGCTCGGCGGCACGCTGCACGCGGGCCCCGGCGACGGGGCCGGCTGGACGGTGCACGCCGTGCTCCCCCGGGCGCCGCTCGTCCGCGGGGACGAGGCCGCGCCCGCCCCGATCTCGTCCTCCGCGCCGATCCGGAGCGACCCCCTCGCCACCTAGCGTCGGTGCCACCGACGGAGCAGCCGGGAGGGGCGATGACGGACCTGCGTGACGGGACCGACGGCGGGGCGGCGACGAGGGGTGCCGCCCCGCCTCCGGGGACCGGACGGCCGGGCGGCCCGTCGGTCGGCTGGACCGAGCTGCTGGTCGCGGCCCCGCTGTACCTCGTGCTCAGCGGGCTCGCCGGGTTCACCCTGTTCCTGGTGGGCGGCATGGCCGTGCTCGGCGCGGCCGTGCCGTTGCTCGCGCTCACCGGTGCCGCCACGCTCCTGACCGCGTTCGCCGTGCTCGCGATCCGGGTGCGGTGGATGCCCGCGATCGGCCTGCGCGCGACGACGGCGCGGTGGCTGCTGGTGGGCGTCGCCGCCGGCCTGGTGGCGCGCGGCCTCGCCTTCGGGGTCGGCTGGGCGTACCAGGAGATCACCGGCGACCTGTCGGACCCGCAGGCGTTCCTGGGCGAGGCACTGGCGGGCGACGACCTGCTCGTCCTCGCCGGAGTGATGCTCGCCGGGGCGGTGCTGGTGCCGTTCGCCGAGGAGGTGCTGTTCCGCGGGATCGGCTACGGCGCGCTGCGCCGCTACGGCGTGGGGGTCGCGGCGCCGGCGAGCGCCGCGGTCTTCGCGATCGCGCACGGCGTCAACGTCGTCCTGGTGATCGCGTTCCTGCTCGGCGTGGTCTGCGCGCTGCTCTACGAGCGGAGCCGCTCGATCTGGCCCGCCGTCGTGACGCACGCGGTGTTCAACGCGTCCGGCTTCGCGATCGCGACGCTGCTCCTGTGAGGGACACCGCTGCGGTGAGGGACACCGCGATGACCCTCGAGATCGACTCCCTGACCAAGCGGTACGGGTCGACCGTCGCGCTCGACGGCGTGACCCTCGACGTCCGCCCGGGCGAGATCCTGGGCTTCGTCGGGTCGAACGGCGCCGGCAAGACGACCACGATGCGGATCGCGCTCGGCGTGCTCGCCGCCGACGCCGGTGAGGTCCGCCTCGGCGGCAGGCCGGTGGACCTCGACGTCCGCCGCACCATCGGCTACATGCCCGAGGAGCGCGGGCTGTACCCGAAGATGAAGGTCGGCGAGCAGCTCGCCTACCTGGCCGAGCTGCACGGCGTCGGCCGGGCCGGCGCGCGGCGGGCCGTGCTCCGCTGGGCCGAACGGCTCGGGGTGGAGTCCCGCCTGGAGAGCACCGTCGACGCGCTCAGCCTCGGCAACCAGCAGCGGGTGCAGCTGGCGGCGGCGCTCGTCCACGATCCGGCCGTCCTCGTGCTGGACGAGCCGTTCTCCGGGCTGGACCCGGTGGCCGTCGACGTGATGAGCGAGGTGCTGCAGGAGAAGGCCCGGACGGGGGTGCCGGTGCTGTTCTCCAGCCACCAGCTCGACCTGGTGCAGCGCCTGTGCGACCGGGTCGGGATCATCGCGGCGGGCCGGATGCGGACGGTCGGGACGGTCGCGGCGGTACGCCGCGGCGGCGGGACCCGGCTGGAGGTCCACGCCCCGGCCGCCCCGCCGGGCTGGGCGGACGGCCTGCCCGGCGTCGTCGTCGACCGGTTCGCCGACGGCCGCACCACCCTGCTGCTCGACGACCGTGCGAACGACCAGGACGTCCTCGCCGCCGCGCTCGCCACCGGGCCGGTGCACGGGTTCACCGTCCGCACCCCGTCCCTGACCGATCTCTACCGGGAGGTCGTCGCATGAGGGGCCCGCTGCCCGCGTCCCGCGCCGTCGCGCTGGTCGCCCGTCGTGAGTTCCGCGCCCAGGTCGTGAAGAAGAGCTTCGTGATCAGCAACGTGATCGTGCTGCTGGTCATCGCCGGTGGCATCGTCGCGTTCGCCGTGTTCGGCGGCTCCGGCGACGACCGCCCGGCCGTCGGTGTGGCCGGCCCGCCGGCGCTCGCGGCGGCCGTCACCGCGGCCGGTGACCGGCTCGGGTTGCCGGTCGACGTGCGGCCGGTCGGCTCCGCCGACGCCGGGCGCGACGCCGTACTCGCCGGGGACCTCGACGTCGCGGTGGTCCCCACCGCCGACGGCGCCGTCGCGATCGTCACCGAGGAGGTGCCCGGACCGGTCCGGGCCGTGCTCGACGCCGCCCTGCAGCAGCAGGCCCGCGACACCGCGCTGACCGGGCTGGGCGTCGACCCGGCCGAGCTCGACCGGAGCACCGCACCGGCGGTGCTCACCGTCGACGCCGCGGACCCGCCCGACCCGGAGGCCGGGCAGCGGACCGCGCTGAGCTTCGTCGCGCTGTTCCTGCTGTTCGGGCAGATCCTCGGGTTCGGCACGTACGTGGCAATGGGCGTGGTCGAGGAGAAGTCCAGCCGCGTCGTCGAGCTGCTGCTGTCCACGATCAAGCCGCTGCACCTGCTGTGGGGGAAGATCGTCGGCATCGGCGCGGTCGGGCTGTTGCAGCTCGCGCTGTACGGCGTCGTCGGGCTGACCGCCGGGCTCGCCACCGGTGTGCTCACGCTGACGGCGACCGCGGTCGGGGTGTTCGCGAGCGTGCTCGGCTGGTTCGTGCTCGGGTTCGCGTTCTACTCGGTCCTCTACGCGGCCGCCGGGTCGATGGTCTCCCGCCAGGAGGACATCAACACGACCACCGGCCCGCTGATGCTGAGCCTGTTCCTGCTCTACGGCGCGGCGTTCTACTACGTGAGCTCGCCGGACGACACGCTGGTCACGGTGCTCTCCTGGATCCCACCGTTCTCGGCGATCCTGATGCCGCTGCGGATCGCCGACGGGTCGGCGACGGTCGTCCAGATCGTCGCGACCGTGCTGCTCATGCTGGCGGCGGTCGCCGCGCTGGCGTGGGCGAGCGCGCGGATCTACCACCGGTCGGTGCTGCGGATCGGCGCGGCGGTCCCGTGGCGGGAGGCGCTGGGCAGGAGCCGCTGATCAGACCTCGACGAGCTCGCGGGGCAGCGTCGTCAACGGTACGGCCGGCCCGCCGGCGACGACGTGCAGCGTGTCCTCGATCCGCACCCCGCCCCGGCCGTCCAGGTAGACCCCAGGCTCGACGGTGACGACCTGACCGGCGGCGATCCGGCCGGTCCCGGCCTTCGACAGCCAGGGCGGCTCGTGCACGGCGAGGCCGACGCCGTGCCCGAGCCCGTGCGGGAACTGCTCGCCGTACCCGGCCTTCCCGATCACCTCGCGGGCGGCGGCGTCGACGGCGGCGACGGACGCGCCGTCGGCCAGCGCGTCCCGCCCGGCCGCGGCGGCCGTGTCGACGAGTGCGTGCAGCTCGCGCTGCCACTCCGCGGCAGGGCCGAGGCAGAAGGTGCGGGTCGTGTCGGAGTGGTAGCCGTCCAGCGCCGCCCCGAAGTCGATCTTCACCAGATCCCCGCGCCGCATCGGCGTGCCGGTGGGCCGGTGGTGCGGGACGGCCGAGTGCGCCCCCGCGGCCAGGATCGTCTCGAACGACGGCCCGGCCGCACCGAGCCGCCGCATCCGGTCCTCCAGGTCGAGCGCCACCTCCCGCTCGGTGCGGCCGGCTGCCAGCCCGCCGGCGTCGAGCAGGTCGCGCAGGGCGGTGTCGGCCAGCTCGCAGGCGGCGCGGATCGCGGCGACCTCGCCGTCGTCCTTGACCGCGCGCAACCGCCCCGCCAGGCCGGGCGCGCGGCGCAGCAGGCGGCCGGGGACGGCGTCGCGGACGGCGGCGAGCCCGTCGACGGTCAGGGTCGCCGAGTCGTAGCCGAGCACCCGCCCGGCCGGGACCTGCGCCGCCGCGGCGGGCGCGCTCGGCCGGTCGATCACGACGGCGAGGCCCGGGCACTGCTCGGCCGCCTGGATCCGGTAGCGCCCGTCGGTGCAGAGCAGGTCCCCCGCAGGGTCGACGGCCACGACGGCGGCCGCGTTGGACCCGGTGAACCCGGTGAGGTGGCGGACGTCGAGCAGGTCGGTGACCAGCAGCGCGTCCAGCCCGGCGGTGCGCAGGAGCCCGCGCAGCGAGTCACGGCGGTCGGGGTGGCCCATGCGCCCGACCCTATGTCCTAGGGTCACGCGCATGGGCCTGTACTTCCGCCAGCTGCTCTCCGGGCAGGACTACGCCGTGGGCGACCCGGTGGCCACCCAGATGGTCAACTTCTCGTACCTCATCGGGGACACGGGGACGCGGGAGGCCGTCGTCGTCGACCCCGCCTACTCCCCCGACGAGCTGCTGGCCACCCTCGACGCCGACGGCATGCGGCTCACCGGAGTGCTGGCCACCCACCACCACCCCGACCACGTCGGCGGCTCGATGATGGGCTTCGACCTCGTCGGCGTCGCGGACCTGCTGGGGAAGAACCCGGTGCCGATCCACGTGCAGCGCCCGGAGGCCGACTACGTGACCCGGGTGACCGGACTGTCGGCGACCGACCTGACCGCGCACGACCACGACGACGTCATCGAGGTCGGCGACGTCGCGATCCGGCTGCTGCACACCCCCGGGCACACCCCGGGAAGCCAGTGCTTCCTGGTTCCCGACCCGGAGGGCGGCGACAAGCTCGTCGCCGGCGACACCCTGTTCCTCCAGGGCTGCGGGCGCACCGACTTCCCGGGCGGCGACGCCGCGCAGATGTACCACTCGTTGCAGCAGCTGGCGTCGCTCAAGGGCAACCCCACCGTCTACCCGGGGCACCGCTACTCGGACGCGCCGAGCGCCCCGCTCGACGACGTGCAGCGCACGAACATGGTCTACCGCGCCGGTTCGGCCGAGCAGTTCGTGGCGGCCTTCGGGCAGTGAGCCCCCGCGCGGTCGTGCTGGTCGAGGGGGCCAGCGACGCCGCCGCGATCGAGACCCTCGCCCGGCGGCGCGGGCGCCCGCCGGACGGCGTCGCGATCGTCGTGCTGCACGGCTACACGAACCTCCCGGCGGCGCTGCGGGCGCTCGCCCCGGCGGCCCCGGAGCGGGTCACCGTGCTGTGCGACGCCGGTGCCGAGGCGTGGGTGCAGCGCGCCCTCGCCCCCGGGATGCGCTGCCGGGTCTGCCGCGAGGACCTGGAGGACGAGATGATCCGCGCCCTCGGGGTGGAGCGGGTGCGTGGGCTGGTCGGTGAGCAGGGCGAGCTGCCCGGGCTGCGGACCCTGGAGCGCCAGCCCGCCCAGCGCGGACGGACCCCGGCGCAGCACCTGCACCGGTTCCTCGGGGTGCGGTCCGGGCGCAAGGCACGCTACGGGGCCGTGCTCGCGGCGGCACTGGACCTCGCCGCGCTGCCGGAGCCGCTGGGTGCGGCGCTGGACGACGTCGGTCTCTGAGGGCCCGCCCCGAGCCGCACCCGCCTCCCCTGGCCCTGCCACGACCAGGACTTTCGACCCGGTCGGGCGGATCGCCCGAGCGGGATCATCGGCGCCGACGGCGTCCGGCCACCCGCGCCGACGACCCGGGTGGCAGGACGACGACGAGCCGATGATCCCGAGCGGAGGAGCCGGACATGGTCGACGCGGCCGACAACACGGGTGGGGCGGCCCCGACCGCCCGCGGTACGGGGACCGAGACGTCGCGGCGGGTCCGCGCGCTGGTCGTGCTGCGCGGGGTGCTGCTCCTCGCGTTCGGCCTGGCGGTGCTGCTGATCCCGGGATTCGCACTGCTCGCCCTGATCTACGTCTTCGGCGCCTACGCGCTGGTCGACGGCATCACCGCGATCGTCCTGGGGATCCGGCACCGCGCGGAGCGCCCCGGCTGGGGCTGGACGGTGGCCCAGGGCGTCGTGTCGGTGCTCGCCGGTCTGATCGCGTTCGCGCTGCCCGCGGCCGCCGCGATGGCGATCCTGTTCGTGATCGCGTTCTGGGCGATCCTCGCCGGCATCGTCACCGCGATCTCGGCGAACGAGGTCCGCAAGCACGACGGACCGTGGGGCTGGATCGCGGTCCGGGCCGGGCTGAACGTGCTGATCGGCATCCTGCTGCTGGTGTGGCCGGCGACCGGCATCATGGCGCTGCTCTGGCTGTTCGGCCTGTTCGCGGTCGTCACCGGCATCGTGTTCGTGGTGCAGGCGTTCCGGTCGGAGTCGCACCCCGCGGTCGGCTGACGCGGTCCGGCCCGATGCTCGGCCGACCCGATGCTGCTCGGCCGGCCCGCCCTCGGTCGGCCTGCCCTCGGTCGGCCCGCGCTCGGCCGGCCCGCGCTCGGCCGGCCCGCGCTCGGCCGGCCCGCGCTCGGCCGGCCCGCGCTCGGCCGGCCCGCGCTCGGCCGGCCCGCGCTCGGCCGGCTCAGCCGGTGATCGCCGCGTAGGCGGTCTCCAGCAGGGCCGGGTCCGGGCCCTCCAGGCGGCCCGGCTTCGCCAGGCCGTCGAGCACGACGAACCGCAGCGTGCCCGCCCGGGACTTCTTGTCCCCGCGCATCGACGCGGTGAGCTCGGGCAGCACGCCCGGCTCGTACGCCGTCGGCAGGCCCACCAGCTCCAGCACCTCCCGGTGCAGGTCGGCGGTGGCGTCGTCGAGCCGCCCGGCCGCACGGGCGAGCTCGGCGGCGAAGACCAGGCCGACGGACACCGCGTTGCCGTGCCGCCACCGGTACTCCTCGCGCCGCTCGATCGCGTGGCCGAGGGTGTGGCCGTAGTTGAGGATCTCCCGCAGGTGGGACTCACGGAGGTCGGCGCCGACGACGTCGGCCTTCACCCGGATCGCCCGGCGCACCAGCTCGGTGAGCACCGGGCCGGCCGGGTCGAGCGCGGCGGCCGGGTCGGCTCGGACCCGGTCGAGGATCACGGGATCGGCGATGAAACCCGCCTTCCACACCTCGGCCGACCCCGCGACGAGCTCGGCGCGGGGCAGCGTCCGCAGCGTGTCGGTGTCCACGAGCACCGCCGACGGCTCGTGGAACGCCCCGACGAGGTTCTTCCCCGCCGCGGTGTTGATGCCGGTCTTGCCCCCGACCGCGGCGTCGACCATCGCGAGCAACGTGGTCGGGACGTGCACGACCGCGATGCCGCGCATCCAGGTCGCCGCGACGAACCCGGCGAGGTCGGTCACCGCTCCCCCGCCGAACCCGACGACGACGTCGGCGCGGGTCAGCGCAGCGTCGGCGCACGCCTGCCAGCAGGCGGCGAGCGAGTCGAGCGACTTGCCGGCCTCGGCGTCGGCGACCTCGATCGTGGTCGCGGTGATCCCGGCCGCGGCCAGCTCGTCGCGGGCGGCTCCGGCCCGGTCGGCCAGCGTCGGCGGGTGGACGACCAGCGCGCGGCCCGCCCCGGTCGCGGCGACGGTCCCCGCCAGGCGGGACGCCACGCCGGCACCGACGAGCACGGGGTAGCGCCGCTCGGCGTTCACGTCGATGCGGACGGCACCGTCGCTCTCGAGGACGCCGGAGGCGTCGGGGAGTTCGGTGGTCATCGGGCCTCCAGCCGGTCCTGCGGGCCGTCCGCCGTGTCGCCGGACCCGTCGTCGGGAGCGCCGAAGCCGGGGCTGGGCAGGGCGGAGTCCTGCCGCGGCGTCGGACGGTCGTGCGGGTCGGCCGAGGCCGGGTCGGCGTCGGCGGCCTCGCCGGGCAGCCCGAACGCCGTCAGCACCTCGGCCACGACCTGGTTCGGGCTGCGCCGCGCGGTCTGCACCCGGACGGTGGCGACCTCGGCGTAGAGCGGTGCCCGGTCGGCGAGCAGCGACCGGAACGTCGCCCGCGGGTTCACCCCGGCGAGCAGCGGCCGCGCCGTGGACATCCCGGTGCGGCGCATCCCGTCGGCGAGATCGACGTCCAGCGCGACGACCCGGTGCTCCCCCAGCAGTTCACGGGTCTCGGCCGCGAGAACCGATCCGCCGCCGAGGGCGAGCACCCCGTGCCCGGCGCGGAGCTGCTCGGCGACGACCTCGCGCTCCAGCGTCCGGAACGCGGCCTCGCCCTCCTGCACGAACATCTCGGCGATCGGCTTGCCGATGCGCTCGACGACGGCGGCGTCGGTGTCGGCGAACACCAGGCCGAGCCGCTCCGCGAGGAGGGTGCCGACGGTCGTCTTGCCCGAGCCGGGCGGGCCGACCAGGACGACCCAGGGGCGGCCCGCGTCGTCCGGGCCGGGGGCGCTCACCGGTCACCCGCCAGGTACGCGGCGACGTTGCGCCGGGTCTCGTCGATCGAGTCGCCGCCGAACTTCTCCAGCGCCGCCTGGGCCAGCACCAGCGCCACCATCGTCTCGACGACGACACCGGCCCGCGGGACGGCGCAGGCGTCGGAGCGCTGGTGGATGGCGGTGGCCTCCTCACCGGTCACGGTGTCGACGGTGCGCAGCGCGCGCGGCACGGTCGAGATCGGCTTCATCGCGACCCGGACGCGGACCGGCTCGCCGTTCGTCATGCCGCCCTCGATGCCCCCGGCGCGGTTGCTGAGCCGGGTGACGGGGACGGTGCCCGCGGGCCCCTCGCCGCGCGCTCCGGAGGGGACCATCTCGTCGTGCGCGACGGACCCGCGACGGTGGGCGGTGCGGAACCCGTCACCGATCTCGACGCCCTTCATGGCCTGGATCCCCATCAGGGCGGACGCGAGCCGGGCGTCGAGCCTGCGGTCCGCCTGCACGTAGGTACCGACGCCGACCGGCATCCCGTACGCGATGACCTCGATGACGCCGCCGAGGGTGTCGCCGTCGTCGTGGGCGGCGTCGATCTCGGCGGCCATGCGGGCGCCGGTCTCCTCGGTGAAGGCACGGACCGGGTTGGCGTCGATGCGCTCCAGGTCGTCGGGTCCGGGGAGCGGCTCGTCGTCGGGGGCGTCGACGGCGCCGATCCCGACGACGTGCGACACGATCCGGACACCGAGCGCCTGCTCGAGGAACGCCTTGGCGACGGTGCCGAGTACGACGCGGGCGGCCGTCTCCCGGGCGCTGGCGCGCTCCAGGACCGGGCGGGCCTCGTCGAAGCCGTACTTCGTCATGCCGGCGAGGTCGGCGTGCCCGGGGCGCGGCCGGGTGAGCGGCGCGTTGCGGGCACGGTGCGCGATGAGCTCCGGGTCGACCGGGTCGGCGGCCATCACCGTCTCCCACTTGGGCCACTCGGTGTTGGCGATCCGCACGGCGACCGGGCCGCCCTGGGTGAGACCGTGCCGGATCCCGCCGACGACCTCGAGCTCGTCGGCCTCGAACGCCATCCGCGGGCTCCGGCCGTAGCCGAGCTTCCGGCGGGCCAGCTCGGCCTGCAACTCCTTGGTGGTGACCCCGACACCGGCGACCATGCCCTCGAGCACGCCCACCAGCGCCGGACCGTGGGACTCCCCGGCGGTGATCCATCGCAGCACGGCGTCCATCCTCTCACCCGGGGTTCCGGGCCGACCGTCGGTACTCACGCCGCCGCACCCGCCCCGACCACCGCGAGTGCCGACGCGAGGAGGACCGGCCCGTGCGGGAGCCTGCTCCCCCAGCGGGCCCGCCCGACCGCCAGCGCGCACCCCGCCACGACGGCCGACAGGACCGCGGCGAGCAGGACCGCCGCCGGCAGCGCCGACCAGGCCGGACCGGTCACCGCGGCGCCGACCGGCAGCGCGAGCTTCACGTCACCGGCACCCATCGCCGGCGGTGAGACCAGGTGGACCGCCGCGTACGCGGCCCCGAGCAGCACCGCACCGGCCATGCCGCGCAGCACCGCGGCGGCACCGGCCGGCACGAGGGCGCCGACCACCAGCGGGAGCGCGGGCAGGGTCAGCGCGTTCGGCAGCCGCCTGCGCAGCAGGTCGGTCGCCGAGCCGGCGACGCCGAGCCAGGTCAGAGCCGCCAGCAGCGGCACCCACCGGGCCTCGACCAGGCCGGTGACGACGAGCGCCGCGACGACCGCCCACAGCGTGCCGGTCCCTGCCTCGCACCACGGCGGCTCGACCGGTGTGCCCCGGCGCATCCGCGAGAGCCCGAGGCGGGTGAGCGCTCCGGCGAGCGCACCGGCACCGGCGGCGAGGAGCGGGACGGTGAGGAGGGTGAGCAGGTCCATGCGTCCAGCCTGCGGGCTCCCGGCCGGATCGCACCCACGATCTCGTGGCCTGTGGACAACTCGGCCCGGGACCGGGCAGGCAGGATGGGGACCATGGGTTCCGGTGCGACGCAGGACGAGCGCGACGCGTCGGCGGTGATCCGCGCCGAGGTCGACCACGGCGTCGCCGAGCTGGTGCAGGACCCCGACCGCCCGCAGTCCTGGACGCTGCTGCTCGACGGGACGGCACAGTCGCACGTCGACCTGGCCGACCCGGAGCACCTGGAGTTCGAGTACGTCCGGCGGATCGCCCACGTCGTGGACCTGGCGGCGCCCCCGTCGGTGCCGCTGCGCGTGCTGCACCTCGGTGGTGGCGCGTGGACCCTGGCCCGGTACGTGGCGGCGACGCGTCCGGGGTCGGCACAGACGGTCGTCGAGCTCGACGCGGCGCTGGCCGAACTGGTCGCGCACCGCCTTCCCGGCCCCGGCGGGTCGGACGGCCTGGAGGTCGTCACCTCGGAGGCACGGGCGAGCCTGGCCCTGTTCCCCGCCGGCGGGTTCGACCTCGTCGTGCTCGACGTCTTCGCGGGTGCCCGCACACCCGCCCAGGTCACGACCGCGGAGTTCCTGCGGGAGGTGCGCCGGGTCCTGGCACCGACCGGGATCCATGTCGCCAACCTGGGCGACGGGGCACCGTGGCCGTTCCTGCCCGGGCAGGTCGCCACGGCCGGTGCGGCCTTCGCCGAGCTGGGCCTGATCGCGGCCCCGGACGTGCTGCGGGGTCGCCGGTTCGGCAACCTCGTGCTGGTCGGCTCGGACCGTGGTCTGCCGGTCCCCGGCCTGGTGCGCCGCGCCGCGGCGGACCCCTTCCCGGCCCGGGTCCTCGACGACGACGACACCCGCGCACTGGCCCGGGGCGTCGCCGTCGTCACGGACACGACGGCGACCCCGTCCCCGAAACCCCCCGCCGGCCTCTGGGGCCAGTGACCCCACAGACACACCGCGACCACCCACCGACCCCGCACCCGCCCCGCACCCGGCACCCGGCAGACGCTCACCAGATCCGGGGCCGCTCACCCGATCCGGCGAGCACCACCGCAATCGGCGAGCGTTCTCGCCCCGGGCCCGTGCCACCGGGTGAGCGAGTCCGCCGACCACTCTCACGGCCGAGCCAGGGCCCGGGCACCAGGCCGAGCGCTCACGGAATCCGAGCCCGCTCACCAGACCCGAGCCCGCTCACCCGATCCGGCAAGCACCACCGCAATCGGTGAGCGTCCTCGCCCCGAGGTCCGTGCCAGCGGGGGGAACGAATCCGCCGACCACCCACGGCCGGGCCGGACCGGCGCCCGGGCCAGGCGCTCACGGAACCCGAGCCCGCTCACCAGACCCGAGCCCGCTCACCCGATCCGGCGAGCACCACCGCAATCGGTGAGCGTCCTCGTTCCCCGGCCCGCGCCACCGGGTGAGCGAGTCCGCCGACCACCCACGGCTGGACCGGGGCCCGGCCCAGGCGCTCACGGAACCCGAGGTCGCTCACGAGATCCGCGCCCGCTCACCGGATCCGGTGAGCGTTCGCCGAATTCGTGAGCGTCCCTGGGCGGCCGGGGTGGGTGACGGAGCGGGGTGGTGACGGAGCGGCGGGGTCAGGCCACGGAGGGGTCGACCAGGACCTTCATCTTCCGGCCGGCGTGGAGGGCCTCGAACCCCTCCTCCACGACGTCGGCCATGGCGATCTTCTCCATCCAGCCGGTCGTGTCGTAGTGCCCGTTCGCCATGAGCTCGATGACGGCGCGGTAGTCCTCGTGGGTGTAGCAGAGCGAGCCCTGGATCCGGGACTCGCCCAGCACGAGGTTGAGCAGCGGCGTCACCAGCGGCGTCTCGTAGATCGCGACGCTGACCATCGGCCGTCCCGCGCCCAGGGAGTCGAGGGCGGTCGCGACGGCGGGGGCCACGCCGGCGGCGTCGTAGCAGGCGTCGGCGCCCCGCCCGTTCGTCAGGTCGGCGACGACCGCAGGCACGTCCACGGCGGTCGGGTCGAGGGTGTCGGCGCCGAGCCGCTCGATCGCCTGCCTGCGGGTCGGCGACGGCTCGACCACCCGGACGTTGTCGACGCCCGTCCCGCGCAGCGCGAACCACAGCCCGATCCCGATCGGGCCCGCGCCGAACACCAGTGCGGTCGCGCCCGGCTGCACGTCGCCGAGCTTCGCCGCGTGGTAGGCCACCGCCATCGGCTCGACGAGGGCGCCCATCTCCAGTGACACGTCGTCGGGGAGCTTGTGCAGCATGTGCGCCGGGACGACGGTCGACTCGGCCATGCCGCCGTCGGCCATCAGGCCGTGGAAGCCGATCGTCGCGCAGACGTTGTAGCGGCCCTCGCTGCACCGCGCGCAGGTCCCGCAGGTGTAGAGCGGCATCACCGCGACCCGGTCGCCGGTCTCGACGCCGTCGACCCCGGACCCGACCTCGACGACGGTGCCGGAGAACTCGTGGCCCAGGGTCAGCGGCAGCTCGCGGCCGGTCAGCGGGTGCTTCTCGCCGTTCGGGATGAAGATGGGGCCGGCGTAGTACTCGTGCAGGTCGGAACCGCAGATGCCGTTGAACCCGACCTTCAGCCGCACCTCCCCGGCGCCGACGGGTGCCTCGGGCACGTCGGTGATGTCGAGCTGTCCGGGGCCCCGGTAGACGACCGCACGCATGGCTGTTCCCTTCGCCGACGACTCTGTCGCCGACGGGTCTACCAACCCCCGAGGGTCCCGGTCACGGGTTGGGCGAGGGTTGCATGCGCATCCCGCGACCTGTCGGGCTCAGGACGGGGTCAGAACGCCCCGGCCGCCTGGGCCCGCGCGACGTTGCCGCGGTGCTCGTCGTAGGTGACGGCGAAGCAGGACGTGCCCTCGGTGGTGCACCGGACGAAGAACAGCCACTGCCCGGCCTCGGGGGCCTCCGCGGCGCGCAGGGCCGTCGTCGACACCGACGCGACGGGCGTCGGCGGCAGCCCGGTGTTGAGGTAGGTGTTGTAGGGGCCCGGCGTCCCGCGGGCCTCGGACGTGGTCCGCAGCGCCTGCACGTCCAGCGGGTAGTTGACCGTGGAGTCCATCTCCAGCCGCTGGTTCACCCCGAGCCGGTTCTCGATCACCCGGGCCACCTTCGGCATGTCCGGGGCGAGCGCCTCCTTCTCGACGATCGAGGCGAGGACCAGGGTGCGGTAGGCGTCCTCCCCGGTCAGGCCGCCCTCGTCGAGCCGCTGCCCGGAGATCGCGAGGACCTCCCGCAGCACGTCCTCGGGGCTGCCCCGCGGGTCGATGTCGTAGGGGCCCGGTGCGACGAGGCCCTCCATCCGGCGCTCCGGGGCGGCGGCGCGGAAACCGTCGTGCGCCCAGTCCGGGACGCCGATCGCCTCCGGGTCGGCCGACGCCATGGCGGCGCGCAGCTCGTCGACCCCGGTGCAGGTGGCCTCGCCGTCGGCCGCACCGAGACAGGTCGCTTGCGAGATCTGGGAGAGGACGCCCGGGCTCACCGCGCCGTTCGGGGCACGGGTGTCGTCGAGCTGCACCCCGCCCTTGACGTCCATGAAGCCGACCCGGCGGTCCGGGTCGACGAGCGCCTCCGCCGCGGCACCGCCCGACATCTGGGACCTCAGCTCGTAGTAGCCGGGCTGGACCCGCTGGACGGCCGGTTCGTCGGAGGCGGCGGAGACGAACGCCGCCCGCGACCGGACGACGTCCTGCTCGGCGAGGGACTCGCCGATGGCGCTGGTCGAGTCGCCCGCCTCCACCCGGACGACGACCGACCCGCTGCCACCGCCGGCGTAGTCGTCCGGCCCGAGCAGGTAGAGGGACCCGGCGACGAGCACGGCGCCCGCCAGGAGGGCCGAGGCGAGCAGTGCGAGCCGCCGCCTGCGGAAGTCCGACGGCGTCGGCCGGTGCCGGACGGGCGGGGTGGTCACCGGTGCGCTCACACCCGGTCCCGTGCCCGGGACCGTCGGTTCACGTCGTTCTCGCCGGCGCCGGTCACGTGCCCGAGGGTAACCGCCACGCTGCCCGGACGGGCACCCGCCCGGCGGTGTCGATCATGTGCCCGCGCAACCGTCAACGGTGCTGGTCGAGCCAGCCCTGCAGGATCTGCACCGCGGCGGCCTGGTCGACGACGGAACGCTGCTTGCGCCCCTTCACCCCCCGTCCGGAGAGCTGCCGGGCGGCGACCACGGTCGTCATCCGCTCGTCGGTCAGCTCCACCGGCACGTCGAGCCCGGCCTGCAGCGCGTCGGCGAACTCCCGCGCCGCGCGCGCGGCCGGGCCGTCCTCGCCCCGCAGGTTGCGGGGCAGGCCGAGCACGACGCCGACGACGTCGTGCTCGGCCACCAGCTCGGCGATCCGGCGGACGTCGGCCCCGTGCTCGGCGTCCCGCGGGACGGTCTCCACCGGTGTGGCGAGGATCCCGTCGGGATCGCACATCGCGACCCCGACGCGGACGGCGCCCACGTCGACGCCGAGCCGCCGGCCCCGCGTCCGGGTCACGCGCGCAGGGCGGAACGCAGCTTCTGGATGGCGGCGTCGATCCCGGCCGGGTCGGTGCCACCGCCCTGGGCCAGGTCGGGCTTGCCGCCCCCGCGCCCGCCGACGGCCGCGGCGAACTCCGGGATGAGCTTCCCGGCGG
Organism: Pseudonocardia sp. EC080619-01; assembly: GCF_001420995.1. Lineage (NCBI taxonomy): Bacteria > Bacillati > Actinomycetota > Actinomycetes > Pseudonocardiales > Pseudonocardiaceae > Pseudonocardia > Pseudonocardia sp. EC080619-01. The sequence goes on along the minus strand of NZ_CP012184.1, from coordinate 5,229,383 downwards.
CCACGCCGTTGTCCCGGGCGGCCTTCGTGGTGGCGACGACGAACGAGACCTTGCCGTCGGCGACGGCGAACAGGGCGACCACACCGGGCCGGTCCCCGAGCTTGCCGCGGACGTCGGCGGCGAGGGTCCGCAGGTCGTTGCCCGCCACCCCGTCCGGGGCGGTGACGGCGACGAGCGCGGTCCCGTCGAGGTCCTCGGCCGCGTCGGCCAGGCTCCCCGCCGAGGCGAGGACGGCGTCGGCGCGGTGCTTCTCCAGGTCCCGCTCGGCGGTGCGCAGGCGCTCCACCAGGCCCTGGATCCGGTCCGGGAGCTCCTCGGGGCGGGCCTTGAGCTGCTCGGCGAGCTGATTGACCAGCAGGTGCTCGGTGGTCGCGTGCTGGAAGGCGTCGAGCCCGACCAGCGCCTCGACGCGGCGGACGCCGGACCCGATGGAGGCCTCGGACAGCACCCGGACCAGGCCAAGCTCGCCGGTGCGGCGCACGTGCGTGCCCCCGCACAGCTCGCGCGAGTAGTCGCCCATGTCGACCACGCGGACCCGGTCGCCGTACTTCTCGCCGAACAGCATCATGGCGCCGAGCTTGCGCGCGGAGTCCATCGACGTCTCGTAGGTCTGGATCTCCCGGTCCTGCTGCAGGACCGAGTTCACCTCCTCCTCGATCTCCACCAGCGCGGCCGGGTCGACGGCACCGGTCGGCGAGGTGAAGTCGAACCGCAGGCGGCCCGGGGCGTTGAGCGAACCGGCCTGCGCGGCCGAGCTGCCCAGCGCACCGCGGACACCGGCGTGCACGAGGTGGGTGGCGGTGTGCGCGCGGGAGATCGCGGACCGGCGGGCCGGGTCGACCTCGGCGACGATCTCGGCGTCGAGGGTGACGGTCCCGGCGGTGACGACGCCGCGGTGCACCCGCAGCCCGGCGACCGGGGACTGGACGTCGTCCACCCGGATCTCGAACGAGCCGCCCCGGAGCACACCGGTGTCGGCCTGCTGGCCGCCGGCCTCCGCGTAGAACGGGGTGCGGTCCAGCAGGACCTCGACCTGGTCGCCCTGCTCGGCGGCGGGCACGGTCTGCCCGTCGCGGAGCAGGCCGACGATCCGGGACTCGGAGTTCAGCGACTGGTAGCCGAGGAAGTCGGTCGCTCCGTGGGTGTCGAGGACGGCCCGGTACACCGAGGCGTCGACGAAGCCGACCTTCCGGCCGGCGGCGTCGGCCTTGGCGCGGGACCGCTGCTCGTCCATCAGCGCGGTGAACCGCTCCCGGTCCACCGCGAGCCCGGCCTCGTCGGCCATCTCCAGGGTCAGGTCGATCGGGAAGCCGTAGGTGTCGTGCAGCTGGAACGCCTGGTCACCGGGCAGCGTGGTGCGGCCGGTGGAGCGGGCCTCGGCGACGGCCCCCTCGAAGGTCTTCTCGCCGGCGGTGAGGGTGGCCCGGAAGGTGTCCTCCTCCGCCCGGATCACGGCGGAGATCCGCTCGAAGTCGGTGGCGAGCTCGGGGTAGGTCGGGGACATGGTGTCCCGGACGACGGCGGCGAACTCGCCCAGGCACGGCCCGGTCACGCCGAGCAGCCGGGCCGAGCGCACGATGCGGCGCAGCAGCCGGCGCAGCACGTAGCCGCGGCCCTCGTTGCCGGGGGTGACGCCGTCGCCGACGATCATCATGGACGACCGGGCGTGGTCGGCGATGACCCGGAACCGGACGTCGTCCTCCTCGTTCCGCCCGTACCGCCTGCCGGACAGCTCCTCGGCCTTGGCGATCACCGGCCGGACGAGGTCGGTCTCGTAGACGTTGTTGACCTCCTGCAGCAGGAAGGCCACGCGCTCGACGCCCATGCCGGTGTCGATGTTCTTGTGCGGCAGCGTCCCGATCGGCGGGTGCCCCTTCTTCGGGGACAGCTCGCCGCGCTCGTCCTGCATGAAGACGAGGTTCCAGATCTCGAGGTAGCGGTCCTCGTCGGCCTCCGGGCCACCCTCGGCGCCGAACTCGGGGCCCCGGTCGTAGTAGATCTCCGAGCACGGGCCGCCGGGACCGGGCACGCCCATGTCCCAGTAGTTGTCGTCCCCGCCGCGGCGCTGGATCCGCTGCTCCGGGAGCCCCGCGATGTCCTTCCAGAGCGCGATGGCCTCGTCGTCGTCGTTGTAGACGGTGACCCAGATCCGCTCCGGGCCGAAGCCGTAGCCGCCTTCGTCCTGGCTGTTCGTGATCAGCGACCAGGCGAACTCGATCGCGCCGCGCTTGAAGTAGTCGCCGAACGAGAAGTTGCCCGCCATCTGGAAGAAGGTGGTGTGCCGGGTCGTCTTGCCGACCTCGTCGATGTCCGGGGTGCGGACGCACTTCTGGATCGACGTGGCGCGCGGGTACGGCGCCGGTACGTCACCGAGGAAGTACGGCTTGAACTGCACCATGCCCGCATTGACGAACAACAGCTGCGGATCCTCGAGGATCAGCGAGGCGCTGGGCACGGGCGTGTGCCCGTTCCGCTCGAAGTGGGCGGTGAAACGGCGGACGATCTCGTGGGTCTGCACCGGAAGGTCTCTCGTGACGGGTACGGCGACGGCGGTGCGCAGCGGCGACGCTGCGCGGGGACACCGTACGGCGGCCCGGCGCGGGCGCGCCGGGGAGGCTCGGGTGACGCGGGGCCTCAGGCACCCGCGCCGGGCGCTCGGTCCCGGAACGGTTCGCGCGGCACGGGGAAGGGCACGCCGGTCCTGCTCACGCGGCACCCTCCCCTCGACACGCGGTCACCGGCCAGGCTACTCCCCGTGTGCGAGAGGGTTTCCGCCGGTCGACGACGGTGCCGGGGAGCCGGGAACGGGGTCGGCCGGCGCCGGAGTGCGCCCGAGCACTCCGGCACCGGCCGGTTGCGGCCCGTGCCGTGGTCACCGGTCCGGGGGTGTGACCGGTGACCGGTCCGGCCGGTCCGCCGTTCTCTCGCCGCCCCACGTGGTGGGCTCAGACGGCGACGCGCAGCTCCGGGCCGTCGGCCACGACGACCGGACGGCGCGGGGCGGGGATCGCACCCGGGGCCGGGTGCGGCACGGTCACCGGCGGGCGCACGGGGCGCGGCCCCGGCGCGCCGGCCACCCGCTCGCTCTCCCGCTCGGGGCCCGGCGCGCGGCACGGCCCTCGAGCTCGCGGCGCAGCCGCTGCAGCGCCCGGTGCTGGGCCACCCGCACCGCGCCCGGGGTCGAGCCGAGCGCCTGGGCGGTCTCCTCCGCTGTCATCCCGACGGCGATCCGCAGCGTGAGGATCTCGACCTGGCGCGATCCGAGGATGTCGAGCAGGTCACCGAGCCGCTCGTTGCGCTCGGCGTCGAGCACGACCTGCTCGGGGTCGTCGTCGCGGCTGATCCGCTCGGGGATCTCCTCGACGGCGTCGCAGCGGTTGCGGGCCATCGCCCGGAACGCGTCGGCGATCTTGTGCCGGGCGATGCCGAAGACGAACGCGCGGAACGACATGCCGGACAGCCGGTACTCCGGGAGGACGGCGAGGACGGCCATGCACACGTCCTGCGCGACGTCGTCGGCCGAGCCCAGGGTCGTCTCCCGGCGGCCGAGCCGGGCCCGGCAGAACCTCTCGACCTGCGGCTGGACCTTCGACAGCAGCAGCGCGACCGCCGCGGGCTCGCCGGCGACCGCGGCCCGGAGGAGCTCGGGTGGGAGGAGGTCGGGCCCGGCGCCCGTGGTGCGCTCGACCGGATCCGTGGGCCGCTCCTCGACGGTGTCGTCCTCGACGGGCGGATCGATCACCGCGGTTCCCTCGTGCATCGTGCCCAGCGCTCCTTCCGTGCGGCGCCCCCGCACCCCGTCGCCGCACCGCCGCGGGACCCTCCCCCGGGTCCTCGGCACGCTCGGTGGTCGTCACCGGGGTCGTCGGCTCTCCGGCGACTCCGCTCGGCCGCGCCCCGGTCTGCGATCAACCCTGGCCAGGCACCCGTTCGGGGTCAATCAACATGCTCAATTTGCGGTATACGACGACACGCGGTACGGGCGTTGGTCCCTACGAGGCAATCGAGCGGGGCGGGAAGCGCCGTTCGGGCGTCATCAGATCTGATGGCGTAGCGAAGCGTGACCCGCGTGGAGCAGCATCGTTGAGCCGGGTGTCACGGCCCGATCACTGCCCGAAGGACCCTCAGTGCCCCTGCGCCGCCCGCACCGACTGCTCCTCGCCGCCCTCGCCGGGACCGCCGCGATCGGGCTCGGTGTCGCCGTCCCCGCCACGGCCGCCCCGACGCTGCCGGTCGATCTCCCGATCCTGACCGAGGACGCCGCCGCCGGCCTGCTGCCGGCGGTGGGTGAGGCCGCGGGGACGTCGCTGGCGGGGAGCTGGTTCGAGGACGGCCGGCTGATGGTCGGCACCTGGGACCCGGCACTCGCGCCCGTGCTGACACGCCTCGGCGCCACCCCGGTCGTCCGGGACGAGCCCCGGCGCGACCCGGGTGCCGTGCTGGGCGAGCTCGCGGCCCGCACCGCGACGGCGATGCCGGCCGGGCTCGCGTCGTACGGGATCGACCCACGTACCGAGCAGGTCGTGCTCGAGGTCGTCGACGGCGCCGGGGCGGACGCACTCGCCGGTGCCCTGACCGCGGGACTGGACCCGTCGGCGGTGCGGGTGGAGCGGGTGCCGGCGGGCCCGCGGCAGCAGGCCGCCGTGGCGGGCGGCGACACGATCACCGACGGCAGCCGGCGCTGCACCGCGGGCTTCGCGGCGTCGGACTCGTCCGGCGACGACTGGGTGCTCACCGCCGGGCACTGCACCCGCGGCTCCTCGACCTGGTACGACTCGGAGCAGAGCACGATCGGGACGGGCGCCCGGTCGGCGGGCGGCGCCGTCGACGTCGGCGCGATCCCGGTCGCCGAGGGCAGCGCCTCGCCGACCGTCTCCGGCACCCGGGTGGCGGGCACGAGCGCGGCCCCGGTCGGCTCGACGGTGTGCCTCTACGGCTCGACCAGCGGCCGCTCCTGCGGCAGCGTCGAGCGCACCGACATGACGGTCAACTTCGACGGCCAGCAGCAGTCCGGCCTCACCGCCGTCGGCGCCTGCGCGCAGGAGGGCGACTCCGGCGCCCCCTACATCACGTCGAGCGGGCAGGCCCAGGGCGTGCACACCGGCGCGGGCGGCTCGGACAACTGCACGAGCTACTTCACCCCGATCGGCACCGCGACGAGCGCGCTCGGCCTGACGCTCACGACCGGCTGAGCAGGCGGGCCGGGGCCGTTCAGCCCCGCTCGCCCCGCACGACCCGGCGCAGCTTCGGGACCCGCTCGGCGAGCGTGCGCTCGAACCCGCGGCCGGACGGCGCGTAGTAGTCCGTCCCGACGACGTCGTCCGGCGGGTACTGCTGGCGCAGCACCCCGTCCGGGTCGTCGTGCGGGTACCGGTAGCCGACGGCGTTGCCGAGCTTCTGCGCCCCCGCGTAGTGCCCGTCGCGCAGGTGCGGGGGCACGCCGCCGACCTTGCCGGACCTCACGTCGGCCATCGCCGCGTCGATCGCGGTGATCACCGCGTTCGACTTCGGCGCGGTCGCGAGATGCACCGTGACCTGGGCGAGCGCGATCCGCGCCTCCGGCATGCCGACGAGCTGCACGACCTGGGCGGCGGCCGTCGCGGCCGGCAGCGCGGTCGGGTCGGCGAGGCCGATGTCCTCGGACGCGTGGACCATCAGCCGCCGCGCGATGAACCGGGCGTCCTCCCCCGCGACGATCATGCGGGCGAGGTAGTGCAGCGCGGCGTCCGGATCGGAGCCGCGGATCGACTTGATGAAGGCGCTGATGACGTCGTAGTGCTGGTCGCCCGCCCGGTCGTAGCGGACGGCGACCTCGGTGACGGCCCGCTCGACGGCGTCGAGGTCGACGACCGGCGGCCCGTCCCCGGCTGCGGCACCCGCGCCGAGGACACCGTCGGCGGCCGCCTCCAGCGCCGTCAGGGCCCGGCGGCCGTCGCCGGCGGAGAGCCGGATCAGCGCGTCCTCGCCGTCGGCGGCGAGGGTGACCGTCCCGGCGAGACCGCGCTCGGACGCGACGGCACGGCGCAGCAGTGCGCGGACGTCGTCCTCCCCCAGCGACTGCAGTTGCAGGACCAGCGAGCGGGACAGCAGCGGCGAGACGACCGAGAACGACGGGTTCTCGGTGGTGGCCGCGACCAGGAGGACGAGCCGGTCCTCGACGGCGCCGAGCAGCGCGTCCTGCTGGGTGCGGGAGAACCGGTGGACCTCGTCGATGAACAGCACCGTCGACGTGCCGCTGCGGTCACGGCGGCGGCGTGCCTCCTCGATGACGGCGCGCAGCTCCTTCACCCCGGCGGACAGCGCGGACAGGGCGACGAAGTGCCGCTCCGCGCCGCCCGCGCCGGCCATCAGCCGGGCGAGCGTCGTCTTCCCCGTCCCGGGTGGCCCGTAGAGCAGCACCGACGCCGCCGCGCCACCCTCGAGCAGCCGGCGCAGCGGCGCGCCCGGCTCGAGGAGCTCGGACTGCCCGACGACCTCGTCGAGGCTGCGCGGGCGCATCCGCGCGGCCAGCGGGGCGTCCGGGCGGGGCGCGGACCCGTCCCCCTCCCCGGGGGTGTCCCCCGGGGAGGGGTCGATGTCGAACAGGCCGTCGGTGCTCATCGCCGCCCAGCCTGCCAAATCCGGCGGGGCCGGACCCGCGTCAGGGTCGGTCGATCTCGTCGGCCAGGACCGGCGTGTGCACGGCGTGGTCCTCGTGGAACCGGTTCTCCGCGTAGAGCACCACGACGACCGCCGTGCCCACGACACCGATCGGCAGCGCCAGCACGAGGTTCACCAGCGCCCCGGCCAGCGGGCTCACGACGCCGACGGCCGCTCCGACCAGGCCGATCACGAAGCCGGCGACGCAGGCGGCGAGCCCGAACAGCGCGAACCGGCCGAGCGTCGGGAAGAACCGGCGGTGGACCAGGGTGACGACCCGCCCGATCCCGCCCCGCTCGACGCCGACGACGCCGGGCAGCGCGGTGAGCACGGTGCCCGCGTAGAGCGCGCCGGCGAGGATCGGCAGGACCGCGAGGAACGGGCCGAACGCGAGCACGAGCACCGCGACGGCTGCCCCTGCCGCCGCGGCGGCCGCGGCGGTCCAGCCGATCGCGGGCACGGCCCGGTTCCGCACGAACGCGATCACCTGGTCGCGGGTGTAGGGCCGCCGTGCCGCGTCGCGGACCGTGACGAACACGGCCGCCATCGCCCCGAGCGCGCTCACCGCGACCGAGAGGATCCCGAACAGCAGGACGAGCACGGCCGTCCCGGCCAGCGCCCCGCGCCCGGGCAGGACGAACCCGCCCCCGATCCCGGAGACCACCAGCACGACCTGCAGCAGCAGGGCCGGCACCAGGATCAGCGCCTGGACGACCAGCAGGGGCTTCCACGACCGCTGCACGGTGGCGATCACCTTCCCGAACCAGTCGCCCAGCGAGAACGGGACGAGCGGGTCCGGCGAGGTGCCGCCGGGCGGGCCGGGCCGGCCGGGGTACGCGCCGTGGGGCGGCGGGTACGGCGTGCCGTACTGCCCGGCGCCGTACTGCCCCGCGCCGTAAGGAGCAGCTCCGTACGGGGCGGGCCCGCCCCCGTACTGCGGGCCCGCGCCGTACGGCGGCGTGGCTCCGTACCGCGGACCGGCCCCGTGGTGGGGATCGCCGCCGTACTCCCGGCCGGCCGGGTACTCCTGGTGGCCGTACGGCGGGTGCCCGTGCACCTGCCCGTACCCGCCGGCGGGCTGCTGCGGGTACGGCGTCCCGTACGGCTGCTGCCCCGGCTGCGTCCCGGGCGCGTCGCTCTCCGGCCCCCCGTGGCCCGACCGGGCCGCACCACCCTCCGGCGGTTCGTCGCTCATGCGCGCGGACACTAGTCCCGACCGCCGACGACGGGGTGCGCCTGCGCCCCGCCGCCCCCGATTTCGTGACCGGCGCCGCATGATCGGCCGGGACCCCGGATCGTCGCCGGAACGCAACGCCGGCGACGCGCGGAGTCACCGCCCGGCAACAGTGCCGGTGCACCCTCACGGGGCATGGACACGATCCACGGTTGCCCGCTCTGCTCACGCCCCCGCACCACGGCCGACGCCCGTGGCCTGGCGTGGAGCAGCCACCACGGCCCGCACGGCGTCGTCTTCGTCTGCGGCCCCTGCACCCGGACCCACCTGTTCGACCTGGAGACGGGCCTGCTCGACCCGGCCCGGACCGACCGGACCGGACCGGGGCGCCTCCAGCGGGCGGCCTGAGCAGGCCCGGTTCAGAACCGGTTCAGGACCGGTTCGGCATCCGGTGGTGGATGTCCTCCGACATCCGCACCACGGCGTAGTAGAACTCCAGCGTCACGCGGATCAGGATCAGGTAGACCAGCGCCGCGACGGCTCCGCCGATCAGCGCGAGCAGGCCGCCGAACAGGCCGCCCCGGAGGAACGCGCCGACCACGACGACGACGTAGCCGACGGCCAGCACCACGGTCAGCAGGATGTAGGCGAACTTGACGATGTGCGGCGTCACGAACTGGTTGAACCCGAAGTCGAACAGCGCCGCCAGCGGGTTGGAGGGCGGGGCGGGCGGCGGCGTGGAACCACCGGGGTAGGCGCCGCCGGCGTACGGGTCGGAAGGTCCACCGGGTGGCGGTGTCTGCGTCATGGGGCCGCACGCTATGCCGCATGTGCGTGCCGGCACCCCCGGTGTCGCCTGATCAGGGGCGCGCCACGGCCCCGCGGCGCCGCCCGGCGGACCGCGGCCCCGCCGTCGTAGGGTCACGGCCGTGCGCGAGATCCTCGAGTTGCTCGAACGCGACGCGTCGCTGAGCCACGACACCGTCGCGACCATGGTCGGCCTGCCCGTCTCCGAGGTCGACGCCCGGATCGCCGAGTGGGAGCGCACCGGCGTGATCCGCCGGCACAAGGCGGTCGTCGACTGGGCCCGGTACGAGGACGGCACCGCCGCCCTCGAGGGAGCCGGCCGGTCCGGCGCGCAGGTCACGGCGTTCATCGACGTCGGCGTGGCGCCCGCCCGCGGTGTCGGGTTCGACGACGTCGCCGCCCGGATCTCCCGGTTCGACGAGGTCCGCGACTGCTTCCTCGTCTCCGGCGGGCACGACCTGCGGTGCACGGTCGTCGGCCCGGACATCCGCGCGGTGAGCGACTTCGTCTCCCAGAAGCTGTCGACGATCGACCGCGTCCGGTCGACCGCGACCCACTTCGTCCTGGCCACGCACAAGCGCGACGGCGACACGTTCGCCGAGCCCGAGCCGGACCACCGGCTCCCGGTGACCCCGTGAAGCCGCTGAACGAGACGATCACCGCGATCCCGCCGTCCGGGATCCGCCGGTTCTTCGACATCGCCGCGGAGATGGACGACGTCATCTCGCTCGGCGTCGGCGAACCCGACTTCGTGACGCCGTGGCGGATCCGCGAGGCCGGCATCTACGCCCTGGAGCACGGCTACACCACCTACACCGGCAACGCCGGGCTCCCGCGGCTGCGCGAGCTGATCTGCGCCGACCTGGCGTCGCGCTACGACGCCCACTACGACCCGGCCACCGAGTGCCTGGTCACCACCGGCGTCTCCGAGGGCCTCGACCTGGCGTTCCGGGTGATCCTCAACCCGGGCGAGGAGGTCATCGTCCCGGAGCCCTGCTACGTGGCCTACCAGCCGTGCGTGTCGTTCGCCGGTGGGACGCCGGTGGGGGTGCCGACGCGGGCCGAGGACGGGTTCGCGATCGACGTCGCCGCCGTCGAGGCCGCCGTCACGCCGCGGACGAAGGCGATCCTGATCGGCTCGCCGGCCAACCCGACCGGAGCGGTGCAGTCACCCGAGGTGCTGCGCGCGCTCGTCGCGCTCGCCGAGCGGCACGACCTCTACCTGCTCTCCGACGAGATCTACGACCGGCTGACCTACACCGGGGCGCACACCTGCCTCGGTGCGGTGCCGGGCGCCCGGGAGCGGACGGTGGTGCTGGGCGGTTTCTCGAAGGCCCAGGCGATGACCGGGTGGCGGGTCGGCTGGCTGGCCGCGCCGCGCGCGATCGCCGAGCTGTGCCTGCGGGTGCACCAGTACACGATGCTGTGCGCGCCGCACGTGTCGCAGGTGGCGGCCGTCGAGGCGCTGACCAATGCCGAGGGCGACGTCGCCGAGATGGTGGCCGACTACGACCGCCGTCGCCGGGTGTTCGTGAAGGGCCTGCGGGAGGCCGGGCTGGAGTGCCCGGAACCGGCCGGCGCGTTCTACGCCTTCCCGTCGATCCGCGCGTCCGGGCTGGATGCCGAGACGTTCGCGGAGCGGCTGCTGCGCGAGGAGTCGGTCGCCGTCGTCCCGGGGACCGTGTTCGGTCCCTCCGGAGAGGGACACATCCGCTGCTCGTACGCGACGGCGCTGCCGCAGCTGGAGCAGGCCGTCGAGCGGATCGGGAGCTTCCTGGGCCGGTTGTGACGCCGGTGGGCGCACGGCCGGGCACGCGCGGGGGCCCCGCGCCGCATCCCCTCCGCCAGGCCGCGGACCATCACCGGCCCCAGGTCGCGCCCACGGCGGCACAGCCACGGCACCCCCTTCCCGACCAGCCACGCCCCGCGCTCCCACGACCTCACGACCCGGCCGCCCGCGGCGTCGAGCGAGACCGTGCCGGGGACGGCCCAGCCTTCCGCCGCGAGGAGCTCGGCGAGCCCGCGGGCGAGCAGCCGGTGCCCGAGCTCGGACGGGTGCAGCCGGTCCACGCTCCATGCGGCCGGGTCGTACGGCGACGTCGTCTCCAGGTCGAGCACCCCGACGGTGACGGACAGCGCGGCCGCGGCGACGGCGTCGTCGAGCGCCGCGTTGAGGGCGAGGATCCGGGCGGTGAGTGCCCTGCGCAGCACGGCGGGCAACCGGAACACCCGGGTGTGGTCGTGGAACCGGACCAGCAGGACGGTCGCTCCGGCCCGGCCGAGCAGGTCGAGGGCCTCCGCGCAGTCGCGGCGGATCTCCTCGGGGTCGAAGTCGGAGCGCAGGGTGTCGTTCATCCCGGCGCAGAGGACGACGACGTCCGGGCGGGCGGCGGCCGCCGCGGGCACCTGCTCGTGCCGGGTGGCGGCCATCCGGGCACCGGTCCGGGCGTGGTTGTCGAGGCGCACCGGGTCGGGACGGCCAGGATCGGTCACGGCGTCGCGCAGGAGCGGTCCGAAACCGCGCCACCCGCCGCCGGGCCGGGGATCACCCAGCCCGACGGCGGTGGAGTCGCCCAGCACGGCGAGATGCCGGACGGGGCGCCCGGGCCCCGGCGGGGTGGCGCCGGTCCGGGCGGGTGCGGGGCGGGCGGGTACGTGTCGGGAGGCGGGATCGGCGACGGGCGAGGACGCGATCGTCGGGCGCACGACCCTCACGATCACCCGCGTGCGCACCGCCGCGGTGTGCACGCGGTGACGCGCCCCGGACCGGCACGCGAACTCTTACCGCTCGCCCGTCCGGAACGCGGGGAACACCGCCAGCTCGGACGGGGCGTCCGGGAACCGCTCGTCCAGCGCCTCGACGACGGCGCCGGCCAGCTCCGCGTTGCCGCGCCGGTCGGTCGCCGCCGCGGCGGCACCCAGCCCCCGCCAGTAGTGGCGCAGGGCCGTGGAGATCCGGGGTGAGCGGCCGGCGTCGTCGCCGATGGGGCCGTCGTGCTCCAGTACCCGCGGCAGCAGCATCCAGGTCGACCACCACACCCACAGCAGGTGCGCGTCGGTGAGGCGCGACTCCAGCACGTCGGGGTCGTCGAGCTCGGGCCAGACCGGCGCGACCTCGGCGCGCCAGGCCTCCAGCATCTGCGCGGACACCGCGGCCGGCAGCGCGTAGCTGCTGGCGCACCCGGGGAACGGGATGCGGACGTACGCGGCGTCGAGCACGACGTCGCGGAAACAGCCCCACTCGAAGTCGACGAACCGCACGCCGCGCGAGGTGACCAGGTTGTTGTCCGGGCAGGTGTCGGACGGGCTGAACGCCCGGAACCCGGTGCCGCCGAGCAGCCGCACCCCACCGCGTGCCTCCAGCACCGCCGTGTCCCCGGCGGTGACGCCGAGCGCGTCGGCGAGCAGCTGCGGCAGCCGGGCCAGCGCGGCGCGGGCCTGGTCGGCGATCGGGTCGCGGTGCGCCTTCTCCCCCAGCCGGCGCAGCAACGCCCCGAAGTCGCCCTCGCGGCCCGCGGTGGCAGCCTGCATCCGCCCGAGGCCGCGGGCCCAGCCGAGCAGGCAGTTGCGGGCGGCCTCCTTGTCGGGCCCGAACAACTTGTCGGCGAGGGTCATGCTGCGGCCGAGGTCCTCCAGGACGAGCAGCCGCTGCTCCGGGTCGTGCGCGATGATCGCCGGGCTGGGCCGGATCTCGGTCGGCAGCGCGGTGAACAGCTGGCACGAGGCGACCTCGTAGCGGAACGGGTCGGACGCGGCCTCCGCGTCGCCGTCGCCGGCCCGCGACGTGTACTGCTTGATCACGACGCTGCGGCGGTCGGAGAACGGGTTCTGCCCCATGCGTGCCCGGGCCACCACGGAGCGGCCGCTGCCACCGAGATCCTCCGGCTCGGAGAGCTCGACCTCGGACCCCGCCCGGCGGGACAGCAGCCGTGCGGCGCCGGCCACCGCCTCGACCGCGCCGGGGGTCGCCTGCGGATCGGTCATCGCCGGAAACCCTACCCTTCGGAGAGCGTGCGGTCTGCGCCCCGACGCCGGGACCGGTGCCGGGCGAGCAGCAGCACCACGGCCGCCGATCCGATCGCCCCGGCCAGGTTGAGACCGAGCTGCAGCACCGACAGCGCGGCCTCCACCCAGCGGCCCTCGATGGCCGCGACCGAGCCGTACGCGGCGGCGGGGACGGTCGTCACCGAGATGAACACGCCGACCAGCGCCGACGACCGCGCCGACGTCAGCGACAGCATCCCCGCGGCACCCGCGAGGACGGCCACGACCAGCGAGAACGGCCCGACCTCGTAGATGAAGTCCATCTGCTCGAGCCCGTCCAGCGACGCCGACGACAGCCAGCCGAACAGGTCGAACAGGACGGTCGCCAGTGCGGTGACGGCCATCGCGAACGGGAACCCGACCAGCAGCGCGGCCGCGCCCCGCCGGATCAGGTCGGCACGGCGCAGCACCAGCCCGACGGCCATCGCCGCCATCGGCCCGAACTCGGGGCCGAGGACCATCGCGCCGACGACCGTCACCGGGGAGTCGGTGACGGCGCCGACCGCGGCGAGCAGGCACGCGATCGTGAGGAACGTCAGGAAGGTGAGCGAGAGCCGGGACTCCTCGCCGGTCCGGTGGATCAGCTCGTCCCAGACGACGGCGTCCGCCCCGTCCCCGGGGGCGGCCTCCTCGGCGGCGTCGGCCCGGTCGGAGAGCACGGTGTCGAGCTGCTCGAGGGTGATCCCGCCGTCGTGATCGACGCCGAGATCGGCGAGCCGGCCGAGGAGGTCGTCGGTGCACTCGCGCGCGACGTCGGCCTCGACCAGGTCGCCGGGCGGGCGCACCGCCGCCCCGGGGTGGACCACCAGGTGGGCCACCCCGGGTTCGGCGGTGAGGACCTCGCAGACCTCGGTGGTCCGCCCGGACGGGCAGACCACCCGCAGGTGCAGCACCTACGCGGCCGGGCCGGGCTTCTCCGGTGCGCCGCCGCCGGTCTCGGCCGGCCTGCCGGGCGCGGAGCCGCCGGGCGCCGGCTGGGCCGGCTTCGCGTCGACCCCGGCCTCCTTGCGCTGGGCGGCGGTGATCGGCGCCGGGGCCTGGGTCAACGGGTCGAAGCCGCCGCCGGTCTTCGGGAACGCGATGACCTCGCGGATGGAGTCGACCCCGGCGAGCAGCGCGGTGATCCGGTCCCAGCCGAACGCGATCCCGCCGTGCGGCGGCGGGCCGTAGGAGAAGGCGTCCAGCAGGAAGCCGAACTTCTCCTTGGCCTCGGCCTCGGACAGGCCCATGATCTCGAAGACGCGCTTCTGCACGTCGGCGTCGTGGATACGGATCGAGCCGCCGCCGATCTCGTTGCCGTTGCAGACGATGTCGTAGGCGTAGGCCAGCGCCTCGCCCGGGCTCTGCTCGAAGGTGTCGATCCAGTCCGGGGTCGGCGAGGTGAAGGCGTGGTGCAGCGCGGTCCAGGCACCCCCGCCGACGGCGACGTCGTCGGTGTCGGCGGTGGACTCGAACAGCGGGGCGTCCACGATCCACACGAACGACCAGGCGGACTCGTCGATCGCGCCGACCCGCCGCGCGATCTCGCCGCGGGCGGCGCCGAGCAGGGCGCGGGCGTCGGACGGCGTCCCCGCCGCGAAGAAGATGCAGTCGCCGGGGTTCGCGCCGACGGCCGCGGC